>JANPAV010000223.1:0-2457 GCA_031430115.1 Armatimonadota bacterium | reverse complement strand
CAGTCACCATATTGGGCTTGATTGCCTTTGCTTTTGTTGGAGGGGTGCTCGTTCAGCGGACGGAAGCACAATCAACCAGTGAAATGCGTGCTATCGCCGCTGCGGATTACAAAAAGGTCGACAATGAACTGAATGTTGTTTACCAGAAGATCATAAAGTCTTCAAACTCACGTTCCGATGCTAATCTCCGGGCAGCTCAGCGAGCTTGGATTACGTTTCGAGATGCGGAGGCAAAGTATAAATGCACAGATTCCGAAGGAGGCTCAATGTATCCAATTGATTACAACTATGCTTTGACTAATCTTACCAAACAAAGAATTCAGCAGCTCCGTGGAAGAGCAAGTCGTTGATTTTCTCACCGATAGGGCTCACTTCTAAGTGAACTTCTAATTGCTCTATTGTGCCGCGCATAAAAGGAGTTATGAACGGCGGCCATGAGTGCGCGAAGAGTGGGTTAACCCAAAACATCACCGGGTCCAATTAGGTTGGGCCGCGCAGCCATGGCCGCCTGGCTGTTTACCCTTGATATGCGCGTGGGGATGGCATACAATCCTCCAGGTGGGCAAAGGGATATTGGAGCAACGCTTTTTAGACCGCCGGAAACCCCGGAAAATTGGCCGAACGAGAGATTTTCTATCCCGGAGGTCACTTTATACCAGCCGGGCACTTTTCGCATCAACCTCCGAAATGGAATCGAAGGTCAGGCTCGCTAAGACGGACGCATCAACCGGAGAGTGTACGACCAGATCGTAACCCGAGACGTCTTCAAGGTTTGGAATCAGCGAATGGAGCAATGCCGCATTGGATATCAAGCTTTCATTTTGGAAGGTTCGGCAAATCGGAACTCTTGAGCCTCATAATTAACGTATGTCCTCCATGGAAGTTTTGCCGCCAGCCGTTCGTTGGGATCTCAGTGCCCTTTTTGTCTCAATGGAGGACCCGAAGATTGAGTTCACTTGGTCGTTGAGTCATGAGCGAGCCGATGCGTTTGCCGCCAAGTACCGAGGGAAGATCAATCATCCAGACCTAACTTCCGAGATGCTGAACCAGGCGCTAACCGATCTCGAAGTATTGACAACTGATGTAGCCAAGCCGATGGCTTACTCTAACCTGTTGTTCGCCGGTGATGCCAGCAATGCAGCCATAGGTGCATTTATGCAGTCCCAGATGGAAAAAGCCACCGAACTTCAAATCAAATTGATGTTCTTTGAATTGGAACTCCAAGCCGCCCCCCAAGAAACCATCAATGCGCTTGCCAATGATGCAAAGCTTGCCAACTATCGGCACCATATCCAAGTTGCCCGCACTTACAGTCCGTACCGATTAAGCGAGAAGGAAGAAGTGTTGATGGAAGAATTGGCGAACACCGGTTCACGCGCCTTTAACCGTTTGTTCGACGAAGTGACTTCGAACTATGTCTTTAAATTCACCCTGGACGGAAAAACAGATGAAAGGAGCCAACAAGAAGTTCTTGCTTTACTTCGCCACGAAGATCGGGCGACTCGCCAAGCGGCTGGAGACTCAATTACCGCTGGTCTTAAGGACCAGGAGCGGGTTCTGGTGTTCATTTTTAACACCCTCATGCAAGACAAGTCGATCGAAGACCGATTGCGAGGCTTCCAATTTGCGGAGCAGAGCCGACACATGGCCAATGAACTCGATCGCGAAACCGTTGATCTTGTGGTCAAGCTTTGCCGGGAATTCTATCCGATGGTCGCTCGATACTACCGGGTGAAACAACAGATTCTTGGTTTGCCAGAACTTACCCACATTGACCGGTATGCCCCACTTTTTGCTGCTGAGGGCAAGGTCAGTTGGGAGGAAGCTGAGGAAATCGTGCTTGGTGCTTTTGGTGAGTTCTCGACTGAAGTTAGAGATCGAGCTGCGGAGTTCTTTGATAAGAATTGGATTGATGCTGAGCCAAGAAAAGGCAAAACTGGGGGTGCATTTTGTAGCTATAACACACCCGATACTCACCCGGTTATCCTTCAGTCATTCCTGAACAAAATGGACGACGTGAGCACCCTTGCCCACGAACTTGGGCATGGAGTCCACGCATCTTTTAGCCGAGACCAGAGCTATTTCAACTTCCACGGGACGTTGCCGTTGGCTGAACTGGCAAGTACGTTTGGCGAGATGCTGGTGTTCGAGAAACTCGTTGCCGGTGCTTCGACGAAGGACAAGCTGGCGTTGTATGCCGAGAAGATTGAGGGCATATTTGCAACCGTGTTCCGACAAGCTGCCATGTACCAGTTCGAGATGCGAATTCACGATGCGCGACGAACGCAAGGTGAACTTGCTTCCGAGGAGTTTGGCGAGATTTGGCAGGAAGAATTGCAGTCTATGTTCGGAGATTCGGTCAAATTGGGAGATCAGCACAAGTGCTGGTGGATGTACGTTTCGCACTTCACTGCGGTTCCGTTTTACGTTTATGCCTACTCATTTGGAGAACTTTTG
>JANPAV010000222.1:0-11348 GCA_031430115.1 Armatimonadota bacterium | reverse complement strand
CGGATATAAGCTACCCCGGGGATAACAGGCTGATCTTGCCCGAGCGCTCACAGCGACGGCATGGTTTGGCACCTCGATGTCGGCTCGTCGCATCCTGGGGCTGTACAAGGTCCCAAGGGTTCCGGAGTTCACGGATTAAAGCGGCACGCGAGCTGGGTTCAGAACGGCGTGAGCCAGTTCGGTCCCTATCCACTGCGCACGCAAGAAATTTGAGAGGAGTCGCCCTTAGTACGAGAGGACCGGGGTGAACAGACCTCTGGTGTACCAGTTGTTCCGCCAGGAGCATACGCTGGGTAGCCACGTCTGGTCGGGATAAGCGCTGAAAGCATCTAAGCGCCAAGCCCACCTCAAGATTAGATTTCTCATATTAGTAAGGACACTTGAAGACTACGAGTTTGATAGGTCAGAGCTGTGAGTCCAGTAATGGATTAAGGTGACTGATACTAATTGTCCGAGGGCTTGATTATGCAGCCCTTACAAAGTTGTTCGATGCGCTTCTTCTTTAATGTGTGGCTCTCAAAGGGCATAGACCCTCTGAGATTTCCCGGTGGCCATAGAGCGAAGGACACACCTGTTCCCATTCCGAACACAGCAGTTAAGCTTCGCCTCGGCTGAGGTAGTTGCACCGCAGGGTGCCGCGAGAAAGGCGTGTTGCCGGGTTTAAATATTCAAATTAGCTCCCGAAAGGGGGCTTTTTTGTTGCGTCAAGACCTTCATAATCACTGTATGGTTCTGATTTCAGCACTTTTCCACTTCCAAACGACCGTCAAAGAAGCTCCTTTCGCCAAGGAAATTGCTGCATTTGTCGCTGCAGACCAAAAGAACCTGCCCGCCAAAGGACAAATTCTCCTTGTTGGCAGCTCTTCTTTTGCCCGATGGACCGATATGGCAAGCTACTTTCCAAAGCACAAAATCATCAATCGGGGCTTTGGCGGATCGAGTCTTACGGATGTAATTCGATATCAAGATCAGATTATTTACCCATACAAACCTGCCCAAATTGTCATCTATTGTGGAGAGAATGATTTAGCTGGTGACCCTAAACTTTCGGCATATGACGTCTATCTTAGGTTCAAAACGCTTTATTCTAACATTCGTAGCCGAATGCCGAACACACCAGTAGCCTTTGTTGCATCGAAGCCAAGTCCGAGCAGATGGAGCATGAGGGCCAAGAATATTGCTCTGAACGGATGGGTTCGAGAGCAGTCCTTGAGTGATAAGGGACTGACTTTTATTGACGTATGGGAAGCGATGTTGGACAACGACCGTCGACCAATTGCCGATATCTTTGTTGAAGATAATTTGCACATGAATGCCAAGGGCTACAAGATTTGGGCTCCAATTATCGAAGCTGCTTTAGTTAAGCCAAAGGAACCAGCGAAAATTGTGGTTAAGCCATGACGTTAACTCTTGACCAGATTCGCTTCTTCCACCTCAACGGCTTTCTGAGAATCGAATCGCCTGTAGCAACTTTCGAAGAAATAGAATGGATGAGAGAAGCATATGATCGCATGTTTGACCAGCGGGAAGGATGGAACTCCGGTGACCAATTTGACCTCGGAGGCACCGACGAGAAAGGGAAGCAGGAAGCCCTTCCTCAGATTCTCAATCCGGCAAAGTATGCTCCCGAACTCAACGACGGCAAGTTCCTGATTGTAGTCAATGAGATCGTCAAGCAGCTTCTTGGTGATGAAGCGGAAGTCGGCATTGCTCATGCCATTTTTAAGCCAAGCGGACATGGAGCGGCAACGCCTTGGCATCAAGATGAAGCGTATTGGGACCCAGCTTTCCAATACAAAACAGTGTCAGTTTGGATGCCACTTCAACCCGCGACGATCGAAAATGGTTGCCTTTGGTTCGTTCCTGGAAGTCACGAATGGGACGTACTGCCCCATCAGAGCATTGGTGGAGATGTTAGAGTTCATGGACTAGAAATGGTCAACAAGGAGCCTTGCAAATCGGCCATCGCTTGTCCGCTACCGCCTGGTGGAATCACCATTCATCGTAATCGAACCGCCCACTATGCCAGACCAAACACGTCGGATATTCCGAGAAGGGCCCTCATTATGATGGGTGGGCTTCCGCAATCCGAGAATCCGGCGAAACGGACCTTTCCCTGGAACGAAGTGAAACAAACGGCGAGAGCTGAACGAGCCACCAGTAACAATTGAATGCATCTAGGGCGTGTTGTCTCGACTAACTCGCCAGATTCTGCCACCCCAGTCGTCGGCAATGAGCAAACTTCCATCGTGTAAGAACGCCATGCCGGCGGGACGACCATAAATCTCCTTGTTTGATCCACTCGGCAGCCAGCCGCTTATGATCGGTTCCCGTCGTCCGGTTGGTTCGCCCTTCTCGTTGAAGTGCAAGCGAAGAATAACATAGCCATCAAGTTTGCTCCGGTTTTGCGAGCCATGAAGAGAAACCAACGCATCCCCTTTTAGCTCATGAAACATTGGTGAGTCAACAAATTTGATGTCAATTGGAGTTGTATGGGCCCGGAGTCGGAAGGCGGGAATCTTGACTCGATCAATTGGTGAAGCCTCTTTGATTCGAGGGTCCTTGTGCTTCCCATAATAATAATACGGCCAGCCAAAAAAGTCGCCCTGATTGACCGAAGTTGTGTAATCCGGAGGAAGTCCATCACCCAAATAGTCTCGCTCCACCACGTTTGCATAGAGTTGGTGAGTCTTCGGTTCAAAAGCCAACCCAATCGGGTTCCTCATCCCGCTTGCAACCAAGTTCCTTTCCCCAACAATTGTCCCATCTGTACCTAAGCCATAAGATTCGATGACCGCCCTTCGTTCGCCTTCAATTGCGACGTTTTGTTCACTTCCAATCGTCAAATACAATTTATTTGCCGGTTCATCAATCAGGATGTTCCGAGTCCAGTGGTTACGATATCCATTCTGAGGAATCCCATCCAAGACCATTTCTGGTTCAACGGTTGCTTGGCGTTCCCCATCTTGATAGCCCCAACGCACAATAGAACCCGTGTTCGCGACATAGAGGTGACCAAAGGCAAATTGGATTCCAAATGGAAGGGTCAGTTTGTTTGACCATAAGGATTGCCCTTCAGCAACTCCATCTTTGTCGGCATCCCAAATTACTGTTACCTGGTGGGGAAGTTTTGGATCTTTGACTTCAATTCGAGTCTGTACGACAAAGACATCGTCGTTGGGAGCAACCGCCATCATGCGAACGGCCTTCAGATCTTCGGCAAACAGGTTGACGCGATATCCTTTAGGCACCCTTAGGAATGGCTGCGTGTACGGCACGAGCTTGGGAACCAAGATGACGCTTTTGGAGGGGCTTGGCAGATTTTCCCGCAAGACCAAAAAGACTAGCGGGATAAACAAGACGATTCCCCCACGTTTTGCAACTCACCTGCGGGCCATGTTGGAGATTCGGTGAACCCATAATAGTAATTCGGGTCTGGCGCTGAATAAGATTCCTCGCCATCGAAACCCCAGGCGTAGTATAACATGCTGAATTGCCCCCATTTAGATGAAACGTGCATGGCCATGTGAGCAAGAAAGAACCGCACATTGAGTTCATGCTTTCCGAACTGTTTTCTGGGTTCTTCCAGCATGTCTGGTGTGAGGCATTTGATCATTTCTGACCAGAGGTCGGCTTCTTGGTTGAGAAGATCGCACATCTCACCTTGCGTAGATGGTGGAGCCTCTATTTTTAAGTGATTGCTGCAATCCGGTTCAAGAATATGTTGGCGGTCGCAAACTAACCCCATCCAACAATGGCCAGCAATCTCACGTGAAGAAGGCGCCGGTTTGGCGATGGCAAACTCCCACCGATCCTGCGGAATTTGCCGCATGGTAGTAGCGAGATGTCTAATGGTACCAACAATGAATCGATGGTATGTTTCAATTTCGCTTGCCGGCATCTACTAGATAGTAGCAGATGCAGTTTCCTTTCCGTATTGCTAGAATATGCTTAGCCCAGCTTTGTTCCAATCATCAAGAAATCGGGTTAGGCCGGAATCGGTCATAGGATGCTTAAACATCATTTTAAGCGTCGAAAGCGGCATGGTTGCGACATGGGCGCCAGCTCGAATTGCCTCGAGAACGTGCATTGGATGTCTAACCGATGCAACTAATACTTCCGATTCAAAACCGTAAGTGTCAACCATCTCCACGGTGTCACGCACGGCGTCCATACCGTCTGCTCCGAGATCGTCAACTCGGCCAACAAAGTTCGAAATGTAAGTCGCACCGGCCTTTGCCGCCATCAGGGCTTGGCTGACCGAAAAGACCAAGGTGACGTTAGTGCGGATGCCTTTGTCGGCGAGGGTGCTCACTAACTTCACGCCTGGTTCGATTAAGGGAACCTTGACGACGATTTGCTCGTGCCAACTCGAAATCTCAAGAGCTTCTTTGAGCATCGTATCGTAGTCGGTGGCAACCACTTCGGCGGAAATTGCTCCACCAGGGACCAATTCACAAATCTTTAATACGGTTTCTTTGAAACCCTTTCCGGTCTTGGCTATGAGCGTGGGATTGGTGGTGACTCCATCCAAAATTCCCCAATCCGCCGCCTGACGGACTTCTTCAATATCACCGGTATCAACAAAGAGCTTCACGCCTTCCAGTATATCAGTTGAGAGTCAGGAGTTGGGAGTTAGTAGCGTGGAGTCAGGTGTTTTTGAGTTGGGAGGGTACGATTTCAAAGTGGACAAGAACAGCTACCAAAATCTCATTGTCTTTCAAAAGGCACTGGACCTCGTCGTGGTAGCTTATGAGGTTGCCAGAAAATTACCAGACATTGAAAAATATGGGTTGGCATCGCAGATACGCAGGGCTGCGGAAGGACATGGACGAAGATCAAATGGAGATTTTGAAAGATTTTTGACGATCAGCCTTGGCTCCTGTCGTGAACTTGAAACGCTTTTTATGATTTGTAAGCGGCTTAATTATGAAGTTGAGGCTGATACAACTATTGAAATTTGTAACGAAGTGGCTCGGATGTTAAACGCCTTACATCGAAAAATTCGTGATGTCGGATGATGCCCGCTCGGCTCCAACTCCCAACTCCCAACTCCCAACTCCCAACTCCCAACTCCCAACTCCCAACTCCCAACTAAAATGCCATTTTTCGACACCATCGTTGCTCCAATTACCGCCACTGGCGGAGCTGTTGGTATTGTTCGTATTTCTGGTCCAGAAGCATGGGGAATCTCGTCGGAAGCATTCTCAAACTTCCCGACCGAACCAAAAGGCTACCGAGCCTATCGCGGTACATTTGCCAATGGCGACGATGGTCTACTTCTCTTATTCGAAGAAGGGAAGAGCTTCACCGGTGAAGAGTCAGCCGAATTTCAAATGCACGGCTCCTCGGTTTCGCTAACCACTCTAGTCGAACTCCTCATTTCGCTTGGAGCACGAATGGCACGACCAGGCGAGTTCACCGAAAGGTCATTTCTCAATGGTGGACTTGATCTCACTCAGGCCGAAGCAGTCAACGATACTGTTCGGGCTGCAACGAGAAAGCAGCTAGCAAGCGCAAACGCATCCAGGATAGGGGCGCTTACCGAGGAGATTTCAGAAATTGAAGGGCTGATCATCTCTCAACTTGCTGGAATCGAAGCAAGCGTTGACTTCAGTGAAGAGATAGGCGACATTGATCCGGCGATTGCGATCAACGCGCTTACAATCTGTCGACAAAAGCTAGATAGTCTCATCACTCGGGGCAAGCGCGGACGATTTGTCCGCGAAGGAGTAAGAATCGCGATCATTGGTCCGCCAAATGCAGGGAAGTCGTCTTTGCTTAACGCACTGCTTGGTATGCAAAGGGCAATTGTCACGCCGGTTGCCGGCACCACCCGGGATTATGTAGAAGAGTCGTGCGAAATAGGAGGACTGAATTGCATCCTTATCGATACGGCTGGTCTTCGAGATTCGACCGATATTATTGAAAGTCTGGGAATCCAGCGGAGCCGTGCTCAAGCCACCGACGCTGATCTTATTTGGTACGTCGTCGACGCCACCCTGGGCCTGGTCGATACTGACCATGATGAAATCGACCAATTCGAAGCGCCAGTCTGGCTGATCCAAAACAAGATTGATCTTGTAACTGATACTCCAGCCGCAAATGTCTTCCACTTTCCTCTGTCCGCGGTGACAAGCCAAGGACTTGATCAGCTTTCGACTGCGGTGGCACGATTGGCGGTTGATACCTCGGGTGCGATCCCAAATCGTCGCCATACCCAGCACCTCCAAGCGGCATCAGATTCGCTCAGTTGCGCTCTCGATGGATTTAATATGGAGCACCCGACAGACCTTGTCGTAACGCATTTGAGGGTAGCGTTATTCGAACTGGGTCTGATTTCTGGCTCGACCGCATCCCAAGATCTTTTGGATCGAATCTTCAGCGAATTCTGTATAGGTAAGTGATCTATAAATTGAAACGCTTATTAGTGCATAAGCGTATAATCACTTGATAGCATAGGACTCATACATGAGATTTGACAAACTTACCCTGAAAGCCCAAGACGCATTCCAATCTGCCCAGACAGTCGCAGAGAAGATGCAGCATCAAACCATTGATGCCGAACACCTCATGTTAGCTCTCCTTTGGCAGGACGGTGGATTAACCAAGCCATTGCTCCAAAAGTTGAGTATTGAGGTTCCGACGCTAACCAAGGAAGTTGAAGAAAATGTTGGCAAGCAGGCAAAGGTTAGTGGAGCGGCAGCGTATGGCGGTTCCATTTCTCCGCGACTCCAAACCATTTTTCAGAATGCCTTTACCGCTGCTGAAGGGCTGAAGGATGACTACGTAAGCACTGAACATTTCCTCATCGCATTGAGTGAAGAGTCTGGTTGGCTTGGCAAGACCCTCCGGGCTAAAGGCGCCACGAGGGATAACCTCATGGCGGCGATCGAAGACGTCCGCGGGGGTAAGCGAGTCACCGATCCGGGTGCCGAAGATACTTACCAAGCTCTTGAGAAGTATGGAGTTGACCTCACGGCCAAAGCCCGCACAGGCAAGCTTGACCCTGTCATAGGGCGAGATGAAGAGATTCGCCGAGTTATTCATGTTCTAAGCCGACGAACGAAGAACAACCCAGTTCTGATTGGTGAGCCAGGTGTAGGTAAGACCGCAGTTGTCGAAGGTCTTGCCCAGCGAATCGTTGCTGGAGACGTCCCGCAATCGCTCCAAGACAAATCGGTAATCACCCTCGATTTGGGCGCAATGGTAGCCGGTTCAAAGTTCCGTGGCGAATTCGAAGAAAGGCTGAAGGCTTTGCTTGATGACGTCAAGAAGTCCGACGGTCGAATCATACTCTTTATCGACGAAATGCACACGTTGGTCGGAGCAGGCAAAGCAGAAGGAAGCATGGATGCAGCCCAAATGCTCAAACCTATGCTCGCCCGTGGCGAGCTCCGGTGCGTAGGCGCAACCACCCTCAACGAATATCGTCAATACATCGAAAAGGACAAGGCTCTTGAACGACGATTTCAAATGGTCTTGGTCGACGAGCCAAGTGTGGAAGAAACGATTTCGATACTTCGCGGTCTCAAGGAGAAGTACGAAGTCCACCATGGTGTCCGAATCACAGACTCAGCGTTGGTCGCGGCAGCAACGCTTTCCAATCGCTATATCACTGCAAGATTCTTGCCTGATAAAGCCATTGACCTAATTGACGAAGCGGCATCCAAGCTAAAGATCGAGATTGACTCAGTGCCTGCCGAGATAGACGAAGTCGAGCGACAAATTACTCAGCACCAGATAGATCGCGAAGCGCTAAAGAAAGAAACAGATGCGGCCTCGATTGAGCGTTTAGCTACCGCCGAAAAGCGCATTGCCGAGCTAACAGAAACCGCGACCGGACTCCGAGCAATCTGGACCAAAGAGAAAGATCAAATTGGTGCAGTTCGAGAGGCAAAGTCAGAGCTTGAAAAGCTCAAACATGAACTTGAAACGGCCACGAAGAATGATGATTATGCCCGAGCTGGAGAAATTCAGCATGGACTCATACCTAAAGTAGAACTAAGAATCTCTGAAGCATCTGAAGCCTTGGCAATCGTCCAGGAGAGCGGAAAGATGCTCAAGGAAGAAGTTGATAGCGAAGACATCGCCGAGATTGTCGGTAAATGGACGGGAGTTCCGGTAAGTCGTCTGCTTCAGGGAGAGATGGCAAAACTTCTCGCCCTTGAAGAGCAATTAGAGAAACGAGTTGTAGGTCAGCAAGATGCTCTGATCGCTGTTTCGGACGCGGTTCGTCGTAGTCGAAGTGGTCTCTCAGATCCTAATCGCCCAATAGGTTCGTTCATGTTCCTGGGACCAACTGGGGTTGGAAAAACTGAAACAGCCAAAGCTTTGGCTGAATTGTTATTCAACGATGAGAAGTCACTATTAAGAATCGACATGAGCGAATATGGTGAAAAGCACTCCGTGTCACGATTGATCGGTGCTCCTCCCGGATACGTTGGCTACGATGAGGGCGGGCAACTCACCGAAGCCGTGCGACGAAGGCCCTACTCAGTCATCTTGCTCGACGAAGTTGAGAAGGCTCATCCAGAAGTATTCAATGTCCTGTTACAGGTTCTTGATGACGGCAGGTTGACGGATGGACAGGGAAGAACGGTTGACTTTAAGAATACGGTCATCATCATGACCAGTAATCTCGGCTCCCATTACTATGGCGACCCACTCAGTGATACCGACTTCGACGCAACCAAAAATCAGGTTCTCGAAGAGGTTAAGCAATATTTCCGACCCGAGTTCGTCAATCGACTTGATGAGATCATTGTCTTCCGGTCGCTTGGAATCAATCAGATTAAAGGCATTGTTGGAATCCAACTCGAAGACCTTCGAAAGCGCCTCGCAGACAAACGAATCGAGCTAGAAATCACGGATGAGGCAATGAGCAATTTGGCGAGCAAGGGATTTGATCCGGTGTACGGCGCAAGGCCGCTTAAGCGAGCGATACAGAACGAACTCATCAATCCGTTGTCGCAACTCGTGCTCAAAGGCGAACTCAAGGAGAACCAGAAGGTCGACGTGGATTATGTCGAAGGGCGGTTCACGTTTGTTGCGAAGGATAAGGTTGCTTGACAAAAGTGATGTCCTTTGTTGCTAAGCGGCCAAGGGCAAGTCTTCAACATCTTCGTCTCCGCGAAGGGCTTGGAGGGCATCAATACATTTCGGGTCAAATGCAGTTCCCACATCCCTTCTCATTAAAGCTATCGCGTCCTTTGGTGTCATCGGTTCTCGGTAAGGTCGGCGGGCAGTAAGCGCATCAAATACATCGGACACAGTAAGGATTCTCATATCAAGGTCAAGTTGATCGGAACCAAGTCCTTGCCAATACCCCTTACCGTCTAGCCTTTCGTGGTGGGCCGAAGCTATCTCGGTGACTCGTTCGAAGCCTCGAATTTGGGAAAGGATTTTGGTCGATAGGTAGGGATGAGTCTTAACCTTATCGAACTCTTCAGCATCAAGACGGCCGGGCTTTTCGAGGATTGAGTTTGATATTCCAAGTTTGCCAATGTCGTGCAAAAGAGAAGCGTGTTCAAGGGTTTTGAGCCGATCCTTCGCAAATTCAAAGTAATTTGCAATTTCGAGGGCATACATTGTTACGCGAGTTGAGTGTTCACCAGTAAATGTCGATTTGGCATCAATGATTTGAGCAAAGCATTGGCACACCTTATCGAGCGGAGTATCTCGCTGTAATTGTTCAGGTACGACCGGAAAGGGAACGACTTCAGTGGAAACATGCCGGAAATGATCGATCCAAAACGTCTCGTTGTCTAATAATTTCATAGCCACGCCGGACATCGAAGCAGAAAACCACTTCTTTTGACGTTCGGTAACCATGTCTTTGGCCGCTAAGATGCCAAACGTTGTCACAAAAACTTCAATTGTTTGTGAAACGCAGAGAATTTGGGCGAGCAATGGAATATTGTCTCCTGAAAGCCCGTTAGGTGATCCTTTCCCATTCCAATGTTCATCGAGCGATTGGATTGCGTTGGCAACGTTGGAATGGAATCCAAGTTCGTGAGCGATTGCTGCTCCGCGAGTGCATCGAGCCGCTGTCACCTCGTGCATGATCTTGTTAGGGGGCCCAAGGATGGAAGCAAATTTTCGGAGCTTTTCGGGAATCGATTCACCCCATTCGATGTTTGTCAAGGCATACTTGACCGACTCCATCGAGTTACTCCAATCCACGAGTTTTACGGCTTGCTTTTTGAGTAAATCGTCTCCTCCAAAGATTTTGTGAATGCGGACGGAATTGTTAGAGCAGCCAGAATCTTTAATCAAGGAGGCAAAAAATGCATCGACCTGTTGTTCTTCGGGCAATTGAATCAGCCTTGAAATTTCGTGTGCTATTCTCGAAGTACGGAAAGCATGACCAGGCGGTTGTCCTTCAACCATGTCGAGGGCGTTACTCAAGGCTGCTAGAATTTCACCTGTTGTTGCCAGCATGTTATTTGAATTGTCGGAAGAATTGCAAAGAAATCACCTGCCTTGAATCTTCGATTCTGCAATGTACCGAGAATTCTTTTCATCGAAAGACGTAGAATTGATCTATGACTAAGTTCCTCAGTTTGCTGAGTCTTTCAGCCATTTTGCTGTTAGGATGTGGCAGCGGCAACAGCGATTCCAATGGATCAAATACCCCTCCCTCGTCATCCAATGAAGCTCCAAAGAGTGACTTCAAAGTTGCATTAATTACGCCTGGGCCGGTCAATGACTCCGGTTGGTCGGCACTTGCCTACGATGGTCTACAAGGAATCAAAACGGATATGGGAGCTGAAGTCGCAAACCAAGTCGCGACGGGCAATGATATCAAAGAAGCAATGCGGTCATACGCACAGAAAGGCTACAAACTAGTTTTCGGCCACGGCTTTGAATACAACGAGCCAGGAGTTCAAGTAGCCAAAGATTTTCCGGATACGGTGTTTGTCTCCTCCTCAGGTGGTCTAACCGCAAAGAACGCTGGCGCAATTCGTTTCTATCTTGAACAGTCGTTCTACTTAGCTGGTGTTCTCGCCGCTAAAACGTCGAAGTCCGGGGTCGTCGGTATGGTTGGCGGTCCTGACGTTCCTTCCATCAAGTCGACCTTCAAGGCGTTTCGGGCGGGAGCGATGGCTACAAACCCATCAATTCAAGTCCTCGAAATCTTTACGGGATCCAACGATGACGTTGCCAAGGCAAAGCAAGCCGCTGAGCAAATGATCGCCAAGAAGGCCGATGTTCTTATCCACCAAGCGAACGCCGGCGCCCAGGGTGTCTTCAATGCCTGCAAAGAAGGGAAGGCATGGGCAATTGGGGCCAATCTTAACCAGAACGACAACGAAAGTGGAGTTATCATCGGATCAGCAACAATC
>JANPAV010000221.1:0-1538 GCA_031430115.1 Armatimonadota bacterium | reverse complement strand
GGTTCAGACTTGAGATTTTCTTTACCTTTATCCGCACTGTTAGGATCACTTCTGATGCTTTGCGCTGATGCTATTGCTCAACGTGGCATGCAAGGAGCGGGTTTTCCGGTAGGAATCGTAACGGCCATCGTCGGTGCCCCTGTTTTGTTATTCCTTTTGAAAAGACGCTAACAAGCCATAATTAGAGTTAATGAAAGAAATTCGCGGCAATATGAATGCGTCGAAACGACAGTTCGTTATCATCGTTAGCCGTTGGAACGAACTCATTACGAAAGAACTTACCGAGGGAGCCTTGGAAGAATTAAAGCGGCATGGCGCGAAAAAGACGGTTGTGATTCATGTCTCGGGAACTTGGGAAATTCCTGCTGTTGCCAAGAAACTCCTGTCCTCAAAAAAGAAGCCGGACGGCATTATTGCCCTTGGATGCATCATGCAAGGGCAAACTCCTCACGCAAAACTTCTCGGAAGCGATGTTGGTGGGGCTTTGATGGGACTGCAGACAGAATATGCTACGCCCGTTACATGGGGAATCTTGACCCCAGACACCCAAGAGCAAGCTCTTGACCGAGCTGGGCTCAAGATGGGCAACAAAGGTCGAGAAGCGGCGCTTGCCGCAATCGAATTGGCGGATGTTTTAAGTCAAATCGAATAGGTCAGCAGACAAAGTCAGTTTCGAGATCAAGTTCTTCGGGCGGAATCGTCGAAAACATAGATTCACCTCCAGAGAGCACTTCTTCCAGAGATTCCCATAGGTATTCGGTCCGACCCCATTCGGTATCAATCAAAATCACTTGCCAATTGGTCAACAGAGAATGATAAGCATCCTTTGTCAGCTGGTTTCGATAATCTTCTTTTTCTGGTTGACCGTCGGTCATGCCATGCCATGTGTAGATCTGAAAATCACTTACGGTTATCGGGATGTTGACGTCATTATCAAACCCCGGTGGAAAGGCTAAAACCAGGAGGCTCGTTTCGAGCCCTAACGCATACAGGCGCCGAGCTAGAGCCTCATCTGCGTAACCATGAACGGTAGCTCGTTGAGCATTTCCGTCGTCAGGAGATCCCTCACCTGGCTGAGAAAAGGTCGTGAAAAATCCGTTCCGATTGCACTTGATCAATGTTGGAAGGATGGACTCGGACTCTGGGTCAGGCTTCCCAAGGAATGTCAGGGTGTTCTCAAATTTGCCTTCGCACCATCGTGCGGACAACTCGCAAAGATCATCAAAGCCTTTTGCTGTCTTCCATATGTTTGCCATCAGCCCATTCTGACTGGATTTGTCTGAAGTTCGTTGGTTGAAATCCTTCATAATCAGATTAATGTCCCCCGCCGAAGGTGTCCTTTTGTTTGCAGCCGGCGCGTTAGCCAGTGCAATCAATAGTGTTGCCGGTGGTGGTTCCCTCATCTCCTATCCAATACTCACTATCGCGCTTGGAATTCCGGGACGAATTGCCAACGCCACCAATGCAGTTGGGCTTTTTCCGGGTTCGCTTGCGAGCGGTTTTGGGTTCAAGGATCACCTTGAGAAAACGGGAATCTA
>JANPAV010000220.1:0-2624 GCA_031430115.1 Armatimonadota bacterium | reverse complement strand
CCGAGCAACTGACATTGTCAAAAGCTCGATGTCATCGATGCCCGAAACCGTAACTCCGTTTCCCGCAGGCGGAATTGGAGTTGGAACTTGGGCCACCAAGTCAGAGTACAAGGATATTTCGATTACCGAAAATGGTCGTACAAAATCAGTCAGCAATCCTAAATCTGAAATGAAGCAAGAAGCCGGCACCTGGGAATTTGATGGAAATTTGCTTAAGCAAACCTCAATGGAGACCGGGACCCGCTGCGTCCTACCAAACCCAACTTCAAAGACTTACACACTCAAACTCAAAGCGAAAAAGAACAGTGGCGACGAAGGATTTCTTGTAACCGTTGGTTATCGAGATAGCCAAAATTACCTTTGGCTCAATCTCGGAGGTTGGCAAAACAGCCTGCACGGTCTCGAATATGCAGTATCCGGTGGGAAGAGTGAGGTCGGGAAGCGCATAGGCGGAAAAATTGAGACCGGTCGTTGGTACGACATCGAAATCGACTACTCCCCCAATCGGGTTGTTTGCAAGCTAGACGGAAAAGTCCTGTTTGATGAAAAGCCCGTTTCCACCCCCCGATTGTTCTATACATCTGGCATCGACAAAGCGAAAAACGAGCTAGTCGTTAAAGTTGTGCATGGACTTGGTACACCACAAAGTGTCGTCATTGACATCGCTGGAATACAAACCGGACCGATCGCATATGGAACTGAATTGAGCAATCCGGACACTCAAACCGAAAATTAGTTGGAGAATCCTCTTAAGGTTTCACCAACTAAGATCAAAGCGAAAATTGAAAAAGGATCTCTGGCATTTACGGCAAAACCTTACTCGCTTTCGATCTTTCGCATCCCCGTGCGGTAACTATTGCTGGCAATCTTGCGAAATCGGACCGCGAATCAGCAACGCGGTGCCTTAATCTTCCATCATTAAAGATTAATGAAAATACACAAAGACTATGCTGCGCTTTTTGTCGACTTCGAAAATATATTTCACTACATCAGAAAGCGCACCGTTGACTCAGACCGTGCCCATGACATCGTTCTTGAACTGATCCAAGAAATCCGAAAGAAACTGAGCAACGAGTTTGCCCAAAGCTGCATTGTTCAGTATGCCTATGCCGACTTTGAGCAAATCGAAGGAAAGGCTCAAGGACAACTCTTTTTGCTCGGCGTAGAAACCCGCAACGTTGTTGGTACGGAGCACAAAAATGCGGCTGACATGAGGCTTTGCATCGATGTGATGGAAACAATGTACACCAGAGAGGAAATCGGAACGTTCGTGCTCATGGCGGGCGATCGAGACTATATTCCGGTGCTTCAACACCTGCGAAAACATGCTAAGTCAGTTCAAGTCGTTGCCTTCAAAGAGAACATTTCTGGAGACCTTCTTACTCTCGTTGGCGATGGTTACATCGATGCGGTTACTTGCCTAAGCAAGATTTCTCAAAGTGAGCTAGAGGTTGGGCAAGAGCGACTCTCTCAGTATTTTGAGCAAAGAGCCGAGGCATCCAATGATCAGGCAAATCAAATTGCCGAAGCTAAAGCAAACGGAAAAATTGCCCAAACTGCATTTGCGCGTTCGCAAAGACTCGAAGGGAAAGATAACCTCGTCGCTCTTGAGGTCATGCTTCATAACTTCGGAGACAAGCCCGAAGTCTGGTTTACCCCCTTCATGAACAAGCTGAGAAATGCCTTGCAGCATCTGGCGGAGTACGAACGAAAAGCAATTGTCACCACCCTCGAAATGACAGGCATCATCAAGGTTGAAAAGCGTCGCGGTGACCCACACGACTACTCGGTAATTGTGATCAATTGGGACCATCCAGACGTTCGTGAGAACAATCCGGTCAATATTTAGAAGAGAATGCACCCAGTTCTGACAAGAATCCAACAGGCCATCGAAGGTACTTCCTTCGATGGCGATGTGTTTCTTGTCGGAGGCGCAGTTCGCGATGACTTGCTCGGGCTTGCCGGTTCCAATGACTTTGATCTCGTAACTCGACAGTCAGCATCCGATCTCGCTAAATTCCTATTTGATAACGAAGTTTCATCCATTTACCCTGTCATCTTCGAGAGGTTCGGAACCGCAATGATCGACGTGGATGGAATCAAGATTGAACTTGTCACGGCAAGAAAGGAATCATACGCAAAAAATTCTCGAAAGCCAGTAGTACAGGCTGGTAGTTACAAGGACGATGCCTTGCGCCGTGATTTCACTGTAAATTCCCTCATGCGTTCGTTGACAGATTGGAGTTTGTTTGATCCACTTGAAACTGGGGAATCTGATCTTGCATCAAAAATTCTGCGTACACCGTTAGACCCGGTCAAGACGTTTGATGACGATCCGCTACGAATGCTTCGCGCGGTCCGCTTCCGTTGGAAGTTTGGGCTAGAACCAGTAAAGGGCCTTTACGATGCTATCTATATGCGCCGGAGTCGACTCAAGATCATTAGCTTTGAGCGAATACGGGACGAGCTATCCAAAATGCTCCTTCATCCCACGGCATCAGAAGCTCTTGATGATCTTATGAGGCTCGGACTATTTGACATCATAGCGCCCGAATTCAAATCGATGGTCAAATGCGAACAGGGAAAGTATCATCATCTCGATGTATGGGATCACACCCGGCTAG
>JANPAV010000219.1:0-1793 GCA_031430115.1 Armatimonadota bacterium | reverse complement strand
GGAGTGGTCATTTTGGTAGGGGCTTGCAAAAGCAAAGCCCCGCTGAGAATTGTTGACAGCATGATTATAGGACGTCCTTACTGTCCGGTCGGAACGTAAACCTTGTACCGAACTGTGAATTTTGCTGACTTTCCAGACTCAAGTTTGAATTCCCACTTCAAGGAGTTACTTGGGTTTTGGCCCCGGATTCCTGTCTTCGCGATTTCGTTTTCCGCCTTAGGTTCTGTCTTAAGAACTTCTCCTTGGATCGGAAGATTGATTTGGAAAGACACTTCTTCCGGCTTCGGATTGGTTACTTCTAGTTCCGTTTCGTAGGTGATGAGGTCCATCACTGCAACCCCTTTCTTATCTTTCATCGCTCCGACTGCTCGATCAATCAACTCGGTGTTGGAATCGGTGGTGAAGTCTAGAGAGCGGCTGACCGTGAGTTCCGCTTCCGTGTTCGCTGCCGTGTAATTCATCATGCCCTGACCTACTACTTCGCCCTTCTTGAACATTGATGCGGCGGCGGTCGATATCGGTTTGCCAGTCATGTTCTTGAACTTAATCTTGTTGTAGATCGGACTTCCCTTTTCGCCATCCCACGAGTATGTTCGTTTGTATGGAGTTTCGAACTGATACAAATATTGGTAGCTTCGTGATCCCTTTTTGAGGCTGACTTTTTCGAGGTCATAGAAGAACAGGTCTTCGAGTTGTTCTCCTCTGGAGTTGATTGACTGGCCGTCTGCCCCGCGAACCACCAGACTGTTGTCGCTTGGGTCGAATGCGATATGATCAATTTTGTCCGGGACTAAGCCGGCCCCTGGCTTCAATGTCAATTCGCCCGCTCGTCCACCACCAAATCCTCCGCCACCTTGACCGCCCATCGGTCCAGCATTGGAAAAACCACCAGTGGCTCCGCCTGAAATTGACCGGAGCCAATCGTCAACCGACATACCTGAAGTCAACGGATCAAGGATGTTTTGGAACTGGATGTTTGGGAAGCCAGTGATGAGCCTAAGCTTTGCATCGGTAAAATCAAGCAAGTCGTTGAGGACCGTAGACTTGGCAGTGAAGATTAACTTGTCTGGTGAAGAAAGGTCGATGGCGTATCCCGGAGCCCACGTCATGCCTCGCTCTAGGGACATCATCATGACGCTTTTGGCATTGTTCTTCGTGACGATTTTGTAGTAGTGAGATGACTGCTGATATTTTTGCTCTTGAGTCAAAACGACCGAAGGATCCTTCGCGACAACCGAATCGACCTTACTGCGATTAAGCATGAACGTTCCTTCAGGCGCCTCGACCGCGATCAGGTCATTAGCAAAGGTTTTTAGGATTCCCTCGACCGACTGTCTGCGGTCGGTTACCTTGCCATCCTTTTCGTCTCGGAATAGCATGTTGAACAAGAACTTCTTGCCTATATTCGCTCGTAGAATCTCGTCGCTGGAGCCAAATGGAATGGTCATGCTTGCCGGAGTTCTTTCATCGACTCCGGTTACTGATTCAACTTGCCCTTCGTTTGTCCAGAACCATAGGCTTCCCAGGGAAGTCTGCGGAATTTCGACTACTTTTGCCGAATTATCGGTAATTGGAATCTCTCTTGTGACGAACGCGTATCCATTTTTGAACATTGATACGGAAACAACTTTTGGCTTAACCACCACTTCGGTTGGCACTTGAGTAGCCAACACGGACGCAAAAAACAACGGAACTATCCCCATGAAAACTCAAACGTTTGACCTTCCCAATGGTTTTGTTCGAAATTGAAAGTGTATGCTTGTGTCTACCATTTGGACTCATGACTCAAGATA
>JANPAV010000218.1:0-2826 GCA_031430115.1 Armatimonadota bacterium | reverse complement strand
AGGCTTTGGCGCGAGAAGGCTCTTGCCGATCATCGCGTACGCCATGTAGAGCATTGCGAAGAATGCTACGACCAAGACCCCAACTTTTCCAGCGTTTTGCATACCTTACTAAGTGTAGACGCTTATCCTGGCAATTTTGCTTGCACTAAGTTCCCTATGGCGCGCCTGCAACGTAGAGATCGGGGTATTCGCCTGGCTCGTCTACCAGCTCTAAATCAACCGGTGATTCAAGAATCTTCGTCCAGAATTCCTCGAACTCCGCATCATCACGAATAATATGGTCATAGCTCTCATCGTAGAACGGCGGCCACTTCTCGCCAGTTTTCTTGATAATGTCCTTCCCTGCTCGTTTCTTTGCTTTTTCAACGATATCGCTCAGCTCGTTACCTTCTGTCACGCGGAAAATGAGTTCGGTTTGGGCGGGCAAAACGCATGCGATAACCAAGTCCCACGCCTTACCGTCCGGCTTTTTGAGATTATAGAGGAGGCGATTTCGTTCCATATCATCCAGATCCCGCTTGTGGCGAAAAGTGACGTAATAGGAGACGTTATCCGCCCTCCAGTGAGGCAGACGACCTCGCCAAATCGAAAAATTATCCCAATTTCGGGTGGCCATGAACTAGTCGAGGGCTGCGTCGCCTCGCTCACCGGTTCTGATTCGGATCGATTCTTGAACTTCGGAAACGAATATTTTGCCGTCACCGATCTCGCCAGATTTTGCTGAGTTAGTAATTGCTTGAAGTGCAATATCCAGCTTAGAATCAGCAACAACCACTTCAATTTTCAGCTTAGGTAGCAATGCCGGTGCCTTTTTGCTGGGTCCACCAGGATTACCCATTTGTCGTCCATAACCCCTCACCGTCGTAACACTTAAACCTTGAACGCCTTCGTCAAACAAGGCTTGCTGTACCATTTCTAGCTTCCCAACTTGAATATATGCTTCTATTCGCTTCACTTGTTGCCCCAAATTACCTACAATTAGACGATTCAAAACCCTCATTTGATGCGTCTTCTCAATTGTGAGCGAAATTGCGTCCCGGCGCTCCCTCCTTGTTAGTATCATTCTTGCCATCGGAATCCTTATCGTTGGATTTGCCTCGGGACTATGGCATTGGTTGGCAATTCCCGTCGCCCTTGGGGTTGTAGCGCTTGGAAGCATCTACCAACGTGAGCTAGAATCAATTGAAGCCGATCTTGCCCGAAAGACTGACCAAAACGATACTTTTGCGGAGATTGCCCGAACTCAAAAGTCTGCAGTCGACGCATTTGCCGATGGATTGGATGTCGGAATCTTTGTCTGCGACAGTCGCGCTCAAATTGCTTACGCAAACAGATTTGCTCAAATCTTGTTCGGATTTGAAAACCCGTTGGGACGTTCCCTTCTAGCCGTAACCCTATCGGTGGAACTTGAACAACTTTCCCTCTCCGCTAGCGATGAGAAGCGGGTAATTGAAACGGAGATTACTTTCAGCTTCCCAAAAGAGAGAATTTGTTTAGCGCGTGCCTGGACAACCGATGACCCACCCGAGCGAGTATATCTATCACTCGTGGATATAACCGAGCTACGGCGAATGGAGAGGGTCAGGAAGGACTTTGTTGCAAACGTTAGCCACGAGTTGAGAACTCCGATGACAGTCATAAGGGTCTATGCCGAAACCATGATTGATGAAGACAGTAAGGCAATGAGAGTAAAGTATCTTCCTCGAATCATTACCGAAGTTGATCGACTCACCAGCATCACTCATGACCTCTTGGTACTGAGCACCGCTGAATCTGGACCAATAAGAAAAGGTCCTTGTGAACTTGGTGGAATTGTTCGCTATACGTTGAACCTTCTGGCTCCCCAAGCCGAAGAAAAGGGCCTAAAACTAACATATGAGGGCCCCGAAGACCTTGATATTGAAGCTAATGCATCTCAAATGACGCAGGTTATCGTTAACCTTGTCGAAAATGCCCTCAAGTACACCAATGAAGGTGGAGTGGACTTCCGCTTGGAGGACCAGGGAGAATTTGTTCGCTTTGACGTAACAGACACCGGAATCGGCATCCCCGAAGACCACCTACCCAGACTATTTGAACGGTTCTACCGGGTCGATAAGGCACGAAGTCGGGCAAGCGGTGGCACCGGGTTGGGACTAAGCATTGTCAAGCATATTGTCGAAGCACATGGCGGATCGATCCATGTTGACAGTGCCCAAAATCGCGGCACGACGTTTAGTGTCGTACTTCCAAAGGGCGACTCTACTTCGATGTCGGTTGGATAACCGCGTCACTTACCATTCCAGTATTGCTGAACGTAACTGCGGCAATCGGTCCTTTGGCTGACTGAGCAAAACTAATTTGATCACCAGATCGATACGACTTCCAGGTGCCCCAACTAATATTTTCCGGACTCTCTTCGCCATTTGGATTCTTGAGGGTTCCGTAGCAAATTGCCATGAATTGATCCCCTTTGGAGACCTCAAAAGCAAGTCCGGCCGATTTAACGATTCTTGGAGATCTTGGCTTCTTGTCGCCCAGCCACGGTGACTCCGGCACAAATGCTTCAGTTGCATACAAACCATTCTTCAAGGAAGTTGCAATGTTTTGGGTGTTGTTGGCAAGGGCTTTGTAACTAAAGTGAATGTTGCCTTCGGTTGGTTGCCCCTTCCTCGAAGCAACTACTTGATCGTTGATCTCAGCCGTCTTGTAGTTTCCTTCCTTGGGATCCAAACGGCTCGTGTAAAGTCCTGCCCAAACGTGACGGTTCATCTTGTTGGTCTTTACCCAGTAGTTCAGAAGTGGCTTAAATGGTTGCCCAGGTGAGTTAATCGCCCAGTAAAGTTG
>JANPAV010000217.1:0-3413 GCA_031430115.1 Armatimonadota bacterium | reverse complement strand
TCCGCTGCTCGAATGTGTCGACCGAAAATTCGCCCATTCACTCAGGTTCGTTTTGCCTAGAATAATGGCGCCAGCTTTCTTCATCCTCGCTACAATATGGGCGTCATGGGCAGCAACATTTCCGAGCAGAGCCAGCGATCCTGCCGTTGTCATCATCTTGTCACCGGTTTCAATATTGTCCTTGATCAGAATTGGTATTCCGTGCAGCGGTCCGCGGATTACCCCTTCAGCTCGCAACTTATCCAGACGATCTGCATGGGCCAAAGCTTCTGTGTTTGTTTCTATCACTGATCGGATCGTTGGACCATTTCGATCAATCTCCTCAATCCGCGCCAAATATTTCTCTGTGATAGATCGAGCCGTTTCTTTGCCTGAAGCCATTGCCCGCTGAAGGTCAGAAATTGTGGCTTCATCAAGTTCAAATGGCTTAATCGACAGATCCGCTTTTTGGTTCTCTGCCAACAATGGACTTGCTAGAGCTGCGGCCCCACCCAAGAGTCCAGTTTTTAAAAATTCGCGTCGCTTCATATGACTTTTTCATATTTGCATATCTTCAAAGCTAGAGAACAAAATATAAAGATTTGTCATAAAACTCGGGTTTCATTTCGCTTTCCATCGAAGTGTCAGGTACCGTTATTTCGATGGCGGACGAAACGACATTTCTTACTTTAAAAGCTCTGGCTGATCCTACGCGACTTCACATTGTTGAATTCCTAGCCAAGTCCGCCTGCGGACAAATCAACCTTCTCGACGAATCTGGAGCAGTTGAAGGACCAACTGCCGGAGAAGTCTGCTGCCACATCACTGGCGCGGACAAAATCACTTCCACCGTCTCTCATCACCTCCATGAACTCGAAAATGCTGGACTAGTAAAACTTAAAAAGCGAGGAAAGACGACGGTCTGTACTTTGGTTCCTTCCGCTTTAAATGACATGGCCCACTATCTCACCAAACTCGCAAGTGGAGACAATCAGACGGGGTGCTGTTAATCTCATGAATGTTCTCTACGTCTGTGTCCACAATGCCGGTCGATCGCAAATGGCAGAAGCTATCACAAACCATCTTGCGCTTGAAAATGGTGTTAATGTCTTCGCCAAATCAGCAGGAACAGTGGGTGGCAAGCAACTCAATCCTCAGGCAATTGAAGTTCTAAAGGAAATCGGTATTTCTCTTGAAGGCCATAAGCCAAAGTTTCTGACTCCAGAAATGGTTACCGAAGCAGATCAAATCATATCCATGGGTTGTGGAGTCGATGCTGAAGCCTGCCCAACCAAATTCCTGTTAACCGAGGATTGGGAACTCGAAGATCCGGCTGGACAAGATATCGATGCGGTTAGAGTCATCCGAAATCAAATTGTTGATCACGTCGAGAATCTGCTCAACAAATTTAGGGCCGAACAATCATGATGAAGCGCTACCTTGCTGAGTTCATCGGCACGTTCTTCATTGTCTTCTCTCCTATTGCGGTTGGGGCAGTTGGCCCTAATCCTGGATTGCTAGTAGCCTCTATCGCTTCTGGTTTTCCGGTGCTTGCGATGATCTATGCCCTTGGTCCAATTAGTGCCGCTCACTTCAATCCCGCCGTAACCTTTGCCTTTGCCGTTACCAAACGGTTCCCGTGGAAGTTTGTCGCCTCCTATTGGGTCGCTCAGCTTTTGGGTTCAGCCTGTGCGGCTGGCTTGTCGTTGGCACTGTTTGCATCTCACCACGGAGCGCACATTCCTACCGATCCATCTAACTTGATTCGCAATATCGGCACTGAAATCACCATATCCGCGCTCCTCATGTTTGTCGTCATGTCGGTAGCGACCGACAAGCGTGTGAACGGTGCCGTTCCTGCTATTGCAATCGGATTCACAGTGGTCGTTGGAGTTCTCATCGGTGGTCCAATAACGGGAGGTTCAATGAATCCAGCCCGATCTTTTGGTCCAGCACTGCTTGCTGGTGGTACAGCTCTTGCAAACTACTGGATATACATTGTTGGCCCTATGATTGGAGCAACAATTGCTGCAATTCTATACGAAGCAGTTCGGCTCGAACCCGAGCACACAAAAGGAGCTCCTGACAATATCTAACTTGTCTGTTATTAATCACACATTCAAGAGTCTTGCTGCGATATGACCCCATTCAGCGACTAGCTTGCGCTCTACTACATGCGGTGAGATTCAGAACAATGAATTTTTTCTCCAATGACGACTTTCGGAAGAAAAGTACAAGTACGTCGACGGATCTTTTTGTTATGTCAATTGAATAGATCTACTTCTTACCGAAGTGTTTCACCAATTCGTCAAGCTCTTGCTGGTTGCCCCGCATAAAGAACTTTCGCATTTGGGTTGACTCATCCGTCCCGTCCCACCCAAGCATTCGACAAGTAACCTTCGTCTGCTTTTCGCCAACCGGCTCAAAGTAAAGAACCGTCCACACCTTCAGAATCGCATTCTTAAATGGAAAGCCGTCAGGAAATTTGACGGTTTGGATAGTAAGCATATGCTCGGGATCATAGCTAATGATCTTGTTTTCGATGACGTCCTTACCCGTAAGGTCACTTCCCGGAGTGTAGGAACTTCGCATCAATCCTCCAATCTTCAAGTCAATCGTCCCTTCCGCGACCATCCAAGATTTGATTCCTTTCGTCGTTGTATAGGCATCCCATATCTCCTTTACGGGGGCATTGACGGTTGCAAAATGCACCAGTGGTTGGCGGGCTGTTGCTAAATTAAGCATTGCCTCAGCATTAGAAAGGGTTGAATCTTGCTTCTGAATACTAACAGAATTTAACAAGCTGAGTGCTAGAACAAACTGACATGGAAGAGCAAACATGACTTAATTACTCAAATCTTACTGCATTCGTTCCAGAATCCTAGGCAGATTAACTTCGAAGTGACTAGGATCATTGACCGCTTGGCATGATAAGATCAGGATATTGTGTCAGTGCCTCAACATGAACTAACGTCCCAAAGCGCATTGAAAACCCTTGCCGCTTCTGGCACGCATTTCGTGCCATTGTTCAAGCATGGCTCCCTTGTCGTGGAGATATACAAGCCGGACAAAATTGACCACCAAACACCACATACTCGCGACGAAGTCTACGTGATTGTGTCGGGCACCGGCTGGTTTGTCAATGGCGAAACGAGGCATCGATTTGAACCAGGGCAACTACTTTTTGTTCCCGCCGGAGTCGTCCATCGTTTCGAAGATTTTACCGACGACTTTTCAACTTGGGTTTTGTTCTATGGTCCAGAAGGTGGCGAACAATAGGGTCGCCTAACTATTTCAACCGAATCTCGTGCGACCCAATATCAATAATTCCTTCTCGGAACAATGAGCCAATCAACTTCTTAAATGCGCCTTTGCTTAACCCAAATCGCTTGTGAATCTCCTCAGGCGATGAGCGATCAGAAACTGGCAAAAAT
>JANPAV010000216.1:0-33502 GCA_031430115.1 Armatimonadota bacterium | reverse complement strand
CCATATGTGTCTCCAAACAAGCGAATATAGTGACTTTCCGATATTCCCGCCACCCGAGAAAGACTCGAAATCGTCAAATTCTGACCCGGACTTAGCTCAATCAGCTTCCGTGTCAGCTCTACTCGCTCCAACAGCTCCGCTCTGGTCGCCCACTTTTGTCGGGGAACCCGACTGAGTGCAAGAGCAAAAGGACACGGTCCCGGCATTTAATCCTGCCAGTGCATCGCAAGATCGCCTTTTAGCGATTGAATGTAATTTAGTTGGGCATCATGATAACCGTTGTGCCAACAACTAGAAAAGACCAAATCCAGCGGACTTGTCTCACCACTCGGCAAAGTAATGACCCGGGTTATTTCTTCAGCTGGGACTTCGTTCCAAGCAGAAATCAGCTCGTCCATGCTCTCACGAATATTCGAAATGGCTCTAGCCTTTGTTTTCTGATCCTCCGGAGCAACGATCCAACCTCCATCTGGCCAGGGTTCCGGAGTTTCACCCCGAAGGCGAGTAGCAAATCGACGGTTGACATAAGCGACTTCATAAGTAAAGTCAATTCCTTTTCGCTCGGTTCCATTCAGGCCACCAACCAAATCCTCCTCGGACATCACCTCCAAATCCTTAATATAGATATCGCGCGATGATTCAAGCTGCTTTGTAAAATATGTCTTAACCAGTTCTAAGCTCATCGTTTAACTATATCCGAGAATAAACCATTTGGGAACTTGTGGTATTGCTGCCAAAGTATCCTTTTAACATATGCTCGCTGAACGCTGTTGCCTTGTCGTTCTTTCTCTTAGCCTCTCATTGTCCGCTATTGCGCAATTCGAGCAGGGACCCCCTTTACCAAGAAAAGCATCGCTTGGCGCACAGCTCGTCGCAGTAAACGCTGAAAAGGCAAAAGCTCTTAAGTTGGGCGCGGCATTAGTTGAGGTCGTTCGAGTGATTCCAGGCACAACCGCCGAAGCATTAAGGCTCTTACCAGGAGATGTCATTCTTTCTTTGAACGGCACCAAAATAACAACCGTGCCCGAAGTAATGGCCCAAATGAGATCGGTTATGGGCAGTCAACCCATTTCTGTAAAAATCGTTCGTGACGGTAAGAACTTCGAACTAACTGGGACAGCAATTGAAAAACCAAAGCAAAAGGGCGATGGGTTCACCGTTCAATACAGCCAAGTTTTGAGCCAAGGCAAGCGGATTCGGGTAATCGCTACCCATCCAAATGGTCCCGGTCCTTACCCGACCATCTTCATGATTCGCGGAATTGGAAGCTACAGCATGGATGGTGAATACGGCGCGATCTCGTACGGCAATATTTTAGGCCAATTCGCCAAAGACTATGCCATTATTCGCACCGATAAGCCTGGTCAAGGCGATAGCGAGGGCCCAATCTACGCAGAACTTCTCTTCGACACCGAGCTTGATGCCTATGTGCAGTCAATGCGTTTAACCAAGTCGTTCCCATTTGTCAACAAGAACCGTATCGCGATTTTTGGTCACAGCATGGGCGGCGTGTTTGGACCGTTGGTTGCGCAGACCGAGAAGGTCGCTGGGCTGGCCGTATCAGGCACGATTTCAAAAACTTGGGCTGAATATGTTCTGGAAAATACCCGCCGACAATCAATCTTGTCTGGGGCAAAAGCCGAGGAAGTAGATAAGGAACTTGCCGACCTCGCCGCCGTTTCGCAACATCTGTTTTACCAAGATATGACCGCCAAAGAAGTCATTCAAAAGTATCCAAAACTAAAGGATGCCGTTAATGCCCAAACTCCAGATGGCAGGACTTATTCAGGAGTATCTCTTGGCTTTTGGCAGCAATTGGCAAAAAAGAATATGCCCGCCGCGTGGCTCAAGACCGATACAAAAGTCCTCGCATTGTGGGGATCGACCGATTTCATTTCAACCCAATGGGACCACGAATACATTTCGAACATCCTTAACCAAAAGACTCCAAACTCGGCAGAGTATTTCGTGGTTCCAAATAGCGATCACGGTTTCTCGAATACAACAACCATGAAAGAAAGCATGGAGAAATGGGGAACAGGGAAGGCGGCTTTCAATCCGAATATTGTTGAAATACTAAGGGCTTGGTTCAAACGGACGATAGGCTAGTTCAGCTCCTCTTGACGCCGAATTTGAAAATCAATCAAATTCTGAATAAAGTCAACTTCGACATCTGAATCTTCAGGTGCGCTACTGTCTTTTGTTTTGGCAATGAAAGGGTTGCGTTCTTTCTCACGAGATTGAGACTCTAACTTCAGAGTAGCAAGTTGAATTTGTTCCTGAGTCAGACTACCAATCTCGCCAATTTCAAATCGTATGGCTGTAACATGTGGCAATATCTCCATCACTTTTTGTTGGATCTTCTTTTCGCGAAATCCTTCTTCTGATTGAATCGTTTGGAATCGCTTCGAAATCATCTCTTCTTTGTTTCGTTCAAAAATCGACAACATCTGGGGGCGAATACTCTTAGTTCGTTCGATCAACTCATCCCACCAATCTTCATCGGTCAACGATAGCCGATCTTCATGAATTCTCTTGCGGTAGTCATGCTGACCCCTTTCTTCTTCTCGAAAGTGCTCCTCTAGCTTTTTGACAATCTCCCGCTGATCCACTTAGTCCATATTATAGGAGTACCAAGCAACCCAGGCGCTGCCCGAATCAACCTTTTCCGCCGTAAATTAAGATCAAGTGAGAGCAAGCAAATTCGGAACATATATGGCAGGGTTAAGCGGTGTTGCCTTGCTGGTAATTGGTCTTATCGCTCTCGGTTTGACTCAATCATCGAGACCTACCTATATCTGGCCCGATATCTACTCATTGATGAAGCAAATGGAGTGTGTGATTGCGATTCTATTTGTCGTGTTGGGACTGAAAATCCTTGGTATGACGGTGGTTAGGCTAAGCAAATCTATTGAAGAGCCAGAAACGTCAAAGCCGGGGGAAGCGTTACCGGAAGCGGGAATATAAATAAGGGGAATTTAAAGTCGCCTCGAACCAGCGAATTGTCAAAGATTGAAGGCCAGGGTTTATGTCCTTTACTATGAAGGAATGAGTTCTAGGACAAGCGGGAGCAGATGGAATTCAACTTAAACGCCTTGCCACCCAGTCAATCATGTCAAAATAGAGGGGCATGACGTTTCAAGAACTGATCCGACGCCTGAATGAGTACTGGGCAAGCCAAGGGTGCGCGATTTTGCAATCCTATGATGTCGAGGTTGGTGCTGGAACGATGCATCCTGCGACAACCCTCCGAGTCTTGGGACCAGAGGATTGGAACGTCGCCTACATTCAACCATCGCGACGACCCGCAGATGGTCGATATACCCTCAACCCCCAACGAAGCCAAAGATACTATCAATATCAGGTGATCATGAAACCATCACCATCCAACATCGTTGACCTTTATTTGGGTTCGCTCGATGCGATCGGAATCGATACCACGAAGAACGACATTCGATTTGTTGAGGACGATTGGGAGAGTCAGGCGGCGGGTGCAAGTGGAGTTGGATGGGAAGTTTGGATCAATGGAGCCGAAGTCACCCAGTTCACCTTCTTCCAACAAATGGGAGGAATTGAATGCAATCCAGTCTGCGCCGAGATCACGTACGGTCCGGAAAGACTTTGCCTCATGCTCAACAATCAACAATCATTTTGGAAGGATCTTCAATGGAGCGAGAATCTCAAGTACTTCGACGTTGACTACCAACTCGAAATGCAAGACAACGTCTATAACTTTGAAATCGCTTCAACCGAGATGTTGCTCAAAATGTTCGACATGTACGAAGAAGAGTCAATGCGAGTTATAGAGACTGAAGTCTTCTGGGATTCAAAACAGGGAATATTAACTTCGGCAAATCCTGGAGGAGAAAGGAAACTTCCGCCGAAAGGCTTTGGCCCGGCCGCCCTCGTTTATCCAGCCCTCGATCTGGCGTTAAAATGCTCCCATGTGTTTAATCTTCTCGATGCTCGTGGAGCCGTAAGCGTCACTGAGCGAGCAAAATACATTAATCGGATTCGTGCTCGGGTACGCGCCTGCTGCCTCAAGCATGTGGAACAGTTCAAAGAAGTAGCAAAGGCGTAATTCTTCGTCCAATTGTTAGTTATCGCCAATCGAACCAAACTCCCATCGTCTCGGTCCGCCGCTCAGTGGTTAACCGATAAGCAGCTTCCGCATCCCGTGGATTAAACCGATGCGTGTTGAGGCCGGCAACTGAAAACCGGCCCGACTGAACAAGATCAAAAAAGCGTTGGTGAATCTTAAGTTCATGCCAATCAGGCGTCTCATGGCTAATATGGCATCCATGAACACGAATCCCGCGAGTCAAAACGTCGGGCGTCAAGTGCTGGTTCGCCGGAGTACCGGTGTCACCGAGCAAAACCACAACTCCGTTATTCCGGGGGATCGAAAGAGCCTTCTCAAAAACCGAAGCAATTCCGGTACAGTCAATCACTACCCTTGGTTTGCCCCCGAATACCTTTTCAATATGGGGTCCAAAATCGTCAACTGAACCCAAAAAAGGATGACAAGACCCCGCCAAACTTGCCATATTTAGTCGCATCCGCACTGTATCACATACGGTCACTTTACACCCGGCCGCCAAAAGCCATCTCACGGCCATCTGACCAACTGGTCCTGCACCAATAACGGCAACTTCGTCTTCAAGGCGAATATCTCCCGCGTGAAGGATCATCGACCCAATCATCGCCAGCGCGCACCACTGAGCTTGCTCATCCGAGACTTCCATAGGAATCTTGCTCACTCGATCCGTCTTGACATAGTGTTCAGATGCGTGAACCACTCTGGTGAAAACCCGATCTCCAACTTGAAATCCTTGAACCTGACTTCCAATCGCCACAACATCCGCAACCACGCAGTAGCCCGTCTTAAAAGGATATTGAACCCACCGGTCAAAGTGTGTTCCGGGGTCAAAGAGTCGGTTGAGGCAAATTCCTTCGGTTCCCGTACTGATGAGTGAAGTTCTAGTTTGAAGGTGAATGTTATCTGGTGGCAATTCGCCCAATTCGAATTCATGGATCTCAATAAGACCTTTGCCCTGGAACACAATCCCAAACGCCATTTTTGCAGTCTATCTAAAAATGGTAGTTTCGGAGAACTATAATGAGTTGCTCATGGATTTAAAATCGATCATTGCAAGCAGCTACCTCGCGAAGGGATTTACGGACGAATTCGTCACGAAAATTGCCGGCATCTCTACGATTAAAGAATTTGCCGACGGTTCGTATATTGTCAAGGAAGACGATCCTTCCGCAGATCTCATGATTCTGGCCGAAGGTAAAGCTGAAATCCTAACCGTAACCGGCGACCCAATTGCCTATATTAAGCCTAATATGCCGTTTGGCGAAGTATCATTTTTAGATCGCCGACGAAGATCATCTTCGGTCGTAGCCCAAGGTAATTGCAAAGTACTGATCATGGCCGAGGAACCGCTCAGGGACTTGTTTAGAGCCGAATCGGACATGGCTGTACGTGCTTTAGTTAATCTAAGTTCACTTTTGTGTGATCGACTACGCAAAGCAAATCAGCAAATTGCCGCTCTAAACGCCATTGAAGAGTCAAGCACTTAAGCCACTCGCTTAGCTTTCTTAATCTGATACATTGCCGCGTCTGCGTCTTCAAACGCTGATTCGGGTGAATGAGTATTCGAAAGCTGAACAGTGCCGAAGCTGGCATGAAGGTCAACTTTTGAATCATTGTATTGAAAACCAGACTTGCCCAAAATGGTATTGACCCGCTCAAGTTTGGCTTCCAACTGCAATTGGGTGCCCCTGTAAAGAACGGCAAATTCGTCACCGCCAAACCGAACAACTGAAGATCCAGCTTGAGCAAATGTTTCTGAAAGTTGTTTAGCAATTTCGATCAGGGCTGCGTCGCCGCAAAGGTGGCCGAAGTTATCATTGATTGCCTTGAAGCGATCAATATCAACTATAGCCAGGCTAAAAGCTTCTCCTTGGGCAACTTTGGAAATCGCAAACGAGAGTTGAAGGTCGAAGGCATTTCGATTACCAAGTTTTGTGAGTGGATCAGTCTTAACCGCCTTTTCCGCAACCTTCAACTTCGTCCGAAGCTCCTCAACATGGTTTGAAGCGATTTTCCGAATCAACTTTGCATCATCTCTGTGCCGAGAGACCGCCGTATTGAGACTCGCAATTTCTTTTTTGAGCCCTGTTACCACTTCATCGTAATTCTTAGCCTTCTGTAAGTTCAAGAGCCTGGCTGAACAATCCTCAGTTTCTGAACCTAGTTTTTCGCTTGACGCAATGGCACCTTCCAAGGATTGTAGGATATCTCGTAACCCTTCATAAACTTGCCCGATACTGTCTTCGATGGCTCGCCTCTGATCCCGACCAAATTTCAGAACTGTCGCGTCAAGGTCACTAGCTATTTCTTCAACGTGAGAGGGAACTAAGTCGGGTCCACATGCCTCTGCTGAAAGCGATTCAATCTTCTCGAGAAAGGCTAATGATGTCGGATCATTGGGAACAATGACTAGCTTCTCAAATCCTTTTGTTGCGGCGACTCCAAAGCGGACTGCCGAAGGGCTATTAGGTGCGATTTTCGCCCATTCGGAAGCTTTTTTCCAAAACATCTGAATGGTTAGATGCCACAAAACCCGTAATTCTTCCCAAGAAAATTTACGGGGGAGGAAACATTTCTTATACGAACTTCGTCCTGAATTGCTGTTAGGACTAGCTTAATCGCGAGTTCTGCAATATAATGGCAAAGCTTGTTCGATTGCGTGCGTCTTTTTGGCGTCGCTCAAACTAGCTTTTGGATGCATGTTAGAGGTGTCTTTTTAGTGTCTATGTCTAAATCAATCTGCAGTCGTATTTGGCTCGGTGCCCTGGCAATTGGAGTTGCTTCGTTCGCAAGTGCGCAAACGAAGACCCCTGATGCCGGTCAATCAATGTTAAAAGCCCGACCATCTACATTTGAACAAAATGTTGGTCAATGGAATTCCAAAGCCCTTTTTGCCGGACATTCGGCAGGAATGGACTTTTGGGTTTCAAAAGAAGGCTTCGTTTTCCAATATCAGCGAACCGCCGCAGATAAAGGAAACCAGAAATTCGCCGGTCATACGGTTGGAATGTTGTTTGACGGTGCTAAGCCGTTCACGGCAGTCGGAACCGATGAAGCTGGTGTGAAGCAATACATGGGTAAAAACGGAAATCCCGTTGCCCGGAAGTATCGTCAAGTCAAACTTAAGGGCGTCTATGACAACATTGATGCGGTTGCTTACTTTGACGGAAAGGCTCCTCGTTACGATTTCATTGTTAGGCCCGGTGCTGATGCAACTGATATCAAATTTGCATTCAAAGGCGCCGCTGCCAAGGTAGTTTCCAGCACGAAACTGCAAGTCGAAACAGTCTTGGGAGATCGATTCCAGGAAGGACTATTTGCTTACCAAACAATTGATGGCAAAAAGGTTTCGGTTCCGGTTAGCTTCAAGCAGATTGACGCTACTCACATTGGGTTCAACGTAGGAACATATGACAAGAGCAAAGATCTTGTCATTGACCCTCTAGTTTATGGCACCTACTACGGTGGTGACCAAGGTCAGGACGAAGTCCGTGGCGTGGCTGCAGATGTTACTGGCAACGTTTACCTAACTGGTTACACAAGATCATCCATTTATCCTGTTCTGTACGGACCATTCGGATTCAACATCCAGGGAGGTCGAGATGCATTCGTATCACGACTGACTGGAGACGTTTATGTCCATGACTACTCAGCGCTGATTCCGGGAACAGGCAACGAGCAGGGCAACTTTATTAAGCTCGACCCTCTCGGAAACATTTGGGTAGTTGGTTCAACAAACTCTACAACCATCGCCGGAAACTCGGCTGCTGGCAACATGTGGATGATGCGATTCAAGCTTGATCCAACAACAGTTCTAACCCCAATGTTGCTTGGTAACCCAGTTTTCTTCCGCTTTGGTGGTCCAACCGCAACTCCAAACGTAACCGCCATCACGTCGTTTTCGATGAGGCCAGATTCAAGCATTGCTCCTGGCGCAACAATTCGAATGATGATGACCGGACTTTGTAGTAAGCCGAACGGGGCAACTGGCATCGTAACTGGCGCCAACAGTGGAAGCTTTTATGGCACAGTGGATTACGATGAGACTGCTGGTTTTAATGTAATCGCTGGCGCTTCTGGCTTCCCGACTTCGGTTGGAGCCACAACAAGCACAACTCTCACAGGTAGTGCTTTTGACGCAAATGGCAACTTTTTCTTGTCTGGTGCCTTGATTGCAACAGGAAACTCTGATACTGCTGGAGCGTCTCCAATATTCACTACAACTCCTGGAGTGTGGCTAAATGGTCGCCTTCAGCGACAGAAAGACATTTGGGTCCGAAAATTCGGAGCCTCAGGTAGCCTTATTTGGTCGGGTCTTGTTGGCGGAGCCTCCGACGACATTACCGAAGGACTTTTCAAAACTCACAGTACAGGTGCCGGAGCATTCGACATTGGTGGTAGCACAGTGGCCGCTGACCCACAAGGTAACGTCTATGTTCTCGGTCGGTCGAGTTCATTCGACTTCCCAAGAACTTCGGGCGTCTTTGGTGAAATTTACCAAAGCGGTCAAAACTATATAACGGTTACGAAGATTAAGGCTGATGGATCGCAAATTCTTTACAGTACAAATATTCGAAACCGAGGTCTAATCAGCGCGTCTGGTCTTGGCGTTGATACTGCCGGAAATGCATACATTACAGGTACGGTTAGCACGCATGCTGACTTGAACAATGGTGCTGCAGATCCTATCGAGCCTGATTTTGCTCGACCTGACCTTGATGGATCTATTCCACTCGTAAACCCAGTGCGCGGTGCCTATACGTACCCTGCAATTCCTGAAACGTCCGCAAACGATGGCTGGCTACTTATTCTAGATAGCACGGCAAGTTCTGTAATCCGATCAACGTATATCGGAGGAAATCTTGATGAAGGCGTATTTGCTCCGTTCGTTGATCCAAACGGTGACGTTTGGGTATATGGCTGGGCTGACACGTTTAGATCCTATTCTGTAACCAATTCGACTGGTACAGTAACGAACTTTAGAAACCAATCTGGTGGCCTTGATACTGCTTTTATTACCAACTTGGCATTTAAGCAATTCCCAGAGCCTCCAACAAATGCAGGTTTGCTGCTCGATGCAACGGCATACTTCCTCACTTTCCAGGGCACTGATTTCTCTGCTGGAGCAATCCCGGGAATGAACGGAATTCGATACACCCGAGACGGGTTCATTCTCCGCTTCCGAGAGTCACTTCCGTTGATTCAATCGATGACCCTTGCGCCATCGCCAATCCCAGGTGGAGATCCACAAGGGCTTGCTAATCCTCCATTCTCTACTGGAACCATCACCCTTTCGGGTCCTGCTCCAGCCGGCGGTGCGACGATCAACTTGACCCTCGATACTCCGACTGCCGCTTCTTTCCAAGCGACATCGGATGCCTCAACGCAAACGATAATTATTCCTGCTGGTTCAACCACAGGTACATATAGTCTCTTTAGCAAAGTAGTCACTGCTCCAGTTAACGTTCAAGTCAAAGCTAATTACAGCGGAAACTTGAAGACTGCGACAGTACAAATTGTTCCTTGGTTGAGTTCAATCACAATCAATGGCTCAAGTCTCGTTGGTGGAAACTCAACAACTGCAACCATTAAGCTGGCTGCAAACGCACCGGCTGGTGGTGTGATAGTCGACATTTCTACAGATCTTCCTGCTACCGTTTCCTTCCCTGGTGGAAGTCAAGTAACGATTCCAGGTGGCTCAAACCAACAAACGTTCACCATCGATACAAACGGTGTTGACGTAGCTGCTTCAGCGACTATCAATGCAACATTGCTAGGGGTCACACGATCAGGCACCCTCGGTATCAACGTTGCCCGACTCACGAACATTGTTCTGGTTCCAAATCCTGTCTCCGCAGGCGGAACCGTAACTGGATTCGTTAATCTTGACGGAAAGAATGGTCCAACTGCTGGAACATTGAATCTCTCAATAAACGGTAACCCAGCTGGTTATGTATTGGCTCCGACTTCGGTCTCAATACCAGCAAATGCAAACAAGTCAGCTTCGTTTACGATTACGACTCCGTTTGAAGTTGCAGACGTAGCCCGAGTCGTCAAAGCAGTTCGTGTCAACGGTGCAAATGTAACCATTGATGGACCAGTAACGCAGACACTTAATGTACAAGCTAATCTGGTAAATGCCATAACTGTGGATCCTGACGTGATTCCTAGTGGTGGTATGTCTCAGGCAACTGTTTCGCTCACCGCAGCGGCACCTGTGGGAGGCGCGAGAGTAATGGTTGGTTCAAGCAACCCTGGAATCGCGGTTCCAGTTGATTCAAGCGGCGTTCCAATCAGCGAAGTCATCATCCCAGAAGGATTCACCTCAACTACATTTGATGTAAAGGGTCTATTCGCTCTGAATGGTGATACGACAGTACAGATCACGGCCTACCGAGGTCCAACTCCAACAGTCAATGCATTGGTTAAGTCGGCAAACCTCACGGTTCTGGCTCTTACCTACACCATGACCATCACTCCAAATTCCGTCTTTGGCGGACAAGGAGCAACTGGCACGATCACATTGAGTGCACCAGCAATTGCTGGATTCACGACGATGCTTGTCACTTGCGATGATCCATTGGTAGTGTTCACTCAGCCAACGTTCACGACCGGCAATGCAGTAGCTACTTTCGCAATCACAACCCCGATTGTGACGGACACGAGAACCGTAACGTTCACGACGAATGCAGGAACACTGCCACCTGTATCGGCGACTCTAACGATTAAGGCAACAGAAGTTGTCTCAGTCAAGATTCTGCCGAAGAATACAGTCCGACAAAGTACAAACATCCAGGTCCAAGTAACCGTGAATAGAAATGTTCTGGTTGCCACCCCTGGTAAGTTGACCTTCTCGAACATCTCGTTGCTTAACTTGCCAATTGGAACTACCTTCGTGAACTTCACGGTACCGGTAGGATCAAATAAAGCAATAATTAACTTGCAAACAAGAAGAGTTCCAAGGAACCTCTCGACACAAGTTACGGCAACGGTAAGCCCATCGGGAACCGGACAGGCAGCAACAACCCTCTTTGTTATCATCTAACACAGAGAGCTAAAAAGGAAAAGGGTTCCAGCAACGGCTGGAACCCTTTTTTCGTATATTCTGGGTAGAGTTATGAAGATGAAAAAGACGTTGACCCTCCTGATGGGAATCGGTGTTGGTGTAGGCGTCCTGGCATGGATGCTCAAGCAAAAAGAAGAACAGGACGAATCCCCAGACAACCTACTAAACCAAATGAACGACAAGATCGAGCATCTGGAAGCAAGAACAAAAGAGCTTGAGCAAAAGAACTAGCTAAGAATAGTTTTGCCCTGAACTTTGCCGTCAATTGCTAAGTCATAGATGACAGGAACTGCGGTTCCCAGATTCAACTCCAAAACCTGCTCTCGTGTCAACTCATCCAATTGCATAACGATCGAGCGATTAGAATTGCCATGGGCAACGACTAAAACATTTTTCCCTTGGGCAATATCACCAAGAATGCACCGATCAAAAAAGGGAAGAGTTCTTGCCGCAGTATCTTTCAAAGACTCGCCATTGGGCGGTGGTACATCAAAACTTCTTCGCCAAACCTTGACTTGGTCCGCGCCAAACTTTTCCGCCGTGCGAGCCTTATTCAATCCTTGTAAATCGCCATAGTGCCGCTCATTTAGGGCTTCATCACGAATGGTAGGAACTTCAACCTCCATCGCGCTCAAGATGTTCTTCAGCGTGTGCTGTGCCCTTTGCAGGGTGCTTGTATAGGCAACGTCAATCTGCATCCCCTTGAGCTTGATGCCCGCGTTCAGTGCTTCTTGCTCTCCCAGCGGAGTGAGAGGAACATCAACCCATCCTGTAAACCTATCTTCAAGGTTCCAGAGAGATTGACCATGTCGAACAAGAATAAGCTGGGGCATACTCGTAAAGAATACCGCCAGAGCCGGATTCTATGACGAGATCTTGATCCCCGTGAAATCACAAAAATCGGTATCTGGCCAGTCTGTCAGGCCCAACTCTTCAGCAATGGCTCGAATGTGCCCCCGATGATACATTCCGTGGCTAAGAGCGTGGTAAATGATCTGCCCCGTTCGCCATTCGTATGTTCCATATTCCGGCCAAGTTCGTTGCCTAACTTCTTCAAAGTCGCAAGTCTCAGTGAACTTTGCCATTCGCTTGACCTGATTCTTAAGGTCCTGACGATGGTCTCCAGTAAGTTCGGTGCTATCTCCAGTTAAGGCGTCAAACCAACGAAGGTAGCACCCAATGATATGAGTCATCCACTCATCGCTTCTGGCAACAAACTGACCACCGTTTGGCAAAAGAATCGCAGAATCAACGAAATCCAACCAGAGATTGTTTGCCCACTTTTCGTACTCAACCAGATTCAGATAATGCCCACGTAAATCCATGTTAGCCTTGCTCTCCAAAAACCAAACATTCCCCCATTGGCTCACCAACCGGGTCACCTTCTGTAGAAGCTAACTTACCTGACAAATAGACCGAGTGAATTCGACCCGTAAGTTCAGCCCCATCATAAGGACTCCATCCGCACTTAGAGTGCAACTTCGTTTCGTCGACAATCCACTTCTTCTCTGGATTCAACAACACAAGGTCGGCATCAAAGCCAACTTCTATCTTGCCTTTTCCTTTGATCTCATACAACTCGGCAGGTCGAGTACAAAACATCTGGACAATAGTCTCATAAGAAATTCGACCCTCAGAAGCAAACGTTAGCAGGACGGGAAGGATCGTCTCAACACCCGGCATCCCGCTTGGCGAATTTGGATAGGGACGTTCCTTTTCTTCCAAGGTGTGGGGAGCATGGTCAGAACCAAACACGTCAAACAAACCAGAATCCAATGCCTTCCACAAAGCCGTACGATGTGATTCATCTCGCAAGGGCGGATTCATTTGCGCCTTTGTACCAAGCTCATCGTAACAATGAGGAGCCGCGAACCAAAGGTGCTGAGGCGTAACTTCGCAAGTTACCGGTAACCCTTTAGCTTTGGCAGCCGCAATCAAGGGAAGTTCGTCGGAAGTGGAAATGTGGAGAATGTGCAGCGGCCTGCCCGTTTCCTCGCAAATTCGTATTAACCGCTCAGTGGAGATTCGCGCACTCTCTGCATCGCGCAAAAAAGGATGTTCGTGTGGCAATGGAGAAGAACTAATGAGCTTCTTCCTCTCAATATTTCTAGTCTCATCCTCAGAGTGAACTGCGATTCGCTTGTATCCATGCGAAAAAACTCTCACCAAATCTTCCTGATCATCAACCAGCAAGTCACCGGTCGAACTCCCAACGAATATCTTCACTCCCGGAACACTCGGTAGCATTTCATACTCTGCCAGAAAGTCGGCATTTCCAGCTGTACCACCGAAGAAGAATCCGAAGTTCGCCCAGCATCGACCGGTTGCAGCAGTCACCTTCTCTGCTAGTGCTGATGGGTTAGTTGTCGTAGGAATCGTATTGGGCATCTCAAGAAAACTCGTAACTCCACCGCAAATAGCCGCAATTGAGCCCGATGCCAAGTCTTCCTTATGTGTCAATCCAGGTTCCCGGAAGTGAACTTGGGTATCAATTCCGCCCGGCATGAGATAAAGACCAGTGGCATCAATCGCCTCAAGTGCCTCGTCAGGAGAGAATTTCCCAATTCCGCTTATCTTGCCGCCTGTTATTGCCACGTCAACAATAGCCTTTCCAGCGGCTGAAATAGCCGTCGCACCACGAATCACAAGATCAAATGCCATTTACCTATTTTGTATTAGAAAAACTTGCCAACAATACCCATATGACTCCTCTATTCTGTTTTCTCGCACTTTCCAGCGATATTATTAGTGAGCCGATCGTCGCGGAGTTGCAAGAAGGCAAACGAATCTTTCAGCGCGGAAAGGGAATTGACCGAACCGAGAAAGACGCGCGAATCGTAATCGGAAAGTGGTTCGACGGAGAGCGTCTCCAACCAGTAGAAGAAGCCATATTCATTACGCCCGGACTATTAAGTCGATGGCTCGGTTACCAAAGTTCGGCCGGCACTCCAAAAGAAGAAATCAATGCCGCTTGGAGTAAATGCTATTCCCAATTTTCAAACAAACGAATGGCTCTTATCCGACTTGCTCGGCTCTGCACCGTTGACATCCAGGAAGGGGACACCGATAACTCAGCGAACCCAGCCGGTCTCGATGAAATCAAAATTCAAATGCGCGAATCGTCAAAAGAATGGAATCCCGTATCGTTCCGAACTGTCCAAGATATCCAGCAAAGGAGACCAGAAGAGGTCCTACGGGAAACGTGGGATGAGATTCTCGCCAAATTTACCGCATGGCCAAGCAAACCAACCATTAACGATCTCACACCAGAAATCCGATGGGGCAAAAATCGCCGAGTATCCCTTATCGCCGAAGTAACGAAATTTGATCCTGGAACCAAGTGCGATCTTATGATCATCGAAAAGGATCGAACTCGAATCATTCCGTTTGTGTATCCAAAGAGTTAAAATGAAACCGTGCGAGTCGCAACATACAACGCCGCTTCCGTTCGAGCCCGACTTCCGTTATTGGTTCAGTGGCTGCAAGAGAATCCTGTCGATGTCCTCGGCATTCAAGAAACAAAAGTCGAAGACGACAAATTTCCCCGAGCAGAGTTTGAAGCCCTCGGCTACGAAATAGCTCTCAACGGTCAAAAAGCTTGGAATGGCGTCGCTTTGCTTTCCAAATTCCCAATGTCCGATATATCAAAGGGCTTCGGCGACCCCGAAATGCCCGAGGACGCCCGAATCATCGGTGCCACCATCAATGGCGTTCGCATGTTCAATACCTATGTTCCGAACGGTAACACGGTTGGCTCCGAAAAGTGGATATACAAAATGAAGTGGCTCGAAAAATTTCGAGATCTGCTCGATAGCCAAAATCCTAGCCAACAACTCCTTTGGATGGGCGATATCAATGTTGCCCCTCAACCTCACGACGTCTTTGACTCGGCAAAGCTCTTAGGTAGTGTCGGCCACCATCCCGATGAATTCTCAAGGCTTTCCAAAATCGTGGGATACGGCCTAATCGACCTGTTTCGAGTTCACAATTTCGAACCAAAGCAATACACCTATTGGGACTTCGTCGTGCCTGGAGCGGTTCAGCGCGGCATTGGGTGGCGGATTGATCATATTTACACAACAGAAGCCCTTGCCGAAAAGTGCATGTCGTGCGTCATCGATGTCGAAGCGAGGCTCCGCGAACGTCCAAGCGATCACACCTTCGTGATTGCCGAATTTGCGGACTAAAGAACCAACTGCTTCCGAACGATTCTCATCATCGACCGACCGCTTTTAGTCGGTTTCTGAATGATGAAAAATTGGTCGTCATAAGCCTTAATTGGGTCAGGGAATGCCTCGCCTCTTTCCCAACTCAGGGCCATGTATTTATTGAGGATTTCTCGAACCAATTGAACCTGGTCGCTCGAAACAATGTGAGTATCAAAATCTGAAATTCCAACCTTCAATAACCCATAGGAGCTGAAAGTGTTATCCTCATTCGCAACCAATTCAACGTTAAATTCAAGCTTGGTGACATTGAAATTGTTCTTCAATACTTCGGCTAGCTCCTCTTTAGTCCTCAACGTCCCCGTAATTTTGTCAAGGATCCAGCCAGCACCAGCAATCTCTGCGGCGGCGTCTGCGGCATGCATCAAGAACTGAAGGTGGCGCTTGTCTTTGAGTTTGGTAGTGCTTACATATTGTAATTTGACAATAGAATTGAACGAACCAACATCGTTGACGAATTCGTGATGGTCGGCAATTGATTCCGGTAACAACCTGCCTTCAAATAGCTTTGGATTTTTCTTTTGTAGCACCAAAGCAATCTTCAAGCGGACGTCGCTGAGCACCAGTCCTTCTGCACCACCAATTGGATTTTGACCTTGTTGGATGTACGGATTTGAGCCTACAAGCCTTATCATCAGCTTTTCGGTGCTTGGTAATTCAATTGACTTAGAATAGACCCAATACTCTGCGTGGGCAAGATATTTTGGGCATTGAGCGATCTTCAAGTATGCGTAAACCGCCCCAATGATCAGGACCGCAAAGGCCAAATAGATCACGGGCCAACTCCACTCATCCATTTGACCGCTACTTGAATTTCAGGTGTGTCAAGCGATGAATAACACCAACGACACAAGCCCGCTTCATTAACATTCGGACGGCAACAAAGCAAGCAAGAATCGGTTTCTCGAGCAAAAAACACGATCTTCTTGTTGTTAAGACAATAGAGCAGTTCGCTTCGTTGAATTCCCTCTGGGTTCTGCCTATCCATCGACGAAAGTGTACCCCTGGGAGCCTGGGCTTCCAGCCCGGATAAACTGGCTCGGAGTAATGACCTCCGGTTAGCTCGCTACCTCAATGGCGGCGATTTGGTGAACCTAGAGGCAATCCTGGATCGGAGCTTTTGAGGTTAATGAACATAAGAAGTTTGAGTGATTCAACACATTGATCCACCCACAATATGCCCAGATGGACTTGCCAAAGGCAATGCAAGACGAGCTAAATTATCTGGTGCAAGTCCTATAGTCTATTGCTAACTACCCGGTAATCTCAATCCATGAGAGTCCTCGAATCCGTCCTCTACGCCGAGGACCTGGTCGCGGCTAGGAATTTCTATGTTGGCATCCTAGAATTGGAAGAGATTTCCTTCGACGCTGAACGAGACCTCTTTTTGCGTTGTGAAGGAAGCATTCTGATCATCTTCAAAGCAAGTCGAACAAAAACACATGACAGTATTGTCCCACCCCACGGAACTGTAGGCGCTGGCCATCTTGCATTTGCAGCCAGCGAGGAAGAGATTGAATATTGGCGAACCAAACTTGCCGAAAACAACATCGAAATCATCGATGACATTCGGTGGAAAAACGGAGCCCATTCAATCTACTTCAATGACCCTGGCGGTAACGTTCTTGAGTTCGCTACTCCTACCTTGTGGGAAAAATAAAATAGCCGTCAACTGTTTTTCAACGGTTAACGGCTATCTGCTCACGGCAGACTAGAAGCTCTTTGATTCCAGAACTTCGACTGTCCCCGTAAGGGTTTCGTTTCCAATCTTCAACTTGACCTGATAGACGCCTGCGGCAGCGACAGAACCATCAATTCGAGGATTCCAGTCATACCGATTAAGACCCTTCTTTAGCTTCATATCTGATCCGCTTGCCACACTTAGCTCGGCCATTCCTGGCCCTTGGACCGACAAGGAAACAGTGCTGTCATCCTTTACATCTTCCGCCAAGTAGTAGTAGATCCGAGCCATTGGCTGAGTATTTCTACTCTTATAGAACTGATCCCCAGATAGGGCATCACCGGTGATTACCGGCATTCTGATTCCAGGAGAAGAACCAAGTAACGCGTTCTTCTTCGGCATTCCTTCCGTCATTCCTTCCAATGCTGAAATGTCAATTGTCCAAAGCGCTCGTCCGTGGGTAGCAATAACCAAGTCATGCATCTTAGGATGAACTCGAACATCATGAACCGCAACCGTTGGGAAGCTTCCTCGGATTCGACTCCAAGTCTTACCAAGGTCAACACTAAATCGAAGGGACATTTCTGAACCCAGGATCAAAAGGTTAGGATTTTGCTCGCCTTCACGAATAACGTACAGGCTGTCCCAATCAGGTAGACCATTTGCCAATGACCGGAAGGTCTTTCCAGCATCTTCGCTAACAAACAGGTATGGCTTGAAGTTATTGGTCCTGTGTCCATCAACGCAAACATACAATCGATCCTTTTGATACTTAGACCAAGTGACTCGGCTAACCCAAAGTCCTTTCGGAAGCCCAGGAAGTCGCGAAGTAACGTCATCCCATGTTTGTCCATTGTCCGATGTAACACTCACCAGGCCATCGTCTGAACCGCAAGCGATTCGACCCTTAACCATCGGTGATTCATCAATCGTCACAATCGTACAGTGAGCTTCAGCTCCCGTATCTTCGGGATTGACGCTCACGATCTTGGCAATATCCATTCTTCGCTTGGTCTTCCAAGGATTCATGGTTGTCAGGTCATGAGAAAGGGCTCGGAAGCTATCGCCGCGATTGTTTGAAACCATCAGTCGGTTTGTGCCGATATAGATTGTCTTGTTATCGTGGGGGCTAATGTGAATCGGCGTGTTCCAATTGAATCGAAGAGTTTCACCAGCTATCGAAGGGCGTAATCCACGTCGAGCGCCAGTCTTTCTGTTGGTGCGTTGCACCGCGCCGCCTTGACTCTCGCTGTAAACCCATTCCGATTCAACCCGGTCTGCTTCGGCATAGAATCCGTCACCACCGTTGAGGTTGACCGCATCGATAGGATTAACATATCCTCGAGGATGTTGTGTTGGAAAGGCCCATGCACCATTGTCCTGAAGACCTCCATAAACCCAATAAGGTATCTGACCATCAAACGAAGCGGCATAAAACTGTCCCAACGGCAATGTATTGTGGTGATACCAAGTCTTTCCCCAATCTCGGGATTGATAGACACCGCCATCACATCCTGTAATCAAGTGCCCTGAGTCTTTAGGATTAATCCACATCACGTGGTGATCAGCGTGCACAACGTTTGGCGCAAGGCTTACCCAGGTCTTGCCGGTGTCACCAGTAACTTGAAGGTTCAATCCACCGATATAGATTCGCTTTGGGTCATTGGGGTCAAAGTTTGGATTCGAGAAGTAAAAAGGTCGTGGATTGTGCTGACGGATAAACTCCCACGTCTCTCCCTTGTCATGGCTCATAAACATGCCGCCACCATTCATCTGGGTTCCGCTAACTTGTGCCATTCGAGGATCGGGCTTTACGACCGGCTTTTTAGGTTCATCCTTCTTAGGATCCTGAGGCTTTGGTGCGGCAGTCGCCGGAGGAGGGGTTCCGCCTTGTTGAGCATATTGCTCTTCAATCATCGCATCCTTGTCGTCGCTGTTACTGACCCGAACTGGTACTCCAGGGACTCGATATTCGACCGTGGCCAAAAGAATATTCGGATTTTTCGGATAAATACTAATCGCAATCCGACCGATATCGCCGCCCGGAAGGCCATTTTTTAGCTGGTGCCAATTCTTGCCACCGTCCGTTGACTTGAACATGCCAGAGTCCATTCCGCCGCTTTGGAATAAATAAGCCGCCCGGATCCGATCCCAAGCACACGCATAAAGCGTGTTTGGGTCATTTGGATCCATGTCGAGGTCAACAATTCCAGCCCGGTTTCCCTGAGTGAACATCATGTTCCATGTTTTTCCTCCATCAGTCGTCTTATAAACGCCCCGCTCATCGCTACGCCCCCAGAGCCTGCCAACCGCGGCAACATAGGCGATGTCGGGGTTGGTAGGATGAACAATCACTTTTCCAATATGTCTGGTGTCCGTAAGCCCAATGTGCTTCCAGGTTTTTCCTGCATCGATTGACTTGTAAACGCCATCTCCCCAGGCCACCGAGTTTCGACTAGACTGCTCTCCGGTTCCAAGATAAATGACCTTTGGATTAGACTTTGAAAGACCAATCGATCCCATGCTAACGCTTCCGCCGTAATCGAAGATGCATTCGAAGGTTAATCCGCCGTTAATCGTCTTCCAGAGTCCACCCGAAGCACTAGCGACGTAAAAGACGTTTGAATTAGATTCTTGAACAGCGATGTCCATAATCCTTCCACTCATGTTGGATGGTCCAAGTTGTCGAGGTTGAAGTTGATTGAGAAAGTCAGCCAATGGTCCCTCGCTAGTGACCGGGTACACCTTGTCCCCGGAAACGAATTGACCATATGAACTGGCCGCGAGAAAGGTAAGAATAATTGCAGAATATTTCATTGCGATTGGTAACGGGTTTACCCGGTTCGCTAAATCAATGTTGCTTACCTGGAAAACTTATGGGGAAAATTTGCAATTACCCTATAAATCTGATAGCATTTTCTCGACAATTGAATCTGGTAGGGATATTTCGTATGAGTTTTGATTTGGCTTCACTAGTTTCGCCAGCAACCTTTATTGGGCTTGCTTTAGGCTTCGGTCTTTCGGCCCTTTTCGATAAGGGAGTAAATAAGCGCACCAATGGTGAAGAGTTTTCTGGTGATGGATTTGCACAAATCGCATCTCTAAAGGCTGAAATTGAAGCAAACAAAGAAAGCCAGGCGAAGGTTGACGAAGTTCATGCCTATGCTCGAAAGCTCGAAGAAAAAGTCCAACAACTTGAAAGTACATCGGACTCCGCTGATTCCCAACTCAGAGTGAAGGTTCTTGAAAAGCAGTTATCCGACAATGCCGATCTTGAATCGAAGCTTGCCGTCGCCCACCAACAACTTGAGGACTATAAAGCAAAAGCAAACATGTTTGATACTGTCGTTGGTGCCGAGCCATTAATCGAAGATCCAAAATTTATTGCCGAAGCCACTATCCATGTACCAGCCGAGTCATTCGAACAGGAGGCACAAGTGGCTGAAGTTGCTACAATCCCAACTGGCACAGAGTCAGTGCCGGAAGTTGAGTCGATTGCAGCTGTAGCTTCTGCTATCGAAACAGAAGAAGCACCACACGAAATGACTGTGGTCAAAAATGACAATGCATTCACTGGAGTTGCTTCTCCGGTGGGTTCAACCGCTCCAGCAATTGAGGAGAGACCTGCATTAAGAATTGAATCAAATCCAATTGTTGAAATCAAAGACCCACTCGAAAAGATCGAGGGCATTGGTCAGATTTACCAAACAAAACTATATGAGTCAGGCATCAAGACGTTTGCTCAGCTTGCAGCAGCTTCGCCAAGCCGAATCACAGAAGTAGTTGAACCTCAAAACTGGCAGACCATCGATATCATGAAATGGCGACGAGAAGCCGCTCTATATGCTGCTGGTGAGAAAGTTTAAGATGAACACAAGACTTGTAAAGCTAATCGCTGCGGTTGGCTGTACCGCAACTGCATTCGGCCTATCCTTAACCGCAAAACCCGTCGATGTAGATCTAATTAAGCAAGCAAAGCCTGTCGCATCCGGCTCGAAAGAGATTTTGATTTCAAATCCAGAAAGCCCAGAGGAATATGGAATTGGAACATACCGAGTTGAAGGGATTCTAGCGAAGAATACGAAAGTAAGAATCTTGCTTGACGATAAAGAGGTCAAGAAACTGGTTACCAATTCAGAAGACGGACAGTATGATCTGGACGTCAAAGTTCCAGATGCGGGTAACCATGAACTTGTCGTTGCCTACAAGAATTCAGAAGGAAAGGAAGTATTCACGAAGCTGGAATTTAAAGCATCGAGCAAGAAAGTTGAGCTGATTCCAGACACAGATCCGGATATAAGCAATGAAGAAGTAAAAGTCACATCTTCGAAAAATGTACCGTCAGAAGATACCAACGAAGAAGAGACTTCTTCAACTCTATTGCCAGAGGATACGACCGGAATGGGTGATCCTAACAGCTCAGAAAACCGAAAGGCAAGTGGCGTCCACGACAAAGAAATCAAGCCTGAAGCAAAGCATAAGGTTAAGCCAAAACCCAAGGTTTCGCCACCGAAGTCGCCGCAACCGACGAGCGCAAAAGGAAAGTTTGTTATCTCAAGTCACACAAATTTCAACGTTGTCCCGAGTGGAATCATAAAAATTGGAGGCAAAGGTAACCCTGGGGATAAGATAATGCTCCTCGTAGACAATAAACCGTCGATGCGAGGCACCATCAAATCAAATGGCAGATGGGCCTTCCCTGTAAAGATTGCCAAACCTGGCTTCAGAAAGATCACCGCTCAGGATATTCGAAGCAGGGAAGCCAAGACGATCAAACTTAGAATCAAGTAAGTTTTGTCATAAAGAACCCGTTCAAGCTCTGGTTTGAACGGGTTCTTTTTTTGTGCCTCCCGGTACACTTGTTAGATGGATTTTGCCCTGACGCAAGAGCACGAACTGATTCGGGAAATGGCATACAAATTCGGACAAAACGAAGTATTGCCCGGACTCGCTGAAAGGGATCGTGAGCACCGTTGCGATTCCGAAATGCTCGAAAAGATGTCCGCCAGCGGCATCATGGGTATTTCAATCCCCGCCAAATATGGGGGAATGGATACCGACTATATTTCCCTGGGAATCGTCTGCGAAGAACTCGAGCGAGCAGACTCGACCGCCAGAGTCGTGATGTCAGTGCATTCTGGACTTCACGCTTTAACTCTTCTCCAATGGGGCACCGAAGAGCAAAAGCAACGTTGGCTCCCCGACCTCGCCAAGGGTAACAAATGGGGTGGCTTTGGCTTGACTGAACCAAATGCCGGTTCAGACGCCGCAAATTTGCGCACGACCGCAACCAAGGACAGCAACTCCTATATTCTCAATGGCGAGAAAACTTGGATATCCTTAGCCGACTACGCTCACCAATTCCTTGTCATCACCAGGTTAACAAGCACCACCGCAAAAGCTCCATACGCTGCATTCATTGTCGATCGAAACACGCCAGGATTTTCATCCAAAGCAATCAAGGGCAAACTCGGAGTCCGCGCCGGCAATACCGGGCAAATCTTTTTCGATAACATGAGAGTTCCTGTTGAAAACATGATTGGCGAAGAAGGTGACGGATTTAAGGTCGCGATGAGCGCCCTCGATCATGGTCGATACACCGTAGCCGCTGGAGCCGTGGGAATCATCACCGCATGTCTCGACGCAAGCACTAAATATGCCAACGAGCGAATGGTTGGCGGAGAAGCTATCGGCAAAAAGCAGCTCGTCCAGCAAATGATCGCCTCAATGGTAAAGGGTCGAGAAATCGGACGCCTGTTGTACTACAAAGTCGGTTGGATGAAGAACACTGGACTACGACATACCAAAGAATGTTCAATGGCAAAGTGGACCAACTGCGAGGCTGCTTTTGATGCAGCAAACAAAGCCGTAGAGATCCATGGAGCCTATGGTTTCTGCGACGAATTCCCAGTCGAGCGCTATTTCCGAAACTCCAGGGGCGCAATGATTTACGAAGGAACTCACGAAATTCACACGCTCATGCAAGCCGAATATGAACTTGGATATCGAGCAGACAAACCAATAAGCCGAGTATTGCCAACTTGGCCCGTAAAATAACAAAAGGAGGATTCAAAATGAATCCTCCTCAAGTCACCAAAAATCGAACTACTTAATTTTCGTGAGAGTTGCCGTCTTGCCTTGCGACGTTAAGGTAACAACTTCACCTTCAATCTTCACATCGCTTTCTTGAGTCTTTGATTTGCTTTGCTCAATTTGACCCTTAATCATCTCCTTTACTTGCGCCGGGAGATTTGCATCATCAACCTTGATGTCCGTGACCGTCATTTTAAGTTTTTTGCCATCAAAAGTGTAAGTGCCCGTCGTATCAGCATGGATTTTCATTCCCATCTGATCCACGTCCATCGTCTGAGTAAATTTCCCTGCCTTAAGATCCATGACTATCTTCCCGCCGGGAGGAGTACCTTCGCCAGTCATGGAATATTTGCCGTCAATGGATGGTCCCCCACAACCAACTAAACAAATAAGTGCAAAAGGCAACATCCGAACAATTCGCATGCTTATTTATACTCGGTTTCGAACTCAAACAGTGAAGAATTCACAAAGCAATCGCAAAGAATGAGCCGCTTCTACTTAACCCTGGTAAAGGTCGTAGTCTGACCATTGACCGCAAATGTCATTACATCTCCTTCCAGTTTTACATCGCCTTCCTGAGGTGCCAAAACGGACTTCTCAAGACTAGCCTTAAACTGCGGAATCATTGGCTTAGCCATTGCTGGAAAGCTTGCCTCGTCTACTTTTACGGTTTTTCCAACTAACTTTAGCTTCTTGCCATCGTAAGTATAGTCACCACTAAATTCAAACTTAATGAGTGCGCCACCCTGGTTAACTTCTGCTCTTGAAGTGAACGTATTCCCCGCGAATTCGGTAACCAACTTAGATCCCTCAGGGACCGCTGCACCGGTCATATTCCACTTACCAGCGATGCCTGGCGATCCGCATCCAATCAAACCAACCGATACAACCAACAATAAGGAAAATTTTCGCACCGCTAGTTATACTTCCTTTTGAACCAAGCTTGCCTCAATCAATCTTAAATGAGCCATAGTACCCAGCGTCCTTTCCGTTCAAATGACCCCACCCGGTAATGTAAATTTTGTCTCCAACCCGAGCTATACCATTGACGCTTTCAAATTTCCAGCCAGCAGTATTCGCTCCAGAATGCTGAAAGAGCCTATCAACGTAGTTAGCTTTTCCATCTGGGCTCCAAATAACTGCTTCGGAACCGGCATATCCGCCAATGTACTTCCCGTCCCTCGTAACCGATTTCGCAACCGCTTCTTGTTGCGCAAGGTTGTCAAGCTTTACAAACTTCCCATTGGTCCAAGACGCCGCAAACGTTCCATTAGAGTTAAACACGTTGCCGACGATTACGTTGCCATCTCGGTTTGTTGCAAAAGCCGCAGAGTCAGAGAACTCTTCGGGAATAGGAAGTGCCTCCGCAACTTGATCGTGAAAGTAAAATGCCCGTACCGAACCCTTGACCAACTGAATTCCCGCAACAACTTTTCCGTTGCCAGACATGCAAATCGGCGAAAATGATTCAAGGTTGATCACTCCTGATTCGCTCCAAATGAACCCCTTGCGATCCTTTTTTCCGTCGACCTGACATGCAACTTTTGTGCCGTCTTCGCTCACACCGTAAGCAAATGTTGAGCTATCTCCAAGCGATTTCATACCCTTTCCACGGATCCAAATGTATGCTCCGCCAGCTTTGCCCACAATAGTCTTTCCATCTGCCGATACACCCTGAGCGTACTGATCAAGTACGTTCACATTTGAGGAGGGTCGGAAGGTTGCTGTATCGCCACCGCGCCAAGTAAATGGATTCCCGGGCGCAAATTGACCAACGACGGTCTTCCCGTCCGCAGAAATTGCGTAGGGGTGAGGTGAAGGAATTCCCTTAACCCTAGGAATCATCCTAACTTGTCCGTTAGAGAATCCAATTCCGACTGCGCAAATAAAAACTGAAACCATCCTACTCACTTATTCCGCAAATTTCGTACCACTCACCATAACCCCGAAACCTGTATTTTAATACTTGCCCTCGCCATTGCCCTTCACCCTTGTTAAGATACACTCTTATTCAGTGAATCGCCAAGCTCTATCCGCCGCATGCACCGAACTGGGTATCAGTCTCTCGGAGGAGCAACTCGCCGAGTTTGAATACTTCGAGGAAGACCTCTACGAAGCGAACGAAGTAATGAACCTAACTCGGGTCCCTCGCGAAGACTGCTATGTCCGGCACTTCCTCGACTCCATAATGGTCGGAAAAGTAATTTCTGATCTGAACCCCGCTGCAACTGTTCTCGACATCGGCACCGGACCCGGAATTCCAAGTTGGCCAATCGCGACTGCATTTCCTGACCTTAAAGTGACCGCCCTCGACGCCAACGGCAAAATGCTTGGCTTCCTCGACCGCCACCGAAGAGACAATCTCACCATCGAACACACCAGGGCCGAAGACGTGAAGGACCGAGAACGATTCGACGTCGTCACCGGTCGCGCCGTCGCTCCATTCGGTATCCAACTAGAAATCTCCGCTTTTCAAGTCAAACAAGGGGGATATTTCATCCCCATGCGCACCCCAAGCGACGATATCACCAGCGGCAACTGGACAAAGCTTGGTCTCGACCTAGTCGAGACCCGCGAACAACTCATTCCCGGCACCGATATCGTTCGACTCTTCCCAATCTTTAAAAAGAACCGACAAACCGCCCCGTTCTATCCGCGCCGTTGGCCCGACATCAAAAAAAGACCATTGCTGTAAAAGGCCCTTCCCCTTGCTCTTTGGGAGAGAGACGCGAAGCGTCCAGGATGAACGAAGTTCCCAAGGGTGGGATGGGGGTTCTGACCGCGGCTCCCTGCCATACTTTAGTAACACCTCTCCATGGATGACGTCGCAGCAAAACTGGCCAAACTTTGGAACTTCGAACCCACCGAGGAACTCCCTCGCGGATTCTGCTCCCACGTCTACGCAACCCCCGACAAAGTTCTCAAAGTCCCGTTCCAAGGCGAGGAAATGACCTCCGGCTATTTTGCGATGATCCGCCAAACCGGACCATTCGCCCCAAAGATATTCGCACACGATTCCGCCACCGGCTCCATGCTCATGGAACGAGCCATCCCCGGCACCAAACTCCACGAATCCGGGATCGATGAACCAGAGCAACTGAGCATCTGGATGCAAATCGCCCTTGCTTTCCGAGAAATGGACACTGACAACCTCAGGCCAATGAACGTCTATTCGAGCGGAAAAGACCCGCTCGCCAAGTACCTTCTCGCATCCACAACCCGAGAAGTTGCCATCCACGGCGACCTTCACCACGAAAATATCCTTAAGCATCGCGACGGCTGGATGTGTATCGACGCAAAAGGCTTAGTCGGTGACCCTGCGATCGAGGGCGCCGCCTTCATCCTCAACCCCTGGCCTCAATACGACGACTTCCCAGCCGCCAAACTCCGCCAGAATATCCAAAACGTCGCCGACGCCCTCGATGTCGAATCGTTTCGAGTGTGGGCCTGGACCCTTTGCCGAAAGCGAGAACGACAAATCGCCCCCGACGAACTAGGTTATAAATCCCTGTCCGCCCTCTGGCAAATCGCCCCCGAATTCGATGCGGAAAAATGGATTTAAACGGCGCCTACAAACGTAGAATAACTGAACCTATCCATGAGCCCCGCTGACAACCGCGTATTTGGAATAGAGACCGAGTTCGGTTGCCTCGTCATGGACGACGACCTCGGACGCCCAGAAGACGTCGTCGAAGCCATCAAGGACTACCTCTTCTTCGAGCGCAAGATCGGAGCCATCGATTACCATGCTCGCGACGATGTCTTCGAACCTGCCCAAAGCGGAGGCTTTCTCTGTAACGGAGCCCGTCTCTACGTCGACGCCGTCGGTTCCCACCTCGAATACGCCACGGCTGAGTGCCAGAGCATCAAAGACCTCATTGCCAACGATCGCGCCGGACAAAGACTCATTGTCCAAGCAATCAAAGACCTCAAGCTCCAAGATTCTGTCGCAATCTACAACAACTCTATCGACCATTTCGGCGGACACACGTTCGGGTGCCACGAAAACTATCTCGTTCAAGCTCAAGACGAGCTCATGAACGGAAACATCAACTTTCTCGTCCCATTCCTAGTCACTCGCCAAATCTTCGCCGGAGTCGGGCGAGTCGGCGGCCATATCCTCTATACCGGAGAAGCCCCAACCGCCCAACAAATGGACGAAAATCCGGTCGATTACATCTGGGTAAGCCACGTCTATGGCGTAATGGCCGACCCTTCGGTCAAATTCCAACTCTCCCAACGATCCGACCACATTCTCAAAACCATCGCTTCCCGCGTCCGCTTCAACCGCGCCCTCATCAACCCCAAATGGGAGACCATGTACTCTCAAAACGGCATGACGCGCCTCCATATCCTCTTTGGTGAAGCTAACCAGAACGAATACGCTTACGCACTAAAGGTCGGAACCACCCTGCTCGCGATTCGCGTCTGCGAAGCCGGGCTGATCGATGCTTCTGTTCTCCTCGCAAACCCTCTCCTTGCCATCCGGGACATCTCCCGCGACGAGAAGTTCAACTGGGACGTCGAAATGCTCGACGGCACGCTGAGCAACGCACTTGCCATCCAACGTAAGTTCCTCGCCGCCGCCGAATGTCTTGCCGGTGAAAGCGAACAAACCGACTGGATCCTTGCCGAATGGCGCTCAACCCTCGACCAGCTCGAACGAGACCCGCTCGTCATGGATGATCGCCTCGATTGGGTGGCCAAACGTAAAATTTGCGAACAATACATCGCCGAAGAGAAGACCGACTGGAGTGACGAAGCCCTGCACTCGGTTGACCTCGAATACCACAACATCGACCCCGCGCAATCGCTCTTCTACGGGCTAACCCCTCAGCGACTGACAAAAGAAGTCGAGATCATGCTCGCCCAAACTGACCCGCCGCAAGATACGAGAGCGAAGGGAAGAGGCAAGCTTGTCGAAATGATCTCCAAGAAGAAGGGAAGCCCGATTTATGCCTTCGACTGGAACTTTGCCCAAATCGATCGCCAACGAATTGTCGACCTCAGTGACCCCTTCAACACCTACGAAAATCCGTGGGACCAGTGGGGCAATTTGGTCTTTGGCGACCCTTCGGCATAGTGCATGGGTATCGATTACTTCTACTCTTATCAAAGGAATGGGCTCACTGGTCTCTCTATCAAGAGAGACAATGGGGCAACATGGTCTTCGAACAAGTGTAAGCAGATTTCTTTGTGTGGCACTGCCAACGACTTCTGCCTCGAACGAAGTTAGGCTGAGAGTTGCAGGTGTTCAAAATCTTGTTTGCAACCTCTTTTTTGAACATCCGTTGAGCATCGCCCTCGCGTTTCGGTTTCTTCTATGAATTGCGATTCTGATTTCCGATTCTTAACCCCGAAGGGGTGTCTCAGATTAGCCTAGCGGCGAAGCCCTAGGTTAGGACAGCATCCAGTCCCGTAGGCTGAAGGTCTGCCTCAATCCCAAACGTAACGTTCGTCGAAGGCGATTCCATACTAATAAAGATTCTATTTGGGTTGTTTTGCTACCTTTACACTTCCGTCAAAATCAACTAGCGGAGCGATTCTCTTTATTGAAATCGATCCTTCACCCTCACCTACCTCAAATGAGCATGTCTTCTTATCTGCTCCTACTTGCCATGACACAATGTGAAAACCTTCCGTCAGCTTCAGAGGGAATGCGTACGAGTCACTGGTGCTTAGATCGACTTTGACTGCATCGACATATACATTGGTTATCTGCTTGCTGCCAACAAAAAGGTCGATATCCTGAACGGCAGGAGTACTTTTGCTGCCTTGGCATGAAGCAACGGTGACCACCAGGATGATAAAGAGAATTGATTGAAATTTCAAATGTGTCATGAGTATTCCCTGCAGGGTTAAAACCTCGCAGAGAATCTCGCCATTGAACCGAATCTTAACCCCGATTTTTCCGCCGAAGCTCCCTGGCTAAGGTGGAACGGGATCGGTGGGGCAACTTCGGCTTCGAACAAGCCTAAATCCCGCCTCGCAAAATAGTGTTTCCGCCAGTTTTTGAAGGAGAACAGCCAGTAAAAAGCCCGCCCCCGGTAGAATGGCGTTACTGATGTTTAGTGCAGGGCTCCTCGGAATGACGATCATAACCACTCCCCAAGGCTCGGGTCTGAGAGTGCTCGCCGATCAAATTCCCGTTAACTTCGGTGCCGCTGTCGGCAGCGACTTGGTAAACAACAATGTCGACGGCGGAAAATACCGCCAATCGATCCTATCAAATTTCAACATGCTTGAGCCTGAAAATGACCTCAAGCCACCAGCCCTATGGAAGTCACTCAAAGAGATTGACTTCACCAAGTCCGACTATCTCATCAATTGGGCAACCGCAAACAACATCAAAGTCAGGGGACACGTTCTGGTCTATGCCAGTGACGGCGGATATACCATCCCCGCTTGGCTCCTGGCGATGGAAAGCAGTCTGACAAAGAAGCAGTCCCTCAACTTGTTGCAGTTTTACATTAACCGAGTAGTAGGACGTTACGTAGGCAGAATCGCGATGTGGGATGTCGTTAACGAAGCCATCGACGACTCCGCCAATGGTCGCCCATACAACCTACGCAACTCCTTTTGGTACCGAAAGCTCGGAGTAGACTTCATCCACTATGCGTTCAAGTTTGCTTACCAATCGGATCCCAATTGCAAGCTATATTACAATGACTATAACATCGAAAGTGGCGGACGAAAGGCTAATGATATGTTTGCCCTCATTACCTATCTAAAATCGAAAGGCACCCCAATTCACGGAGTCGGTTTTCAATATCATCGGGCAGTGACCGATGTCCCAACTCCTGGCGATGGATACTACCAAACAATCCAGAGGGTTCGCGATGCCGGGCTAAAGTTCATGATTACCGAACTCGATGTCGCAATGCCCGTCGTCCAGTTGCCTTCAAATGACCCCAATTATGGCCTCATCCCGTTGGATCCTGCCGACCTCACAAAACAAGCCCAGTCATATGCCGCGCATGTCCAAATGGCACTGAGTTTCCCGCATTGTGAAGGCATTCAATTGTGGGGAGTAGGCGACAAGCATAGCTGGATCCCAGGCTTCTCGGGTGGAACCCGTGGCGCCGCCCTCCTGCTCGACAAGGACTACAATCCCAAGGCAGCATACACGAGCGTTAGAGATGTCTTCATCGCAAAGATCGGACCCAAGTAGCATTTCGGCGAGCCAATCCACCATTCCCCTAAACAAAGTTGTAACGGGAAAGAGCCGAAACTGCGCTGCATCCATTTAGATAGGGATTGTACCAAAGCCGATAAGCGCAGGCTAAGAATGTTCGACTACATTACCACCAAAGATCTGACAACCAAGGCTAGCCCCTGATACACAGGTGCACCTTGAACATATTTCACTTGTATCAATTATGTAGCAGTATTCGAATCGAGCCCAACACCAGTAATTTGGAAAGTTCTGGTTCCATTGCAGCCACGCCTCGTTCCTTTTACACAAAGTCTTAAACTAAACAGTCACAGCAATGGGCTCAAGGTCCTTGCTACCTATTTAATCGTGCCACCGTCAATATCACTTATCAACATGGCTAACTGCTCATGCAAAGCAAGTGGACATTCATCCTTCGCTGAATCCACTGAGAAATGATCCAATTCAATAAGACACTGTAAAGAACCCAAGAGTAGGCTCACTTTTCCAATGTCCAATGCTTCTTTGTGACCTTTCCTTAGTCCAAGAATAGCTTCATACTCTTCTTCATTCGTTAATTCAGTAACGCCTCTAATTATGTCTAGAAAACCCTTTATTGCGATTTCGGAATCACCGGTTAATGCTTCAAGTACTACACCATTGTATTGAAATAATAAACTGCCTGGCGACAAAGCAATTGCTATTTCAATATCAATTTTCGCCAAGCCAAAGTCATTTTTCAATATGTAACAAAATCCACGATTATTCCTAGTTTCTTCTGAATCACGTATTGCCAAATCCTCGGAAAATTTTTCAATTGCAATATCTATATTGCCTTCCATGTATGCATCAATAGCCTGAAAGTGCACTGCTTTGCCAAACTCTCTCGGCAAACTCCTTTGGTTATATCGAGCCAGCCTATGCATTTCTTCAACAGTTGGAACACTCCTCCTACAGATTTCCTTCAACTCAAAATCAATCTCACTGATTGAAAATACTTCTTCAGAGTTAGTGACCCAATTATCAATTTTTGTTTCAATATCAAACTCCTTATCAACCTTGACTGAATCTCGAAAATGGAACAAAACACCATCTATCCGTATCTGAGCATCAATCGTACAGAACTCTGTAGAATCCCCTTTTAAGTCGGGGTGCGAGATTGCTAATAGTTGGAAAAATGCTCCGGTTGGAACTTTCGTAAGCTTTTGATTATTGCGAAGTTCGTCCAAGCAATGACCTCCAAGCGCTTGTCTTGAGAACGTGAAGGACGAAGGTCCGACTACATTCGCAAAGTTTTTACAAATTCTTTGCGCGATTATCTCAGGCTTGGAAGAGTCGTCCCATGAAAAGCCTTTCTTTGTTTTAACTTGCGCCAATGACTTCCAGTAGCTTGCCGTCAAAGGATTCCCCTTCAATTCAACGGTGTTTTCTGAGATGGATAGGCCGGAATTATACAGAGCTTTATAGCTCTCGGAAACTTCCTGCCGAACTCCTTCAATTTCCACTTCCGTTAACTTAGATCCGTTCCGCAGTCCTCGATCAATTAGCACGATTTCCATTGACTCTTGTGCTGTAATATTAGTTAACCGAAGCCACCACGCATCAATTAATATCTTTTCATCAAGGTTTTCGAGGATTTCGATGTCTCTTAGAAACTCCGGAGACGATCCACTGCGATATTCCTTTGCAATGCTATTTAGGACGGATGGGTGCAATTCCATTTCTTCGCAAACTCCATCTTGTACTGCCTTATACATATGATGACAATATAGTTGCAGTTCTGATGGGTCACCTCCTGTTAATTCATGTACTTCTCTAACTGTGTCAAACGAGGGTAAAATGTCACTAACATCATTTGGTATTGCAATGTCGATTAATTCTTTAGTTTGGAAGATATCTGAAAATGGTAATACTTCAAGTTTAAAGAATTGCCTTGGAATTGGTGAAAATACGTCAGCCAAACTTGGGAATAGTTCCTCCGTACCGGCCATAATTAAGCCAAATCCATCTAGTTTTTGAAAAATATTTCTCAGCTGCTGTAATAGAGATTGATTAGTAGAGAAGCAGTTTGCTTCGTCAATAAGAACAATTATTCCGTGGTATCCAAGTGCCTTCGATTGCTGTTGAAACAACATAAAATCGCTGGCAATAAAAGTCTCATTAATAACTAAGGAGCCATGCTGACCGCCTTGCAACGAGACGTGACGAGGAAATTTGAGGTTAATATTTTTCCCCGATGCAATACTTCCAGAAAATGCTGCAAATACATGCTCTTCTTCATCACATTCCATACCTTGGACAGTAGCCTCATTGTATATGGGATCAAAAATGTTTGTAAATAATTCAATCCAAAACTGACTAGCATCTTGCACTTTTTCTTCATTCAAATCAATCCTGACTGTCAATAGTTTAACGTCATTCGCAATATCAACGGCACCGTTTAGTAGACTCGTTTTACCAACTCCTCTACTTCCAATCAATGCGATACTTGAGCTTTGCCCCGAGGAAAGTTGCCCTAAATAGTACTTAATGTCTTTTAGTTCATCTGATCGCCCCGCTAGTTTTTGGTGAGTTTTTATGGGGATTCGTGCAAATGGGTTCTTAGGTAGTACAAATTTATCCATTAAATGTGAGTATACATGGATTTAGGATAGGCTCGAAATCTGAATAAGCCGCAGAATAGGGAGTCCTGTTTGAAGGGTAGTTGATTGTGTACCCAAATACAGTAGCACCTAGGCTAAAGATGAGTTTTCGGGTGCGTGCCAGCTTCTGGGGCAGTGTGCTCCGAAATTTGTCTTGATCGAATTGAGGCTGAATGGAACCGGTGGTGACTTTGTGAATAAGTTGCTCAGTGCCTGGCTGCAATCGTCTGTTCTTGCGCTACTTCATCATAATCACTGATAGTTAGCCTGCCTTTCTTAGTCACCGAAGCGTATTTCCCATTACCAAGATAGATTGCTGCACGTGGGCCACGGAAATAGACCCTGTCACCCGCTTGCACATCTTCGAACTTCTTAATTTCTGTACCAATGTCAAGTTGAACGTCAACATCAGAGGAAATTTCTCGACCAGCATCAGAAAACACACACTTTACAAAATTTGCGCATTCTGCCAGCCAGGCAGAAGTCGTAGTGGTTTCTCGCAAGGTAGATTCGTCAAAACTAGTTGCAAGGCGAACAACCTC
>JANPAV010000215.1:0-9273 GCA_031430115.1 Armatimonadota bacterium | reverse complement strand
TACCTGCGACTTAGACAACACACCAGAAACAATCTCCTGGCAAATGCCTAACTTAAACTCACGACTATAACTTCTGCGAGACACCATCTCTATTTTCTCCTACGGATAAAGAAGGTGTCCAACTAATTCCACGCACTTCACGACATTCCAGCTCCCCTCCAGGGGAGCACCTTAAGGCTGCTGACAATTTGGTAGCGTTTAAGTTCAAGAAAAACATATTGTGCATTACCAATTCACACCCTCCAACCATTTCTCAAGAATCGAGAATCCAAAGTCCCCTGAGATTTCGGGGTGGAATTGGCAAGCAACTACGGCTCCTTTTCTGATGGCGGCAATAAATGGTTCACCATGGTCGCAAGTTGCAACTTCCCATCCGTCGCCGGGGTCTTCGCCCAGGCGAAACGAGTTTGCAAAATAGGCGTATCCTGAACCAAAGAAGGCAGCCCCGGAGACTTGGTTCCACCCGAAATGTGGGGTTCGAATTCCGGGACTAAACCGCTTGATTTGAGACTTTAGGATGCCGAGACCGTCTATGCCGAGGCTCTCTTCGCTAGACTCGCACAATAGTTGCATTCCTAGGCACACCGCAAGGGTTGGCTTTCCTGACGTAATCCTTTCCTTGAGTGGCTCGCTTAGCCCCAAGATGTTGAGTGCCGACATACCGGCTTCGAAGGCGCCGACTCCGGGCAAGACAACCGCTTTAGCTTCCAGAACATCTTGGGTCGAATCGACAAATTTGGTATCGTAACCCAGCTTTTTAAATGCCGACTGAATCGACGCAATATTCGCTACTCCGGTGTTGATGATCGAAATCGTCTTCATTTTAAGGGATAACGTTTGCGATGTTGCTGACAACGATATCGGTTCCGCCCCGTTGCTTGATGATTGGGATCAGGGTTGGCAGTTCCGACTTGAGAACTGCGGACTTGACGACATATCCTGCATCCCCATGGAGGGCGGCGATGGTCGGTTGGCGCATGCACGGAATGATGGACGCAACTGATTCGAGGTCATCTTTGCTGACGTTCACTTCGATCATGACCCGGTGACGAGCACTGAGCACAGACTTGATTACCAAGACAAAATCTTCGATTCGGTTGCGAACCTTGTCGTCGTCCATGGCGTGGCGGCTCGCAAAAATTCGAGTCGATGACGTCATGATTGTATCGACGATTTCCAGGTTGCTGGCCCTTAGGGTTGCGCCGCTCGACATGTTGTCAACGATGCAGTCGGCATCTTCGGGTGGAAAAACTTCGGTCGTTCCGTAGGATCGAATAACCTTGGCGTCCCAGCCTTTGGCTTGAACCCATTCGGACGCAATGTTGACGTATTCGGTGGCAACGATCAGTTGGCGACCTTGGTACGATTGTGCATCTGGGAACCCGGCTGGAGCTGCCGCTACGATCGACACCTGATCCAATTCGGTGTCCAATAACTCTACAACATCGGCACCTTTTTCTTTGACCCAATCTGCTCCGGCAAAGCCGACATCTCGTCGACCGAGAGCCAACATCTCGACTATGTTCTGGGTCTTGAGAATCTTTGCCTCGAAGTCGATTAAGGATAGCTTTGGTCGATAAGACCGTGGACCACCGTGAATCTCAATTCCGGCATCGTTGAGGAGTTTAAAAACGTTATTCTGAATTCTTCCGGTCGGAAGGGCAAGTTTGACTTGAACTGACATATGAAATTGTAAAAATGAGAAGGGGAAAGGTGCCGGCGCTGGCACTGAGGGATTTTGAACAGGATATAGCATCACGGCGCTTGGATTAAGCGAAGTGATGCGAAGTATGATGATGGTGGAAGAAACCGTTCATCGGAGACTCTAGTTTTGCACGAAACGGCTCCTTCGTGCAAGTTGGGAACTAATTCAGCCTTTTTGGGAGCATCACTCCGCCAAGAGCGCAAGCAGGGTATCGCTTAGTTCGGCGACCGAAACCTTCTGGTTCTTGGATTGGCGGGCGGCTTGAACATCGGTGATATCTCCGTCGGTAAGGGTCCGGATCGTGGCTTCTCCGGCGGCGGCTTCATCGGGACCGTAGAACACAATGTATTTGATTCCATTTTCGGATGCAAATTTGGTTTGCAGCTTAAACGAGGTGTCGGGATTGGGGAAAACCAAAACCCTTCCAATTGTCTTTCGTAGTTCAGCGGCAAGCTTGAGTGGCCCGGGCATCCAGTCGGGTCGGGTTGCGATCAAGATGTCGGCAAGACCTTTGCTTCCAATATCGGGAAGACGGCCCAAATCATGGAGAGTTTGTTCGATTCGCTCCAAGCCAAATGACGCACCGACGGCCGGTTGTGCTTCATCGCGAATCTTGACCATTTGATCGTAGCGACCACCGCCGGCAAGACTTCCGAAAGTCCAGAGCGGGTGACGAGCCTCGAAAACGGGACCGGTGTAATAGTCCATTCCCCGGGCGAGGCACGGATCAAATCGGATGTTCTCCATTGAGACGCCCAGCGACTCGCAGTATTCGAGAACCATTTTGACTTCGGCAACTTCGGTTTCCATTTGAGGGAAAGCAGTTCCAAATTGAGTCAGCGAATCCCACACTGGCAATTCTTTGAAAGGCAAAAGTCGTTTCAATAAATTGACGATTGAGTCAGTTGCCGCCACGAGTTCAGGCGCGAAAACCTTTTTATCGAATTCGTCGACCTTCTCTCCTTGTCCAGTTTTCAGATAGCGATCAACCACGGCGGTGTCGCCGCTTACTGGGCATTTGTCGATAGCCCGAACGAACGTAAGTTCATCAAAGTGCTCATTGCCGAGCGACTTGTAGAGTCCGGTTAGAATTCCGCGGGCATTAACGGACAAAATTGTTTCAGGTAGTCCAATTTCAACGAATCCTTTTTGGAGCCATAAGATTGTCTCGGCATCGGCAACTCCGAGCGGAGCACCGATTACGTCGGCATCACACTGGGTAAATTCGCGGCATCGACCTCGTTCTGGTTTATCTTGTCGAAACGCAAATCCAACTTGGTGACGCATGAACGGTAGGCGAAGATCGTGCTGCTCGATAACTCGTCTAAGGGAAACGGTTTGATCGGGCTTTAGGCAAACGTTGTCGCGGTGCTTATCGACAAACGTAAAAACGGGCTGGTCGCCTACGCCGTTTTCCTTCGCCAGAATTTCGGAAGGCTCAAGGTTTGGGGTTTCTACAAGGTTGTATCCAAGGCTTTTGTAGATCGCTTGAAACTTGTCGAGGATCCACTTTCGCTGAAGAATATCTGAGGTGAATCTGTCCTGCGTACCCGGGTAATTGGTTAGCGAACTCATGAGGACTTAGTTAAAAAGAAAATGGTCCCTCGAAATAGAATCGAACTAATATCTACGGATCCACAGACCGTCGTTCTAACCGTTGAACTATCGAGGGAGACTTTTTGGAACGATCATTTTACCGCATCCCTTCAAACGCCAGTACACTTAAGCTGTGATTTCGTTTCTCGTTCCGATCCTGCTCGCTCCTCAACCCATTCGTGTGGCGTGTGTTGGAGACTCACTTACCTTTGGTTACGCCTTGCCAGAAGCGACTCGGGAACGAAGTTCATATCCAGGAGTGCTCAGTGCTCGACTCGGTGGCGGCTACATCGTCAAAAATTTTGGATACACCGGTTGCACAATCATGAATCTTGATTGGTTGCCGCCGTTGATCAAAACTCCGACTTATAAGGCGTCGTTGGCGTTTAAGCCAGACATTGTGATCATCATGGGTGGAACTAACGATGGAAATCCTCGAAATTGGGCGCACGTAAAGCAATTCGAGAGTGACCTCAAAAAAATTACCCATAGCTATTTAATGATGCCTGCCCACCCGAAGGTCATTTTGGTCACTCCACCCCGCATCTGTACGAAGAAGGAAAAAGGCGTGATTGACGACGAACAGTGTAACAATGTCAATCAAGGGATTCCCCCGATCCTTCGCAGCTTCGCAAGAACCAATGCCCTGCTTCTCATTGACTCTCGGTTGTCGGTCAATTCGCGAGATTGTTACACTATCGATGGCATTCATTTGAGTGAAAAAGGAAGTGCGAAATTGGCTAATCAGATCGCCAATTCCTTGCTCAAGAAACAAATAATTAGGAAATAAGCGTATGATAATTTCATGAAATTGATTACGTCATTGTCATTGCTTGTCATCGCTGGCCTTAGCTTCGCTTCAGCCGAATCGAGCAAGGAACTGATTTCCAAGGCTCAAGCCGACGCCAAGAAGGGCGGGAAGAACGTTCTGGTTATTTTCCATGCTTCATGGTGTGGTTGGTGCCATCGATTCGACAAGTTCCTTGATACAACCGAAGAAGGCAAGATCGTGAAGAGCGGACTCGAAGTGGTCCACATCACCGTTTTGGAAAATAAGGAGCACAAAGCCGATGAGAATGCTGGTGGTCTAGAGTTGATGGAGCAGTTAGGCGGCAAAGATGCTGGTCTTCCATTTATGGCAATCCTTGATGCTAAATCGGGCAAAATGATCGCTAACTCGATGTTTACTATGCCAGGCAAAAACAAGGCTTCAAACACGGGATACCCGGCAGCACCGGAAGAGGTTGCTCATTTCAATATGATGCTTGAGAAGGGTGCAAACAAAATCAAGCCAGGTGACCGAGCGAAAGTAAAAGCTTGGTTGACAGCGAATGCGCCGAAACAGTAGTTCGCTTCGCGAGCTACCAGCTATCAGCCTTCAGTACTTCTGAAGGCTGACTTGCTTTAACTAAAGCGCTTCTTCGCTAAATTTCAGCTTGATTCCTCGTCGCTGAATTTCTTCCACAAATCGAGTTCCGGTCATCGCAAGTTCGTAACGTAGGGCACCGGGTTCCATGAGACCATTTGCGACATCGATTGCGTAGGTTGTCAATGAATATCCGGTCAAACGCTCCATTGATGTGAAGCCGGTTTCCTCGCACTGTTTGTCGTGGATATCGATTTGAAGCTTGACCTTCTTTCCGCCTTTTGTACCTTCGCCAATTGCTCGAATGAGGCATTGATCGAGGTCCTTGAATTTCATGAGTTCCTCACCGAAAACCCTACACCAAACGTCTTTTGGCTTGATCTTCGTGCCGCGTACCTCAACTTCGTCTTCTCGCCAAAGGCCAAAGTCCTTCATGACTTTCATGATTTGGCAGTGACCGGGGAATCGAATAGTCTTGTACTCGTAGTTAGTTACTTTGCCTTGAACAGAGTACGGGGCCATGCTGGTTCCGCCCGATGTGACGAACGCTTCCATGGTTCCGAATCCTTCGATTTCGATGGATTCAAGTTCGGTCAAGGTCGGAATGAGTTGAATTTCTCCATTTCGGAGAGCGACAGCACTGTAGTCATATTCAGTGACAAGCCCTTCGACATTGAAAGTCGTTTTGTAGTTGAGGGGTGGGACTGGGTTTTGTGGCAAAACTCCACAAAAAAGTCTGATCGAATCGCATTCGTCAAGCTTTTCGATGAGAGCGAACCCAAGGCTGTTGACAAGCCCTGGAGCCAACCCACAGTCGGGAATAAGGCTGATTCCAGCTTCCTTTGCTTGACTATCTTTCGCCAAGGTCTCTCGGGTTACTTCGGTGTTTCCGCCCAGGTCGAGCATGTTCGTTTTGGTAGCGATTGCGACGTCGGCAATTTTGGGGTGCATCCAGTACGGAACACAGCTTAGAAGGACGTCAACTTCGGTCAAAAGTGCGGACAATTCTGCGGCATCAAGAGCATTGACCTGTGTCGCGATACAAGCATTGCGACCGACCAATTTGTTGACTCGATCCGCAGCTTTTTGTGCTTGATCGATGGAAGCATCAGCGAGAATAATTGAACCTGCTTCCGCGAATTTTGCCAGATCGTATGCAGCGGCTGTGCCCTGCATACCAGCGCCAAGAATGACGTAATGTGATTTCATATAGGATTCCCAACAACGCCTTTGTAGTGGGGGACAAAGGAACTTTCTCCCTTCAATTATCCTGAAATCTGGCTACTGGTTGTTGGGATTCTGGATAATGATTAACATTCCATTTCGTAACGGTGTCGCAACTGATACGTTGGATAACTCGGGATTAAGGCAATAGGTGCCAAGAGAGCAAAAAAATATGAAAGCAAATTCGAAATGGATGTCCGTTGGGGCGGCAGCAATCCTCCTCACATCAGTTAGTTTCGCACGAAGTGGAACACGTCAACAAGCGACTTTTACAGTGGCTGATCTTCAGAAAATGGTTGACGAGTTGAGTCCGTATCTTCCTGAGGATCCGCGATTTGCATATCCGATCAAGTGCATTGTTGAGGATAAGCCTGATGTCAACGCAAACGCGAGCATCATCGTTGACCCAAAGGCACCAAAGGATGCCAAACCTCAACCAAAAATGACGGTTTACACTGGACTTCTGACATTCATGAAAGATATACGATTGGTCCGTGCAGTTGTCGCCCACGAAATTGCTCACCTCTCGAAACAGCACCTTGGAAAGGGTTACAAACCGAAAGACCTCGACTTGATTTTTACTCGGCAGCAAGAATACGACGCAGATGCGACTGGAGCGATAGCCTTAGAGAAAGCCGGTTACAAGAAGCAAGATATGGTGGACATGCTGTTGAAACTCGGCGAATCTTCGGCAAAATGGCCGGGCAGTCAGAAGATTCTTGGCGACCATGCGGACACGGCTCGAAGAGCTTCCGCAGTTTCGACCAATAACTTGGTTCTTCGATCGATGGTTGCCTATACCGACGGTGAAGCCTATCTTGATGCTCGAAAATATGACCTTGCCATGAGAGCGTATGACAAGGCGGCGGTGGATGCACCAACGTTTTATGAGTGCAAGTACAATGCGGCGCTGGCTGGCCTGCTGAACTATTACGGTGGAATCGCTGCGAACATAGTTGAACCTTGGTTCCTTCCAGACTTTGGTCCAACTCTCATGTTCCCAAGCCCTCTTGGTAAGTCAGGAGTTTTAACCGACGACGACAGAAAAAACTACGCGATTGCGATGGCTCACATTAAGCTTGCCTATGATATGAGGCCAACAACTTACCACTCTTTGGAGCTCCAAGGATTGGGATTGGTTCTTGACCCGGACGGTAAACCAGAGAACATTCAAGCAGGAATCAAGTCGCTCAATGATGCGATGGCAAAAGCAACGACTGATTCCCAAAAGCTTCGCACGGCAAACAATTTGGCCCTGGGTTACCAGCGAGCTGGAAATGTAACCAATGCGATCAAGACGATGCTTGATGCGCAACGAAGCTCAACAACCTACAATTCCTTTTTAGCCTCAAATCTTGGTCAGCAAGTGATCAGCGACGAATTTAAAGCAGATGCCCCGAAAGCCGAAGCCGTGATTTATTCCTACTTGACAAGATCGTCGAGCGCGGCAAAGGGTTACGAAAAGGCTAAGGAAAACTATATGAGCCTCTGTGCAAAGTTTAAGTTGAAGCCTCGCGAAATCAAGGACACGCCGATCTATCTCTGCAATGTGCTTTCGCTAACCGAAAAGGGCAAAACAGTGAAAATTCTCGATAGGATTGAGGACTTGGTCGTGATGTTTGACAAGCCGCAAAATGCTTTCCGGTACAGCGAAGATTACAACGGAATGAAGGAATATGTTTGGGACAGTGGTAACTTCGCGGTTGTCACCGATGCTCGCACAGTCGATGGAGACGTTATATCTGAAGTTCTTCGAATCACTAGCTATTCACCAGGATCGTCTTTTGAGATCATGCCGAAGGACCTTACGGTTAATGCCAAGTTTAAGGTTACCGTTGGAATGTCAGTCAAGGACTTTTCGAGCTTTTTGGATATCAAAGGTGGAGAATCTCGAAGCCTTGTGAAAGCGGGAACCATCGAAGAGTGGACCTACTTTGCTGGCCTTAACATGGGTGTGTTGGTCAAGGACGACAAAATCGTTGGAATTACCGTGGCTCCGGTCGCCGAATAATTCTTTTCCCGGTATATCGCCCTGAATCTTGGATTCAGGGCTTTTTTTGTGACTAATTACCTTGAAGATCAGTATTCTTAAAGTAGGGATGAATCAATCTGAGGAACCCGGAATTCTGAGCAACCGTGAACGGCAAATTATCATGCTGGCCGCCAAGGGGTTGACTGATGCTGGGATTGCCCAAAAACTTGGAATAAGCGTCGCAACAGTAGGAACCTACTGGGGGCGAATCCGTGGAAAGAACGGTCAACACAGCCGAACTGAGCTTGTAGCAAACTACATGCGAGAAAAGGCGGCGGTTTCGATCGCCGAGCTACGCGAAGAGAACGAGCGTCTGGTTGCCGAATTGGAGAAGAAATCAAAAGCGGTTGACTCGGTTAAAGGGACCGTCGAATTGCTCAAGCGGGTGTTGAGTTCGGCACCGGGAGCAATTATGCTCATCAATGATCAAGGGATTATTGAATATGCGAATGAGGAAGCTGAACGGTTGTTTGGCTATAACCACCTTGAATTGAACGGACAGCCTGTTGCCATTTTGGTACCCAAACGGTATCACGGTTTACATAGGCAACATCGAAAGCGGTACCTTGCCGATCCAGCAAAGCGTCGGATGGGAGAGCATAGTGGCACCCCGGCTACCAGGAAAGATGGAACTGAGTTCTTGACGGTAACCACCCTTAGCACGGTTCGGACGGGAACGGGAACAATCGTCACAGCTTTGATCCGAGAGCTCGACGAATCAAATTTCATTGACGCGAACTAAGTACACTTTTCGGTAGTGAGCACAGTCGTTCTTGGTCGTAATACCAATCAAGCCCTGGGAATAGGGCAATTTGCCGTTGATTTTCTTGCCGGAACCTTAGGATCAGGACCATCTGCATTCGTTTTGGAACGAACGAGGATGTTCCATACCGACGCCTTGCTTTGCGGAGCATCTGCTCTTGCCTTACAAACTAACGCACCTTGCTTGTTGCGTTCGGAGGCGTTTACCTACCCTGATTCCGCTGGCGCGTTTGTCTTTGGCTCATCAGTTCGGGTTAAGTCTGAAAAAGCAGTTGTTGCCAACAGTTCGGCGGTTCGAGAATGGGACAGCAATGGTACCAACTTTGGTTACAATCCTTCGCTCGGACATGTTGCTGGAGAGTTTGGACACAACGACTACTACCCAGTCGTTATTGCTGCTTGCCAGGAGCGAGGCCTTGACGGAGCAACCGCCCTGCGGGCTATGGTTTTGGTTGATGAGATTCGCGGTCGCCTAGCCGAGGTTTTCAGCCTCAAGACCTACAAAATTGACCATGTCGTCCACGGTGCCATCGCTTCTGCGGCTGTTTACGTTGCTTTGCACGGCGGCACCGCCGAGCAAGCCGAAAG
>JANPAV010000214.1:0-86879 GCA_031430115.1 Armatimonadota bacterium | reverse complement strand
TTTAGACGACTTTTTGTTTTACGTAAATGAATTCACAATCTCAAATACTCTGTCGCGGTACCCCTACGTGAGGCCTATTTTGCCTTCGCAAAGACCTGGCAGAGCTTGAGGTATTTATCAAATGAGTCTTTTTGAAATGTTGACGAAGAAGCGAACGCCGATTCTTGAAAAGTGTCGGACCACCATGATCGAGGTCATGGGACTATCTCCGGCGCAGGCACTCGATGAAGGACTTAGTGTTATGTACGATCAACTCGTCGAAGTTGTGGGAAATTCAGTGGATGAAGATTCCTCGGAGACTCGCCACAAATTCGTGTCCGAAACCATATCGGCAGGATCCAGCCGAAAGCACGCACAAGAATCGCACCGTCAGGGATACACCATTTCTCAGCTTGTTCGAGGTTACGGCAGCTTGTGTCAGGGAATAACAGAATATGCTTTGGAGAACAAAGAATCAATATCCTCTGCTGAATTTGCCCAACTCAATTTGTGCCTTGATGTGGCCATCGCACAGGCAGTCACGGAGTTTCAGCGACTATCTCTTGGTTCAATTGAGAAAAGCGAAAAGCTCAAAATGGGTTTTTTGGTTCACGAACTTCGAAATTGTCTGTCAAGTGCCATCCTCTCTCACGAATTGGTAAGAATGGGAAAAGTCGGAACCGACGGAGCCACCAGCCGGATCATTACGAATGCCCTTGCCCAGATGAGAGAATTAGTAGATCGCGCAGTAGCTGAAGTTCGAATGAGGGCAAACTACGAGCTTGAACTAACAGTATTTAAAGTAATTGACCTCCTGGACGAGGTAGAGAGCTCGCTAGCTGCAGAGGCAAATGCTAGATACCTGAAAGTAAGAACCGAATCCGATCCAAACATCGAAATTGAAGCTGACCGGCACCTGATGGTCTCGGCAGTAACAAACTTAGTACAAAATGCGATTAGATGTACGAGAGTGGGAGGGAGCATCTGGATTCGAGCACTCGTGGACGGGACTGATGTGGTTATCGAAGTTGAAGATAGTTGTGGTGGATTTGCCGAAGAAGCATGCGCTGAATTGTTAAAACTAACCAATCAGACAGGAGCTGAATCCAATGGTATGGGACTCGGGCTTGCCATCGTCAAACGTGCAGCAGATCTAAACGGGTGCACCTTAAGCGTTCGGAATGTACCTGCGACGGGCTGTATTTTTAGTTTGCAAATGCCTGCTTTTAACGGTGGCTAACAGCGGGATCACGGTAAAACGGACTGAATCAGGTTCAGCAGAATACTTTTATGGATGATCCCTCCCGCCTACATTTAGGTTCAAAACTGGGTCAAACGATCTCAAGATACGAGGAAAGCAACCAAACCTACCGACTCATGTCTTTCTTTGGATCAAAGGTCGTACCACTCTCCGTCTTCAAGAACTTGGCGTGGGTGTCCACAAATCCGTAGCATTTGCCTTCGTTGGGCCACATATTCTCCTCGAACAAGGCAATAGTATTTCTAGCATCCACGACATCATTCAGAGAGAACTTCTGAAGCTTACCGTTCGGAAGAAAAACGCCTCCATTAGGGTTGGATGAAGTAAACGACCCGTCATTTTTCACATACGGCATCAAGAATTCTTTGAGGTCATTATTTGATCCAAAGCGCGAAGGATAAACCTCATCGTGATCAGTCAAATACATCGCCAATCCCGTTCCGACTTGCTTCATATTCGATAATGTCGCCGCCTTCTTCGCCGCCGCCTTTGCTGAAGCAAAAATCGGAAAGAGTATCGCCGCAAGAACAACGACGCAAAGCCCCATGACTCCGAAAATAATCAGGACAATAGCCATTGGACTTATCGATTTACGCGGCGGATTAAAGGATGGATAGGGCTGGGCGTACTGAGCTCCCATTGGTGGAATCGAAGCATTAGCCGGCGGCCCCAACGCTATTCCACAAGACGGACAAGACACCGCCTGGTCAGAAACATCGTGACCGCATTCCGAGCACTTAGTCATTGCCATTTTCGAGTTTTACCTTAAGATGAACCAAATACAGAATCAACGGTTAAAGAACTGCGAAAGTGATCACTCAACCGGCCCTTCTATGTTGTATTAGATATTGAATGAACAGGAACATATCCTCGCTATTCCCACCCATTAGGTGTAGAGTGCCCTTGTAAGGTAATTCAGACCAAACTATCTGTCGGAACGATTCTTGAACAGAAGTCCACCGGACAGCAACTCGAAATCACCGAAGCAAGCGACTGCACTGTCGCATCCTACGGCTTATTCCAATATAAGCCCCGCCCCGCCAACCCAGCGATGGCATTCTCCAACGAAATCGGCCCATCACCAATGCAGAAATTCCTCGTTCTCCGGTAATCGACTAGGTTCATCCCCAACCTGGGTTTGCCTCAAATTTCGAACGAGCAATCCGGCTTAGCGAAGCATCGCAAATTCGGAGACGATCATTCTCACGATTCAAACGTCATAACAATTAATGACCGTTGCAACTTTTGCTGTTATCGCCACCTTCGCTACACTTGCCCAAGGGCAAGAGTTACCCAAGCCAGCCGAACTGCGATCCGGCGAGGTTCTCCGCGTCTACGAGCGCACAATGTCCCGGCGAGGAACCTTCGAAAACATCCTCGTCCTCACCCCAACCAAGGCTTTCAGCCGCAATGGCGACGTCCGGAGTTGGGCGATGCTCACAATGGTCCAACAGACTCAACTGAAAGACATCTTGACTCAAGATCCAATTGGCCTTCGGTCCAATAAGCGCCCAAATCCCATGTGGCCAAGCGCGTATGATGCCTCAGATATGTGGATCACGTACCGAGTCGGTAAAACCCTCAAGAAGTGGGGAAACAACGAGTACGAATACCCAACTTCCGACTGCCGGATCGCCAAATTCCTCGAGGAAATCAAAACCCAATTGAGCAGATAACAACTCAGCCAATGGAGTCTCGGCTCCATCCCGCTTGTGTCGTTTCAGCGACATTCCGTTGCGGGACGGGACTCCCAACTCCCAGCATAGAATAGAAAACAATGCCGACTAGCCAACCGATAGAAGAGCTTCTCCGCCAAGGTCTCGCTCGCCACCGAGCCAAGCTTGACGAGTGCCAAATCGAAGCATGGCTCGGTACGTACCAAGGCTGCCCTTTCCTCAAACTTGACAAAGCCAATTGGCATAATCGCGGCGAAGTCAAAATCCCCGGCGAGATCTTCTTTTCAATCTGGATGGACGAAAACGATCGCATGAACTACAACATTCACGCATTCAAACTCCGCCACCTAACCGCCTACAAGCTTCAAGGTCGAAAATTTGCGGCTGACTTCCGAACCCGCCTGCAGTCCAAAATGCAAAACTGGCCAAATATCTCAGTGGCTTACGGGCCGCTGACGCTCATGCAGGGGTGGATTAAGCACGAGAGCCAAATCGACCAACTCATCACCGAGTTCGTATCGATCCACCACATTATCGACACGCTCCTGGAGGAAAATAAAAAGTAATGCTGGAGCTTCGACCAACCTGCGAACATTGTAACAAACCTCTTCCGCCAAACTCAACCGAGGCAATGATCTGTATGTTCGAGTGTACGTTTTGTATAAATTGCGTTGAAAAAGTTGTTCATAACGTATGTCCAAGCTGCGGTGGCGGTTTCACTCCTCGCCCCATAAGGCCAACCGTTGCCTGGGTCGGCAAGGCAAGCTTGGAGCACTACCCGGCAACAACCAAAGTCACTCACAAGCCAATAGACCAGAGCGCACATGACCAACTCCTTGTCAGTTTCAACGTCATCGCCTCTGAGAAACGATGAATCAAATCCACTATCTTCGGTTAAACTAACGTGACAATGCATCTGACTGCCGTTCTCCGACAAGAAGGAAATTTGGTCACGTCGTTCTGTCCAGAACTCGATGTCGCTAGCCAGGGAGAGTCTTTTGAGGAAGCCAAAGAAAACCTAAAGGAAGCCGTTGAGCTACTGTTGGAAGTCGCATCAGAAGATGAACTCGAAACTCGATACCGAGAAAAGCTATTTGTGAGTTCACTTGAGGTTAGGGTTGGCTAGGCTCCGGAGGTTTTCTGGAAGAGAAATAGCATTGCTCTTACAATCTAACGGTTTCGAATTTGTACGTCAAAAGGGTAGTCATATGGCATTCAAAAACACCACAGGAATGACGGTTATTGTGCCTGACCATAAGGTAGTTACTGTGGGGACGCTTGGCTCAATAATAAGGCAAAGTGGATTGCCAAGAAATCTGTTCGAATAGATTATAAAAAGGAAAATGCAAAAAAGAGATAGCCATGCTTCCCGAACCTCCTGAATATCTCGTATTCATCGCTTGCTATCCCCTACCAATCCAAAAACTCCATCGCGATGTCCGACAATGATGCCCTAACACCTTGCCTCCGGTCATCGAGATCATCTACGACACCACCCAAACCGTTACCATGGGCTTCAGCTTCACCGAGAAAACCGGTGATCACTTCATCCACTTGCCCTTTTCAAAAGACCACATTCGGCTTGGCTTCACGTGGGGCGTAAAGCTAAACGATCCCGAGGGACGGCTACTGGGTGAAGGCAACCAAGTTAGGCATATCAAACTTTTCGACCTCACTCCGCTTGATGATCCGTATGTTCAAGACCTCATCGACCAAGCAGTTGCTTTGGCTCCCCACAATGACGAAACACCCGAACCCCGCTCGATCATCAAAGTTATGAACGGACCCAAGCGCCGCCCGACCCCGGAGAACAAGATCGAATGGAAATAAACCGTCGTTGACAGATTCAATTCAATTCTCTATACTTGAAAAAATCCCCTATGTATGATGTCGTAATTGTTGGTGGCGGACCCTCAGGGAGCACGTGTGGAGCGTTCTTAAAAAAGTACGCACCAGAGCTAAAAGTCGGAATCTTTGAGCGAGAAATATTTCCTCGGGATCACGTGGGAGAGAGCCTTCTTCCCGCCGTCTGCAAAGTCCTCGAAGAGCTCGGAGCCTGGAACAAAGTCGAAGCCGCAAACTTTCCTATCAAAATTGGTGCAACGTACCGTTGGGGAGCCACTAAAGATCTATGGGATTTCGAGTTCCTGCCCGGTGCCCACTACACAGATACTCCCCGTCCCGCAACCTTTGAAGGACAGCGCGCTCAAACCGCATTCCAAGTAGATCGCGCCGTATTCGACAAGATATTGCTCGATCACGCCAAAGAACTGGGATGCGAGGTGACCGAAGGTGTCCGAATTCTCGAAGTCAAAAAAGCGGGGGATTCAGTGACTGATCTTACCCTTAGCAATGGAGAGACCGTAACCGCAAAGCACTATGTCGATGCTTCAGGTGTCTCTGGAATTATTCGAAAAGAGTTTGATGTCCCCGTCGAATACCCGACGAATCTCAAGAACATTGCAATTTGGGACTACTGGCAAGATGCCGATTGGGCGGTGAATATTGGTGAAGAAGGCACAAGAATTGTCGTTATGTCCCTTGGTTACGGATGGATATGGTACATCCCAATTTCTGCCACCAGGACCAGTGTCGGATTTGTAGTTCCTCTTGAATACTATAAAGCCTCGGGGCTCAAACCGGACGAAATATATCGAAAAGCCCTTGCCGACGAACCATTCATAACCGAACTGCTCTCAAACGCAAAGTGTGAAGAAAACCTATCAACCACCAATGATTGGTCGTACATCGCAGAACGACTTTCGGGAGAAAACTGGTTCATGGTTGGTGATACATGTGGATTCGCTGACCCAATATTATCCGCCGGACTTACCTTAGCAATGATGGGAGCCAGGCAGGTTGCCTATTCGATCATCGCGATCGAAAAAGGAGACCATAGCAAGCAATGGCTTCGGGACTTTTACAACGAATCTCACCGAGCTCGCATTCGCCAACATGTACTTTTTGCAGACTTTTGGTATACGTCAAACGGTCAATTTACCGATCTCATCGATTACACCGCGGAAATAGCTGGCAAAGCGGGACTCAGAATGACGCCCGATGAGGCATTTCGATGGCTAGGTACCGGCGGATTTACCCATGAAGACCAAACTCAGCCTCATGTTGGCGCATTTGGAATTCAGGCGATTCAAGTAGTCAATCAGAAGTTCACGCAGCAAAAGGTCGTCTGGAAAGTCGCCACAAACAACATCTTCAAACTAAATCTAGAGGGCGCCGAGGAACAGGAAATCCCCATTCTCTTTGAGGGCAAAATCTGGCCAAGAAAGAGCTTTAAGCGAGACGGAAAGATGCTTCCCAAGTACGGTGTCTTTGACATCGTACAACTTCTGCTTGCTAAAGAGTCTGAAATTGTCCCCGCGATTGAGCGGCTAAGGCTATTCTTCATGACCAACAAGATTTACCCAACGATTGAAACCGGCGTTCAAATGGCAATGGTTACCCTTGAAACAATGATTTCTGATGGTTGGGTCACCGCAGAATATGATCCCGGTCTTCCCCTCTTTCCGTTCGAAATTCCCGAGGAGGGAGCATCAATTCATCGAAATATTGATATTTCGAAGCTTGTCCCAATTTAGCCATGAAGGTTTCAAACGAATTTTGTCTTCAGTAAATTCGATTTAGATGTTAAGTTTGTCCAATCGCATCTTTTAGCCATCCTCGTTCGTACTTGAGTTCAACAATGCCAATCAATACCGGTTTCAATGGAAACGAAATTTACTGCTTACACAAGAAGGGTTACTCTCCGGGAGAATTGGTTATTGGCAACTCGGTCTGGTCGGTCGGACTCATCGGTGGCATCGGCAGTGCGTTAAGAACAATAGCTGGAGGTGAAGTCACTCAGATCACCGAGATCATCCACGAAGGACGAAAATCAGCCCTGGACCGAATGGAAGCTTGGACCGGTCTTCATGGTGCGGTTGGTATTACTGGCGTTACCAATGAACTTGTCGTTCATTCAGGCAACATCGAGTTCCTCAGTATTGGTTCCGCCGTCCATCGAAACAACCACAATGCAACCTCCCTCGAATTCACCAGCAGTGCCGATGGTCAAGAACTCTACTGTCAGCTTGATGCCGGCTTCACGCCTGTGGCTTTCGCGTTCGGAAATGTTGCTTACTCGATTGGCCTAGGTGGCGGAATCATGGGCGGGCTGCGAAGCCTCGCCAAAGGCGAGATAAAAGAGTTTAGTGATGTGTTCTATCATACGCGACACCTCGCGTTAGAGAGAATTCAAAAAGAAGCCCGCGAAAAAGGCGCGAACTGTGTAGTTGGCATCAAAACCAGCATTATTAAGTTCGGAGGCATGCAAGAAATGGTCATGCTGGGTACAGCCAGTCGCCACCCAGCTTACGGTCCAGACTACGACATGAGGCCAGCCACAAGTGACATGACTTGTGAAGAAATGTGGAACATGATTCACATTGGCTACCTTCCGCTCGAGCTTTGCATAGGCGTTAGCGTCTATTCAATTGGAATTGGTGGAAGTCTCTCCGCATTCTTCAAGTCTTTTGGCAAAGGAGAGATCAGCGAACTCACTCACCTTGTCTACGATGCCCGAGAAAATGCCCTTAACAAATTAATGGAACACGCGACTCAGGCTGGAGCCGACGATGTCATCGGAATCAAGACCTACGTCTATTCCCTTGGTTCAGGAATCATCGAATTCCTTGCAATTGGAACGGCGGTAAAGAAGATGGATGGCCTTAAGACTGATCACGACTTCCTTCCCCCCCAAGCCGTCATGTTGGATAAAGACACATTCATCAACGTTGCCGATACGGTAATCGGACAAAACCTCAACGAGGGTCGAAAACGTTAGGAACGTTGTCTCATTATTCACCTACCAGGCTCAAAGTGAACCCATAAGTAAGTAAACTCAATGTATGAATCAACGGTTGCCCGAGTGGTTGACCATCCGACTGCCAAGACCTGACACCATAAAGCAGGTCGAGCAGATGATGCGGTCGAAGAACTTGCATACGGTATGCGAGTCGGCGCGATGCCCGAATCTCCCTGAATGTTGGAGCAAGAAGACCGCAACATTCATGATTTTAGGAGATACTTGCACTCGATCCTGCGGGTTCTGTGCCATCAAAGTCGGCCGAGGACTAACCGTCAACCCGGACGAGCCGTCCGACGTAGCGAAAGTTGCTGCCGACCTCGGACTCAAGCACATCGTTGTAACATCCGTTGCCCGGGACGATCTTGCTGACCAAGGATCAACCCAATTTGCATTAACCATCAAGGAACTTCACAAAGAAAACCCCTTCTGTATCGTTGAAGTACTCGTTCCCGACTTCAAAGGCAATCGAGAGTGCGTTGAAACGGTTTGCGAAGCCAAGCCAGAAATCTTCAACCACAATATTGAAACAGTCGAAAGACTCCATACGATGGTTCGACCCCAAGCCAAATACAACCGAACGCTCTCGGTGCTCGGGATGGTGAAGGAAATTGATCCAGCTATCTACACAAAATCGGGAATTATGCTGGGACTCGGCGAGACTCAAGAAGAAGTAGTCCAGACCCTCGAAGACCTCCGAGAAATTGGAGTGGATGCGGTTACCATTGGTCAATACCTTCGACCAACGATGCGGCATCTCCCAGTGGTTGAATATATCCATCCAAGTGTCTTCAAGGAGTACGAGAAGATTGGTGCCGATATGGGATTTGCGTTTGTTGCGAGTGGCCCGTTTGTACGGTCATCATACAATGCGGTCGAGTTCAGCAAGAAAGTAATGGGTGATCGTTTAGCCCAACTTGATGAGTACGAACGAGCAAAATTCGTTCAAGACCTCGAAGATCAAGCTGAACAACATCCGGCAACCGCTTAATCGTCGTATCCTAGAAGAGTCCGATATGTGGAATGTGCCAGTTCGGTTCTTGGTGATGTGGTCACCGATAGTTGCAGTCTCAATTGGCGGCGGCATCTATATTTACGAATGCACCCAAACGCTTTTGTCGCCAGGAACTGGCTTCACGATTGACTATCCAACTAAAAATGGCTCGCTAAAGATAACTTGCAAGACATACAACATTGACTTGCTCCAGCAGACGGTCATTATTGATAAATTGGTCATTCGCAAAAAAGATGGCTCATTGCTCGCAAGGGTCCCACACTTTGTTGCCACTGGCATATCTGTATTTCAAGGCCTAGCCCCAAAGGTTCAACTGAAAGACGCAGAAGTATGGGTCAGCCGAGATGCCAAAGGGGATCTCGATATTTTGAATATGTTCGAAAGTAGTCAAGGCACCGCCTCCCAACAGCCCTGGCAAGTCAGCGTTAAAGACTCGGTAATCCATTTCACCGATCAAACCGTAACTAATGGTGCCAAGAATGACATCAAAGTTGATTCTGGCAACTTCGTTGGTATGGGTGAAAATGCTGAAGGCGGGGCAACTCTGGAGATTCCTGGTTTAGCGAAAGGGCAAGTTGGGTTTATAAAGGGATCTCAATCAACATCGATTTACGGAAAGAACATCAGCGGAAAACTAGAACCGGCTTTAGCTCGTCTACGGTCAGGAAACGAAAAGACCTACGTGAAGTCAATTGACACCTTGAAAATCGGTGGGGGAACTGCCTCCGGTGATTTCACAATGACTCTTTCAAATGCTCCGGTGCAGTTCCTCGCGAACTTCACTGCGCTGGGAACAAAGGTTGCTTGGGATACTTATACTGCCGACCTTCTCGACATTTCCGGCACAGCTTCGGAAGCTGGATTTATCGGTAAAGCCAAATTTCAAGACCGCCAAACAAAGGGAGAAATTGAAGGAAATCTTAGTTACGCTAAGGAGACCGTATTTGGTGGCATTCTTAGTGTTTCCGGAGTTACTCCGGGCTATCTCGAATCCCTAAAGGTCAAACTGCCCAAAGATATTGACTTTACTACCGCATATTCTAAGGGCCAACTTTCTTTTGAGAAAGGTCGTTTTGGCTGGAACGGAAAATCCTCATTTGAATCGGCTAAGGTCTATGGTCTCAAAGTTCCTCACTTAGATGGTGATGTTTCTTTCCAGGGAGACTTTGTACATGCTTCTATAAAACCCACGGCAGTGGGCGAAACAATGGTCGAGGGTAACTTTGGAGTCAATCTCAAATCAAAAGAAATTTATGGTTCATTTTCGACACCACAATTAAGTGCGAAGGACCTCTCCAGATGGTTGCCTGCCAATGTACTTCAATCAAAGGCAAGGCTCGTTGGGTTGATTGATGGAACGCTCTCAAAGCCCAATATCTTGGTTAAAGGCTCCTTGGAGCCAAAGATTAAACTTGCTGACCGAACGCTTGCCTATAATCCAGCAAACGTCGTACTTCGATTTGATGGTTCGTCCTTTAATCTTGATCGCCTTGAATTAACGGATGATTCTGGTTCACTTTATGCGTCAGGGACAATTGACCTCAAAAAGGGGCTCAATGTCAGAGTGGTTGCCAACAACTTTGACCTTACTAAATTGGCAAGTACTACAAGCGGAAAAGTGGATTTGCAAGGTCAAATATCCGGAACAATCAAAGAGCCTCGTTATGGTGGCAAGCTTCAGGCGTACCGGTTCGGCTATTCAGGCATTTCGGGCAAGGTCGTTGCGATCGCTTCCGACTTTTCAGGAGATGTTAGAGGCATCAACTTTAAGGAGATTGATGCGATGAAGGGCGCGAGCCAAATATCTGGTTCCCTTGGAATAGGGTTTGCGGATCAGAAGCTTTCCGGACTGTTTGCTGTCGATGGGATTGACGTATCGGATATCTATGACGGAGAACTGGGTGGAATCCTAGATTTGAAGGACATTTCAGTCTCTGGAACTTTCAGCAAACCTCTTGTAAGCGGATCATTTGATGCGAAAAAAGTATTGGCATTCGACTTTGCGGCCGATTCCGCTCACGGAAAAATTTCGTATGACGGTGAGAGATTTAGGATATTCAATGCCGATGCCGTCGTCGCCAAAGGGTCATTTTCTGATGTTTCTGGTGTGTTGGATGCAAAGTCTAAGACCGGCAACCTAGCCGGAAAATTCCAGAAAATTGACTTGTCTGATATTCATCAAACCTTCAAACTGAAGGCAAAGAATTCCAAAGACGAGGACATGCTTCAAATGCTTGGTCAGCTTGCTGTTCGGGGCTCTACCTCTGGAACCTTCGATTTTGGTTTTAGTGATGGCAAGATTGCCAACCTAACCGGAACAGGTCGTGTTGACGACGTATTCCTTAACAAGGCAACTATTGGTTCTGGCGACTGGGATGTGGCTTACAACGGAAAGGATTGGAGTGGTAATGCGTTTATCGGCTCACTTGCTGAGTATTTTCGTCTTGACGGCTTTAGTTTTTCCCCAACTACACAAGAAATTGGCGGTGAGTTCTTGTCGTATAAAATTCCCTTAAGAGAACTTATTTTAGGTGCACAACCACGCCTTAATTGGAGCGATGATCTCATGGAGAAATTGGGGATCATTAACGGTCAATTGAGTACATTTGCTAAGTTTTCGGGAAGCTCAAAGAGTCCTTCGATCGATGTTCCAGACTTTGAAATTTCAGCCATCAAACTTGGTAAAGAAGGTGAAGGCAAGGTCGAGGATATTGGAACCTTTTCGATGAAGGCAACTTACGCAAACAACAATTTGTCAATTGTCGATGGGCTATTGCTTGGACCAAAAGTAAGCAAAATAACGCTTCCTTTTGCGGGAACAGTCAATCTTCCAAGCAATCTTGCTATTCCAAATGGAACGGCAAGACTGTCGGGGACCATCAGAGATATGACGGAGCTGAATTACGACCTTGCTGGTTCAGTCTATGGGTTTCCAATCAGCAAGTTTGCGCCCCTAGTTCCCGCTCTGTTGGATGTTGACGTTTTCGTTGATCGGGCAGATCTTAAGTTAACTGGAAATATTAAGGAACCTCTTTTAGCAAGTCAAATCAAGGTTTCGGCGGGTCTAACTCCTGAAGGAAAAAAGGTCAAATCGGGGGTCTTAGCGTCAAGGCTCAAAGTTGAGGGTGAAATATCGGCAAAGCCAGCCAAAAAATTAGGCGAAGGGGGAGCTAGCCAAGTTATTGGTCGAGGATCATTTAAATTTGGGGCCGTCGAAGGAGTAATTGACCTAAGCTTCTTGACGAACGGTTCATTAACCAATATTGACAAGAATGCACCGTTTTCTTTGGTATCCAAATTGGATGGTGAGCGAGATGTGACCGAATTCTTTAGCCAAGCCGACGGAATAATCCTGGGTGAGAAGGGGGCGCGACTGAGCGGCGGTTTTGAAGTCGGCAATACCTTTGAAGACATGAAATTTAAGGGCGGGCTGGATCTGAAAGTAGATTCCCTACGATCTGTCACAAAGCAGCCTATGTTCGGCAGGCCCGTGGACACCGTCCTTAAGGATTTCGTGCTTTCTGCTAGCTTGGAAAATGATCCCACTGCTGGAAATGTAGTTCGAACAAGAGTTACTTCGGCAACGAACTATTCAAAACAAGATTCTAAGGACCCCGAATTTGGCTTCGTAAGATTTGACGCGAAAATTCCGGTCAATGACTTGAGGAAGTTTAATGGGGAAACTGGCGGCTGGATTAATGCTGACATTCTTGATGGTTCATTAGCATTTAAAAACTTGGGTCTTTACCAGTCCTTTGCCCAAAGTACGTTTGCCCAGGCAACAATTTTTACCGAGCCTGGAAAGCCGATTAAGGTTGCTGGAACTCTTTCAAAGCCAAAGCTCTCTGGAAGTGTCTTTTTTGATGACGTAAGAACGATTATTCCAACTCTGCTTCCGACAAGCGGGGCCCCTACCGAGTCGATAATTGATCCTGCTTTTGACTTAAAGTTCTTTGTCAATAATCCGATGAACATCAAGTCCTCATTAGCAAGTGTTGATGTGATTGGTACAGGTTCCGTGGCAGGAACCTTTTCAAATCCCAAGGTAAATGGCCAGTTCACAGTTGAAAAGGGGGATCTATTGTTGCCTGGAGGCAAAGTGAAATTGACTCCAGATGGCACAGTGACTCTGAAATATGATGGTTCTGTCCCGGACAGCCAGGCCCAGCTTATAGCCAACCTATTGGGAGAAACTTCTTCCACGATTCTCAAAAACGGGGTGACACCGGAACGCCAAGAAGTGGTTTTGAAGATATCGGGAGACTTACTGTCTTCGGAATCTCAGTTGTTGAACGTCCCGCTTAGTGATCGGAGCAATCAGCCATTAAGAATTACCGCAAAAGACCAATCTGGGCGAGACCTTTCAAATGACGAGATTTATCGAATTTTGGGACGTACCGACATTCTTCAATCGTTCCTCCAGGCCGGCGTTAACTCAAGCGTGGAAAACGATGTGAAAAACGCTGGTTTGGGGTTGGCCCTTCCGTCACTCCTGAATGGGCTAACCAATGAAATTGCGAGAAGTTTTCATTTGGATTATGTTGGTGTTGATTACAATGCCTTCGAACAGACCTCAATTTCTTTTGTCAAAACCCTAGGAAATAGTTTGTTTTTTCAAGGTCGTCAGCAACTTTTGCAACCGCTACCTGGAAAACCGACCGCTTATGATTTTCGCTTGGTTTATCGTCCCAGGCAAGGTCCAAACGCAATTCGTGCATTATCTTTTTCAATCGGAACGGACCATTTACGACCCTACAAGCTGTCAATTGATTTCAGTTATCGAATTCGGACAAGAAAAGCACCGTATCAAACGCTAAAACTAGACGTCCCAAATAAATAAGGCAGGTACATTTAAGGTGTCTGCGTCGGGGGATTGAATTTAGTGCTGGCTCGAATCATAAACATAGCGTTTCTCGTTACTCTTAGTGCCGTTGCCTTTGGGCTGCAGGACTCAGGGAAGATCGAAGAGATCACACTTAGGGGTAACAAGCGAGTTTCAGCGCTTGTAATCAAGGCGAATATGAGAGTCAAAGAGGGGCAATTGCTCAACATTGGCGCGCTCAAAGACGATTGCCAAAGAATCCGGGACATGGGCTGGTTCTCTCGGGTTGATTACACCACAACAAACTCGTCTAGCACCACTGGGAGTGCTTGGAAAATCATTATTGATATCCAAGAGTACGAAGTCGTAAAGGAAGTCGCGATCGTTGGAAACACGAATGACACGATCAAGAACTCTGGAATCAAAACTGAGGATATTCTAAAGGTTGTAACTTTTCGTCCTGCACCAGGTACCAAGGATGCCGACTTAAAGCCCTTTAATAATGCCGAAATGAAGCCTACTGGTGACGCAATTGCCAAGCTTTATGCAGACAAAGGATTTTTCGGGCGAGTAGAGGGAGTTGGCCCTGATCCATTTAGTCCAACAACAGTTATTATCAAAATTCGAGAATCCATCGTAAATTCGGTTACCATTACGGGATTTCTTAATACGCGTCAACGGGTTTTTGATCGACTAATCAAGACAAAACCAGGACAGCCCTTTAGTTTTACCAAGTGGAACAAAGACTACAACCGCGTTCTCAATACTCAGTGGTTTGAAAACGTGAACCCTAGCTTGCCGACCCAAAGTGATCAGGACGAAGGACAGGTTGACTTAAAAATGACTCTTGGTGAAGCCCGAACCGGTTTGTTTAATGCTGGTCTGGTACTGGATCCTCAGAATTCTTTGGCTGGTGCAATAAGTTATTCAGACTCAAACTTCATGGGAACTGGACAAAGTATTGGTTTTAACTTTACCCAGGCGACTCGTGGCGTTGGTGGCAGTATCAGCTTTGACTATGCCAATCCATTTATCGATTCGAGTGACACAACATTCCGGGCATCAGTTTATGATCGACTCATCTATCGATTCTCAAACGGAATCGCATCTGGATCAGGAAATACTGCCGACCAATACCAGGAGCGTAGAACCGGTATCAATAGTTCGATAACGAAGCCGGTCTCGGATCGGATTTCATACTCCTATACTATTAGGAGCGAGAAAATTAACACCCTCAATTCTCCGCTCAATGCTCCAGTTGTGCCATATGTTCGACAAGATGGTGAGGCGGGATCAATCGGGTTTTCAAGCATTTCAAATACTCGGGATCTTGACTTTGATCCATCCAAAGGAAGCTATCTTAGACTTGATCTCGAACCCGGATATTCAATCATTAAGCCTTCAACGACCACCGATTTGAGAAATCCTGCACCAGGAAGGTATGGATTTGCAAAATTTGGTTTTGACTATCGAACTTACTACACGAGAAACAAACGACCTCGAAAGAGTGATGATATGTCGCGGGAGGTCGTGGCCGTTCGATTAAAAGGAGGAACCGAAACGGGAACCGTTCCTTTCTTCGAGCAGTACTTCGCTGGTGGTAACGAGTCAGTCCGTGGCTACAATGAAGACAGATTCTGGGGCAGAAACATGTTTGTTGCAACCCTTGAATATCGAAAGCCAATCCAAGAGCAATTTAGTATCGTAGGCTTTGCTGACTACGGTGGAGCATGGGGCGGTTACGGCGGAATTCAGGATTTTGAGCAAAGTAAGAACCCAGCTTTTCACTTCGGATATGGACTTGGTCTTCGATTTAGAACACCATTGGGACCTATTCGACTTGATTATGCGTTTAACGATAAGGGCGGATCACGGGCCCACTTTATGATTGGAACAAGCTTCTAAAAAAACAAGGTACATATAACTTCATGAATAGAACATATTGGACAGGATTTCTCTCAGGCACGACCATTTTGGCGATCGGTATGGTAGCCGTGTTGGCTGGTAGCGGCTTTCAAGGTGCAAACCAAAAGATTGGCGTAATAGATTCGAACGCGGTTATGCAAGCCGTTGCCTTAGCAAAGAACATGGTTGAAGATGAGAAGAACCTAAAAACTGACCGAGAAACGGTTATGGCGTTCTTACAGCGCTATCCTATTATCAAAAAAGAGGATGCGGAGAAGTTCAAGAATTTGTCGATAAAGCCAGTCCGAACAGACCCTGAAAAGGTTGAATTGGAAAAACTAAAAGTGATGGCCACCGACACGGTCAAGAAGTTCAAAGAGCTTGAATTGAAGTCGAGTCCAAGTCAAGATGAGCTGAAGTTGCTTGACGAATTCCGGAATAGAAAGAATGAAATGGATGAATATTTGCAAGGTCTATTTAAGGACTTTCAAACGGAGTTGGCTGGTATTCACGACAAAAATCAGGGCATCGTTTATGAGGCGTTCAAAATGGGTGTAAATGATATCGGTAAGAAGCAGGCGTTTACCCTTGTTCTTGACAAGAATATCGCTCCATTTGGCGCAAACGAAATTACTGACGACGTCACAAAAGCTGCTGCAAAGAAATGAAATCAAATCGCCTCGCTTGGTCAGGATGGATTGTTGCCGCTGGCTTAGCCGGGGTGATGTTTGGTAGTGGATTTCAGGGAAATTCGGTTAAGCTGGGTGTAGTTGATCTGAACGGTGTTATCGAGCGAAGTGAAATTGGCAAAGTCGCAAAAAAGAACTTTGACGAAATGAAGAAGTCTCGGGAAACCTTGCTAGAGTTCATTGATCAATACCGAATTTTGACGATTGAGCAAGCGACGAGGATTAAAGACCTTTTGCTGAAGAAGGAACGAACAAAGCCTGAGGATGCGGAGCTTGAGCGAATAAAAGCAGACGTTATTGCGACAAGCAAGAGATCACAGGAGTTGGCTACTAAGGCGAATCTGACTCCGGAAGAGAGAACCCTCGTCGAGGACTATTCCCGAAGAAGTCAAATCATCAACGACCTTTCAAATCGTTGGTTGAGGGAATTTTCGGACGAAATGAGAAATTGGATGTCTGACCGAAAGGACGAAAATTATCAGAAGGCTCGAGTTGCTGTCAATGAAGTGGCGACAAAAGAAGGCTATACGATGGTTTTTGAGGGAACAGTGGCGCTTTATGGTGCGAACGACATCACCGAACCAACTTTGGTTGCGCTTAATGCTAAACCGTAGGCTGATCTTCTTGTCCTTTCTCTTAGTTGGATGTGGTCACCAACAAGAGTTGGTTTTTGTTGACCTGAACTCAATTTCGTTGCCGGTATCCCAATCGAAAGAAGACTCAAAGACTGCTTCAATTGATCCCATGACCTCATTAGGTCTGAAGACTATTCCTGGCGAATCGGAAAAAGTTATTGAAAACTTGAAGGCAGACGAAAAGGCAGCGATTCGTACGGAGGTTGAGAATGAAACGAACGATGCAATCCAAACGATTTCCAGGCGTCTACATGACTACTATAGTCGAGAGATTGATGATTTCTATAAAGCTCAGTTCGCTAAACTCCAGCCGTTCAAGCAGTCGTTAACCGAGAATTACCTCAATGACATTCGGGCGATTTTTGAAGAATCGGCTGCAAGGCGAGGACCAGTGCTTACTAGGCTAACATTGTTAACCGAATTCCCTCCAATCGAAAAGATCATCCCAATCGATGAAAAAGTAACCCCTGGTCCTGAAGAGAAAAGGCGAAAGGAAATTCGTGCATTGCAGAAGTCATTGATAGAGATTGATGCTGAATATGAGACCGCAACAGCGACGCTGGCAGCAAAGAATCCAACGTTAATAGACCAAGAGACGGAACGAATTTTGGCGGTTATTGAAGCGAAGCAAAATGAGATTGACCAGCGTGCTTTGGCCGAGGCATCGAAGCTTGTAAAACGATTTAGTAATGTGCTTTCGCAGCGGATTTTCAGTCGTTACACCTTCCAATTAAAGGAAATTCCGACAAAAACAATTAACTTTCCCAAAATGCCAGTGCAGTCTGGGGTTCCGAGGGTAACTTTTGACTGGAACCAACAAAGTCGGAACGAGCGAATCGAGTTATCCAAGGAATTGGAGGTTTTTCTAAGCCTCAATCGCTATCAGCGAGCCGCTGCATCTGATGGAGCTAAGGACGTTACGAAGGAATTTATTGAATGGAGAACGAATCTCAAATCTGGACACTGGGAGAACTGGCAGAAATCCTCGGCGCCGAAGTAATCGGTTCTCGGGACTTTAAAATTACCGCACCAGCAGGCTCCGATTCGGATAATCCAAGTGGTCTTGCATTTGCCGAAGGTGAGGAATATTTAGAAGAGTCCAAGGCAAGCGGTGTTGGTGCCGTGATTGTTCCCATGTCGGTGGAAAGCTTCCCGAAGCCAGCTCTTCGCCACCCTCATCCTAGAATGGCATTTGGACATCTCCTTTCCCTCTATGATAAACCATTTCAGCAAGCATCTGGAATCCACCCGACTGCAATTGTTCATCAATCGGCAATGATCCACACAGAAGCCTCTATTGGGGCTTATGTCGTGATTGAGTCTGGTTGCAACATTGCGCAGGGCGTGGTTATCATGCCTTTTTGCTACATCGGAGAGAATTGTTCCATTGGATCTGCTTCTCAGATTTTCCCCCATGCCGTTTTACTTCGCAACACCACTATCGGCGAGTCTTGTGAGATCGCTCCCGGCGCAGTTATTGGGCACGCCGGATTTGGATATTACTGGGATGGAACCAAGCAAGCGCGGGTACCTCAGGTAGGAGAAGTTATCATTGGTGACGATGTTCACATTGGTGCGCTTACCGCGATTGACCGGGCCACTGCCGGGTCAACAACGATTGCTGATGGTAACAAGATAGACAATCTTGTTCAAATTGCCCACAACGTGAAAATAGGAAAGCATGGAGTGTTCGCAAGTCAAGTAGGAATTGCCGGAAGCACAATCATCGGAGCTCGACATACGGCTGGTGGGCAGGCTGGTTTTGCCGATCATGTCCGCGTGGCTGACGGTGTGACCATTTCGGGTCGAGCAGGCGTCATGGGAACCATCTCGGAACCTGGCGTCTATGGTGGAGCGCCGTGCATGCCAATGCGTCAATTTAGGCGGGTAACCGTCATTACTGAAGACCTGCCCAATCTTGTGAAAAGGATACGCGCGCTAGAGAGAAAAGTTCAAGAACTTGAAGGTCCGACTTGATCTTCAACCGGCAAACCATTAAGTCCGAGCTTGTGGTAGAAGGCAAAGGATTACATTCTGGTGAGCCGGTTATTGCCAAATTCTTGCCGAGCTCTGATGGAATTCAGTTTGTTCATGGGGGCGACGTGTTTGATGCCAATCCGGAAAATGTCACGGATACTTCCCGGTGTACGGTCCTTGGTACGATTAGGACCATCGAACATGTCATGTCCGCCTTGGCTGGGTTGGCAATAACAGATGTTAGAATTGAACTCTCTTATCCAGAATTACCGGGATTAGACGGCAGCGCTTTGATGTACGTAAATGCCCTTCAGCAATGTGGATCTGAAGTGCTTGAACCAACGGAATCGAAGGACCTTTATGCCCGATTATTTGTCCAGACTGACAATCTCAAAATTGCCGTCGGAAAGGGAAATGGCCATTGGAGATATGACTTCGTTACTGACGAACGATGGCCGGGAGCCATGACATACGAAACTTTGGATGTTGCTCAGGAGTACAGAACTCAAATTGCCCCGGCTAGAACAACCGTGTTTTCCGAAGAAATTGCCCAAGTCAAAGCGGCGGGTCTCGGTCAGGGACTCGATGAAACTTCAGTGCTCATCATTGGCGAACAGGGATTTGAAAACGAAGCACGATTTGACAATGAACCCGCGAGACACAAACTGCTTGATCTTATTGGTGACCTGTATTTGGCAGGGGTGCCGATAAGTCACCTCAATGTTGTTGGATACCGAAGTGGGCATCGTAGAAATGTGGAAATGGCAAAACTGCTGTTTGATAGTTGCCGTACACCCTAGAGGCAGGACCTTACGACCTGCCCAAGATGTCAATCGAGAACAGCCCTAGGCTGCTTTTCTTTGATCCGCAGAATGCTCTGCAGGAAACAATTCAATAGTCTCGATGTGCGAACCATCGTCTGACGCATTTTGTTGCGCCACATGATCGTCTGTGACCACGGGTGATATTTTGTAAAGAAGGGAGTAGATTCCTACTGCCCCGACAACATATCCAAGAAGCAACGGTGCTAGCACAATATGTTTATTGGCGATTTCTTTGCAAAACTCCAACGCATTTTTACTAGCTGAAGGAGAATATCTGAAGAACCGACAAAAAAACCTCACAAACTTCTTGAAGATTTTCTCTCCAAACCCTTAAGGAATTCGGAATCAGCCCGATAGATTGAGTGGGATCGAATTGTTCCCGCCTGAAAAGGGGTTAAGAAAATGTCAGTAACAGATTTTGAGTGTGCAATTGCCAAATCACAAATTGGTAGATACATTGCCGGAGACAACCTGGCACCAGAGATTGCTCGGCAATTGGAGTCTCATATTAACAATTGCTCACGATGTAAGCAGTTGCTCCAAGAAAAGAAGAATTCGCTCGAAGCGATGATTGACGAGGATACCGAAACGATCAAAGTCACTTCGGAACCGATTCCGATGACAAGCGGAACTTCGGCTCTCAAACCAGACTATATGGAAGTTCTTGCGGACTCAGCGCGAAAATCCCTTCGAGACAAACTGAAAGACAGCACGCGAATAAAAAGCGAGACGATCGAGGTTCCAAAAGTTGCCTCAGCGTTCGCATATAAAGATGCCATCGAAACTGAAACCGTCCAACTTACTATTGAGACTCCAGAAGAACCAGTTAAGAGAAAGCCTGGAATCTTGACCGCATTTGCCCTTTACAAGAATGTGCCGGACGATGAAAGTCGTCCTGCCCTTAGCAAGGAAAATATTCGAGCCGCGAAAGCAGTGATTCGGGACAGCGACCCAAGCATGAAAAAGCCAATGATGTATCTTGCCGGCCTCTGTGCAGTTGTTGCCGCAATGTCGTTTGTCTTGCGAGACCCAACCACCCTGTTTGGCGGACGAGCCCAGTCATTTGTCAAGACTGGACCTTCCAACAAAATTGTTGGTCCGACCAAAAAATCGACCGGCAAAATCGCAAAAGCCTTGCCCCACAAAACAACTAGATTGACAGACAAGGGAGTCGATGCTCAGGGTTTTACCAATAAGCCTGTCAAGAAGGCGAACGTACCAACAAAACCCAACGTAACTGCAAGTCCTACTAGGGCAAAGAAAGCCTATACGGTTGCAAAAACCTCGTCTGCCCAGAAAGAGACGAGTCCAACAAAGAAAGTATCTCAAAAAATTGTTCGGCGATCAACACCAAATCACACGGTTGAGAAAACTCAAGCTCAAAAATTCATGGACACGCCTAAAAAAGCAAAGCGATCCAAACCAATTTCACCAAGTAAGCCTCGGAAGCAAGTCACCGAAGACAATTCAGTAAAACTTTACACCCCAGATACCACTCCTCAATCACAGGAGCAAAAATAATGATCAAGCCAATCACAACAATCGCCATCATCGCGCTCGCCATCAGTACGTTCGCCCAAAGCCAAACAATAAAGGTGAAGTCAAGAGGGGAAGATATCCGAACTGTAATTGACTCAATTTTTGACCAGGCTGGAAAGCAATATGTCTTGGAAACAAATTTTCATCAGAGTCTCTATATGAACATTGATGGAGTTTCATTTCAAAAGGCAATTGACATTATTTCTAAGGTGACGGATATGGAATTTGAAGAAAAGCAAGGTATCTGGTATATCCACAAAAAACCAATTACTTCCGCTCATGGGTTTGCTGGGGCAGCTCCGGTGCCAAAAGTCACCGCGCCTGTGGTAAAGCCAACTACTACTACAAATCCAACCAAAGTGACCAAAGCGCCCGCCAAGTCAACTGTACCAAAGATCCAAGATGTTAAAAAGAACGCTACCAAGCCGACACCCACAAAGGTAATAACTGCGGCCCAAGGGTTTGCCGGAGCAACTACACTAATTGTATTGGATCAACCAAAAGTCAACCTCACTGGTCGTCTGACGGTCCAACTGAAAAAGATGGACATTCGAGATGTCTTTTCTGAGTTTGGACGGCAAGCCAAGGTAGATATTGAGCTAGATGATTCTGTGCCAAATTACAAACTTGATGCCGCCTTCTACAATACAACGTTGAAGTTTGCAATCGACAAGGTCTGTAAGGTGGCTGGACTCAAATATAGCATTACTCCAAGTAACACGATTCGAATTAGCAAAATCTGAACTCACCAACAATCCTAAACTCCTGTCATTTCCCGCGCACTTTTTTGGTGAGCGGGATTTTTTTTGGCTAGTCGATGCTTATTCTTTCCAGAATGGTTTCAATTGTATCTTCGCTAAATCCCCGGCTGAACAAGAATCGAGAGATGCGACCCGGGGAGTTTGATCCGCTAAATTTGGATTCGATGAGGATTAGCGCCCGGTTAAGCTCATCCTGATCCACTTCCGTCATTAAGTCCTGAATAACCTCGACTGGGACGCCGCGGCTTTCCAACTTGTCTTTTAGCGCTTGGTCGCCAATGGCTTGTCTTCCTTCGTTTCTTTCAATGGCGTTTCGCGCATACCGGAGATCATCAAGCAAACGATTTTCAGTCAAAAAGAGAATGGTTTGATGAACTTGACTCGACTCGAATTTACATTCGAGCCGAGTCTTGACTTCTTGAATCGTCAAATCTTGACGCTTCAACATTTTTAGTGCGCTGAGTAGCGCAGCCTGCATCTTAGAGTTCCTGTTCTAAATCGTCGTCGGTATCAATAACCGCTTGAGTAGGAAGATTTGCCTTTTCGGCCTTAAATGCATCCCTAATCTTTTTGTCGATTTCGTTAAAGACAGTTGGATTCTCATCTAGGAATGTTCGAGCATTGTCTCGGCCCTGACCCAATCTTGTTTCGCCGTAATTGTAGTAAGTACCACTTCGAGTAATGAAGTTCTTAAGGGTTCCGATGTCCAAGACGTCGCCCGATTTACTGATTCCCTTTCCGAAGATAAGGTCAAATTCGGCAGTTTTGAAGGGAGGGGCTACCTTGTTCTTGACCACCTTAACCTTGGTTCGAACACCGATTTGCTCCGTGCCATTCTTAATTGCGTCGCCTTTTCGAACTTCTAATCGAACGCTTGACCAAAACTTGAGCGCCCGTCCGCCCGGTGTGGTTTCTGGGTTGCCGTACATGACGCCAATCTTTTCACGTATTTGGTTAATGAAAATACATGCTGTCTTGGATTTGCTAAGCGTGCCACCAAGCTTTCGAAGGGCTTGACTCATCATTCGAGCTTGTAAGCCAACGAACGCGTCACCCATTTCGCCTTCAATTTCCGCTCTTGGAACCAAGGCGGCAACTGAGTCTATGACGACCAGCCCGACCGCGCCAGATTTAATAATCGTGTCGGTGATTTCTAATGCCTCTTCACCACTGCTCGGCTGTGAAATGTAGAGCTTGTCGATGTCTACGCCCAGTGCCCTGGCATATTCTACGTCCAGTGCATGTTCAGCATCAACGAACAAGCAAAGTTCACCCGCTCTTTGTGCTTCTGCGACACAATGGAGCGAAAGCGTTGTCTTTCCGCCTGATTCTGGTCCATAAATCTCAATGATTCGACCTTTTGGTAGTCCACCAATGCCAAGACACATATCCAAGCTGAGAGATCCTGTTGGAATTGCTTCCACTAGTTCGTGCTGCCCGACGCCCATCTGCATGACGGACCCCTTACCAAAATTCTTCTCTACTTGGCTCAATGCCATCTGGAGGGCCCGCATCTTTTCAGTGCCGCCAGCTTCTCCAATACCCTTATCTAGTTCAATTGCTGCCTTTCTCACGCTGTTGTTTCCTTTGTCTACTATATTATAGACTTGTGTCTACTATTTATAACTCTTTTGTATTGCCTTATGTCAAGGGCTTTATCAGCAATTATTACAGTTTTCCAAAGAATGTTATGCTTCTTAACCCATCATTTTGTGTCTAAATCAAAGTTATGGGGCGGCTTAGGCAAATCTTTTTAATAGTCGCTTTGGCTCTAGCGGGGATCAGTTCCTCTCAAGGGGAAACTATCATTCGAATGTTGCCGGGTGGTGGTTACGGTATTCCGCCCAAAGAATCTACGTCCATTACCGCGCAGGTTCGTCGTCGCGTCTTCGAAGAATTTCATCGTAGAAACCCCGGCGTCAGGGTCGTAAATGCCGGAGGGCTGAGTTTTAGTGGGGGAAACCTTGACGATTCGATGTTCCTGATGTCGATGGCGGGAGATTCCTCTCCCGATATCTTTTACGTCAATTTTCGTCAGTACTACACATTCCTTGAACAAGGATTTTGCCGCCCTCTCGATGACCTGATTGCCCAAGACCCGAAGATCATGGAGCGGTGCAACCCAATGGTCAAGAAGGTTCTAACCAGCTATGACGGAAAGGTCTACGCGGTTCCTTTTTTCCAGGTCGCGACAGCACTTTACTATCGACGAGATTTCTTTAAGGAAGTTGGCATTGAAAAGCCCCCGGAGAACTGGGATGAACTTGCCGACGCCGCAAAAAAGCTGACGGATCCGAAAACAGGACGCTATGGATTCGCCATTTCCTCGCCACCCGGCTACCAATGGTCGAATTTCTTATACGCCGCTGGTGGAGAATCGGTAAAACAAGACTCTACTGGACGATGGGGGGCAGCGATCAATACCCCTGAGGCAGGAAAGGCTCTTGACTTCTTTCGTCGATTGATTGGTGGTCCCAATCCGATAGGGACGATCTCGAAGGACTTAAACGATGACATCCGGCGAGGGAAAGCCGCCATGTGGCTCAACTATACGAATGATGTCTTGCTCCAGCAGAGCGATCTTCCGCCTTCCGTAATTGGGATTGCGAGGGTTCCGGCAGGACCGGCGGGATTCTCCAACGAGGTGAATGCCGGAATGTGGGCGATAAGCTCGCGAGTTACTGATCCCAAAAAGCTTGCTGCTTGCTGGGAATTCATCAAGTTTTTTGCTGGCGACGATGCGGCTAAGATCAACACCGACAAGTGCATTGAACTAGGTATGGGGAGTCTGGTCAATCCTTCGTGGCTCAAGAAGTTTGGCTATACAGACCTACTTGCCCAAACCGACCCCGCGTATGCCGCGGCAAATGACGAACTATTTAAGACGGGTCACCCCGAGCCATACGGAAAGAATTGTCAACAGGTTTATTCTGTCCTAGACAATGCACTGGACAGGGCAAGGCTCAATCCTAAGGAGCCAGCATCCAAAATCCTTGCCGCTGCCGAGTCAGAGATGAATGAAAAGCTTTTGGGCTACACTCCACCTGAAATTCTTGCGCGACAAAGAGGATGGGCGGTCGGAATCCTTGCGTCGATTTGTCTAGCTACTGCCTGTTTAATTATCTATTTCGTACGAAAAGCCAAAGCAAATCCGGTTCATTTTGTTGAGCGAATTCCCGCGGGAACGGACAGAAAGCGCATGAGACGATTCCTCATGGTCTGCCTTGGTCCTGCAATTCTCACGATAGGAATGTGGAGCTACTTTCCGCTTTTCCGGGGACTAGTTATTGCCTTTCAAGACTACGGAATTCAGCGAGGAGCAAGGTGGGTTGGTCTCGACAATTTCATCGGCGTCTTTACCCAGCCGCTGTTCTACAAGAGCATGATGAACAGCGTGGTCTACGTGGCACTGACCCTGATCATCGGATTCTTTATGCCCCTATTCCTTGCTTTGGCATTGAATGAGATCCCACGATTCAAAGTTCTCTTCCGCACAATTTTCTACCTTCCGGCCATGACGTCGTCAATCGTTATTGCCTTCGTTTGGCGTCAATTCTACGACAAGAGTCCAGCGGGATTGCTTAATTCTCTGACTTCACCAATTATTGAACACATAATTAACCCAGTGTTCAAAATGGTGAGGCATGGAGCATGGCCACTTGCCAACGATTGGCTGGGCGATCCGGCACTTGCGATGTTCGCGGTTGTTTTGCCGGGAATATGGGCTGGCGCAGGACCAGGTTCGATTTTGTATCTGGCAGCGCTTAAAAACGTATCTGAAGACCGATACGAAGCCGCCGATCTTGACGGCGCCAATTGGCGGCAGAAGATTCGTTACATTACGTTGCCAAGCCTCAAACCCCTTATCCTAATTAACCTGCTCGGAGTTTTCATCGCCGGTTTCAAGGCAATGGAGAACATCTTTGTGCTGACGATGGGTGGACCTTTGAACTCCACAAGAACCATTGGACTTGAAGTGTGGCAAAACGCCTTTATGTATCTCAAGTTTGGCTACGCGACCGCCGCCGCGTGGGTGATGGGCTCGATTCTGGTTGGCTTTACGTTGATCCAGATCAAGAGCCTCTTGAGGATGAGATTTACGACAGCGAAGTCTTAGTCAAATTTTTTTGGAACTAAGGTACTGAGTTCTGCATTATCGTGAATGAGGCAACGCTGCCCAGGGGCGCTTGCCACGCCAAAAGAAACGTTATGTTAATCGCAAAGAGATTTAGCCTAATCATCATCATGTTGCTCGCCTTCACATCAGTTTTCGCGCAGTCAACCAAGACCAAAATGAAAATGGGCAAGAGTGAAACCGTCCATGCCTGCACCCACTGTGACATGGCCGCCATGAAGGCAAGCAAGTGCTCAATGTGTAAGATGGATATGGCAAAGATGAAAGCCACCACGATGTACCATTGCGACCATTGTAACAAAGACATGGCAATGGGCGGCAAGTGCCCAATATGTAAGGGAAAGGCGATGAAGATGGCGGTTGCCTACATGTGCGATCATTGCAAAACTTCATCCACAAAGATGGGCAAGTGTACGACGTGCAAGATGGATATGAAGAAGCACAAGATGAAAATGAAGTCGTAGGACTTATATCATAGAGATTTCAGATGGGATTGTCTTAGGACAATCCCTTTTTTGCTTTTGCTTCCTCTTCACTAGCTAGCAACTCTACTAGGAGGATTGAAATCAAATCTATGGCATCAAAGGAACTAGGGAAGGGTTCCCAGGGGTTATTGGATTTGAATATTGGCTACAGAACAGGTCAGAGACTAGACACAGGATTGCGCGTTGATCCGAAGCTTTTGCTTTCAAGTCAGGTCTTGCAACTAACGCAGCAAGAACTGGAGCAAATGATCACAACTGAACTCAGTGAAAACCCTGCTCTTGAACGTGTTGCGTCTGAAGATGATCCCCTTACCGACCGAATGATCGAGAAAGGAGTAGCCGGTCGCGATCTCAAACCAAGGGGAGACGACCGCGAAATGTGGCGCAGTTTGCCTCAAGATGACGACACCCCATCTTGGATTGAATTAACATCTTCGACCATGTCTCTCCGAGACCATGTAAGCGGACAGCTTTTGTCAAGCGTGCCAAAAGAGCTTCGCCATGTTGGAGAGTATTTAGTTGGATGCCTCACCGACAATGGCTACCTATACGAGCCGGTAGAAGAGATTGCTCTGGCAACTAACTGCACTATTGAAGAAGCTCAACACGTGATAGACCAGTTACGTCGATGCGATCCGTCTGGCGTAGGTGCAAATGGCATTCAAGACTCTCTTCTGCTTCAGCTCAGGCAACACGATTCAATTGAGGGCAAGATCGCGAGAAAGGTTGTTCGAGACTATTTAGATCTATTTACAAATGGCAAGCAACTCAAGCTTGCAAAGAAGTTTAATGTTACGCTGGATGTAATCCAAAATGCCTTTGATCTGATTCTTGCTTGCACTCCATTCCCGGGAGAGGCATTTTACTCTTCGTCCAATACGTCCGAAGCAAGGCTTCCGGCCATTCAACCGGACATCGTTTTGTCGCGTTCAGAACAGGGGTGGGAAATCTCGGTTAAAGGCCCATCCAGTATTGAATTTTCCTTGAACGGCTATTACAAAAAGCGCCTCGAAGAACTTCAAGATGACCGAAGAAAAGATAAAGATGAAAGACGCCATATCTCTCACTTTGTAGAACGAGCTGCGAGTTTCATTGAATGTCTTGAACAACGATATCGAACCATGATGAGGATTGGTCAATATCTTATTGAAAAGCAAGTTGGATTTGTTTCAACCGGAGATGCCGCATTTCTGGTGCCCTTGACTCGAACGGCTCTTGCTCACGATTTGAATCTGCATGAAAGTACGATAAGCCGAGCCACTCAAAGCAAATTCGTTCAACTACCTACCGGAGAAACGGTTTCATTTGACGTCTTCTTTAAACCAGCATTAAGAATTCAGAAGATGATTGAGGAGATTTTGGCAACTGAAAATCCAGACAATCCATTGTCGGACGAGGCAATTGCGCAGATATTAGCAACCAAAGGCGTAATCGTCGCAAGGCGAACGGTTAACAAGTACCGGGACAGAACGAAGCTACTAAGTTCACGAAAACGCAGAGCTGCATAAGCAAAATTGCGGGTAAATAGTCTATAAAGTAGGGAGTGAGGAAAAAATTCTTCATAGCCCAAAAGGCCGTTCGAATATCTATCGGAATTTTTGCAGGCACTATTGTTGCCTCAGGGTTTTTGGCGGTTTTTTATGCATCCAATGAAACGTTCTCATACAACCAGAACCTAAGTTCAAACCGAAATTTAGCTTTAAAAAACGGGGTGTATACGAGTGAAGAAAGTTACCTCGTCGACGCAAATAAGGGAACTCACGCGCAAAAGAGAGCAAGGATTGAGGCGGCATATGATGAAGCGCGAGCTCGAAACTTAATTGGCAGATCGGATTTCTCCGATGATCAATTGAGGGCATTCATATCGGACCTTGAAGTTTCAAGAAATCTTAAGCCTAAAGTCTCGTCCGTCATTGAGCACGACAAGTATGTCCAGAGACTTGCCACACTTTTTTCTGAGATCCTCGTAAAGTCCGATAGCCTTAGCTATAAGATTCCCGAAGAATTCGAACTAAAAAAGCGAATATACACATTGGCAGGAGATGTTTGTTACTCCATGGACGGTCCAGGGTCGTTCGGCGGAACAAAGGCTCGAGTTTCCCTAGCATCCGAAATTTTGGGAAGGGTTCATCGGTTTCAGAAAGATACAGTTGCATCTTCGGTCCTCAAAGACCAGCTCATTAGTACATGTGTTCCGAAGTTGCGAATACCATGTGACGTCAAGTTCATGTATCGATTTGAGTTCATGAGAGTTGAAAACATGATCGAAGTATCAAATGGACGGTTAAAATTTGATCCTAAATCTAGTATTTTTCAAGAGCCAAAATCGATGAGCTTCGCAAAAAGGATCATGCGGACAGTTCCTGGCGTTGAGTCGGCATGGCATTCAAGGTTTTACGAGTTTTATGCCATAGCAATTTCCAAGGCATTTTCCGAACCAGGTTTTACCGATGGAGCTTCAGTTTGTTTAGCTGATTTGAATCATTACTTGAGTCCTAAAAACGACGAGTACCTTTATTTTTTTGGCGCTAACCTGGCGGAGCTTGGTTACATGCTTACTGAAAAGGATTGCCTAATTGTCAAGATAGATTCTCAACAAAAGCAGGATCAGTTGATAACGCTTACTACTTTCCGATAACTTGAGCATAATTGATCCATCGCGCCAATCCGACTCAAAAAGCCTGTAGTTGTTTTTCTCGTCAGTACTACCGGCATTGGTTGTGCAGTTGCACTTTTTCTACAGCTAGCTGGAGTTTTGAGTAGTTGGAGCGAAATGCGAAAAGTGTAAGAATTAGCTTCTCTCCGAGATATTCATCATCCCTGATTCGTCATGAACTCAAGTTCTAGCGAGATACGCTAGCGAGACAGAAGTAAACGAGACATGGAAGAAAACCATCAAAAAGTAAGCCCTTGGAGAAAGCCAATGATTATTGGAGGCGTCTTCGGGCTGGTTCTCATTTGTTTTGTGGCTGCTGCATTAAGCAGGACAGACTTGTCGGCTGCTTCCAGGGAATACGAAAAGAACAGAGCTGACGCTGAGAAGGAGGGGCTGTATTTTTCGCGAGAGCAGGTCGAAGCCAGGTATCAGATTCCTGAATCAGAAAATGGCGCTCGGTTGATTTCGGGTGTATTGCCACTTCTCGGTAAATTAAAACTAGATAGGGGCACCGTACTCACTGCCGAGATGATTAAAGCCGAATGGGCGGAACTTGAGCCGGCGATTGCAACAATTGAAGAAGCAAGTCATCGCAAACATCTCATGTTCCGACGGGACTTTTCTAATCCCGCTGCGACATTATTTCCAGAGTATTCCAGCATAAAGGATTGGGTAAAGCTTCTTGTTCAATTAGGATACATTTCGGCTGAGAAAAATGACTATTTGTCAGCTGAGAAATATTGGAGTCTCGCTGCATACCTTGCCGTAAAGACGGACGAAGAGGGAATGCTTATCGGAACTTTGGTGCGAATTGCATGCGCCGCTATCGTTGAGAGGGAACTTCAAACGATGGTCGCAAGTCGTGGTCGTGACCCAAAAATGCTCCAAGTTTTAGAGAGCGTTCTCCGAAAGTTAAATCAACCTTACGATATGAAAACGCCGCTCAAACTCGAAAACTGGTTTGCAACTTCGATTGTTGATTCGGTATTGAACGGCTCCGATGGATTAGAGGACTTGGGCTTTGGGAATTCCCTTCCTAACGAAATCAAATATGGGCGATTTCTTCCGGGATTCCGAAAGGCAAACTTGTCACGAATCTATCGAACCTACGCCGACGCGATTCACTTGATTCCCGATGATCCGTATGACATGGCTGGTGTTCAGCGTGCGTACGAGTCGCTCGATCGCGCAGGAATGAAGCAGGGCCTCAGCTACACGATGCAATCGATTATGATGCCGGTCTTCAGTCAAGCTACGCTTGCTGTCTCAAGAGACATTGCTCAACGAAATGCATTGATTCAAGCAGTTGCACTTTTGAAATCAGGTTCTGATCTGAATAAGGGATTACCGTTGAAGGATCGCCACGCCAAAGACGTAGATGGGAAATCAATCCGACTCAAAAAGAAGCCCTCGGGGTGGGTTATTTATTCGATCGGCAGAGATAAGGTCGACGATGGCGGAATCCCGGTAGACACGCACGGAAAGGGCGACTATGTTGTCCGATTGCCAAAGCAGATATCTAAGAAATCGAAAGGGAGCCCAATCGGTTATCAATCCCTGGATTAAGAAAATAGCCACCTGGTTCGAAACCTGATGGCTATCAGTTTTTGAACCAGGTGGCTACCAGCCGCGAGTAGCCAGCAATTCCTTCTCGTCCAAACTATCACAGTTGATGCCAACCATCGGCTGACCAAGGTTTCGCGAAATCTCGGCAAGTTTCTTGGCATCTTGGTAGAACAAGACTGACTCAACAATCGCTTTGGCCCGCTTGGCAGGATCGCCAGACTTAAAAATTCCTGAGCCAACGAAGACCGTCTCCGCGCCAAGCTTCATCATCAAAGCCGCGTCGGCCGGAGTAGCGATGCCTCCTGCAGAAAAATTTGGTACTGGAAGTTTGCCCAGAGCCTTTACTTCGCGAATGAGTTCTAGTGGAGCTTGGTGCTCCTTCGCCAATACGTAAAGCTCGTCTTCGCGGGCATTCTGAACAACCTTGATTTGCGACATAAGGGTTCTCATGTGACGAACAGCTTCGATGACATCACCCGTGCCAGCCTCGCCTTTGGTTCGGATCATGGCTGCACCTTCGGCGATTCGTCTTAGGGCTTCACCGAGATTTCGGCAGCCGCAAACAAACGGAACCGTGAACGCGTGCTTATCAACGTGATTGGCATGGTCGGCAGGAGTCAAGACTTCAGATTCATCCACGAAGTCGACTTCAAGAGCTTCCAAAATCTCAGCTTCTACAAAGTGACCAATTCGGCATTTCGCCATGACTGGAATCGAGACCGCATCTTGGATTCCGATGATCAGTTCGGGGTCGCTCATTCGCGCTACGCCACCGTCTTTTCGGATGTCAGCTGGAACACGCTCAAGAGCCATAACCGCGACCGCGCCGGCATCCTCGGCAATCCTTGCCTGCTCGGCGTTGACCACGTCCATAATCACTCCGCCCTTTAGCATTTCGGCGAGACCAACCTTTTCTCGCCACGTCTTCTTTGCTGCTATCTGCTTCTCAATGCTCATATATCAGTTACCTGTCTAGCTTATAGGATACCTTTTTAGGTTCAAATCACTCGTGAATCCTCGGAAGCTACTAACTTTATTACGCAAAATCGCCCGAGGACAATTCAAATTCTTTACAGGCTTGACTATCAGTCCTCAATTTGCATGGCAAGGTGGCGGACCTTCCTGTACAATCCATCCATGTTCGGACAACCATGTTTCTTGCACCATGAAGACTCGCCTTTGCGCATTGCGATCCAGCCCATAGGCGTCGTATCCAAACAATTGCAGAATGCAGTTCGGTCGCGACTCGAGAAAGCCTATTTCGCTGAAGTAAGAATTTTGCCCTCCATGAAATTGCCAATGTCTGCGTTCTATCCACCTCGTTCTCGATACCGAGCCGATTGGCTACTTCCAATCCTCGCAAAGAATCAAAAGTTCGACAAGGTCATCGGACTTACGTCGGTTGATATTTCGACTTCCAAGCCTCCTAAGGGTGACTGGGGAATTTTTGGTTTGGGCACCATTGCCGGCAGATCCTGTGTTATCTCGGACTACCGACTACACAAGAAGGGTCCCATAACTACAACTGAACGGCTTTGCCGCGTCGCGATACACGAAATCGGTCATACGCTCGGGCTAGATCATTGTCCGACTCCCAAATGCACGATGAGCGATGCGAAGGGTGCAATGAAAACCGTCGACGAAGAGACCGGGTTTTGTGGCTTGTGTCGAAGGCGGGTTCATGCGATTCGGTAGCTTGGATTATTTGATGTAAACGCTTATACTCTTTAAATGATTACCGTGGTCCAACGTTTGGGGCTTGCATTGCCAATACTGACCTTTTCGTGCCTCCAACTTTTGGCTAGTCCAACACCACAAATAAATACACCCGATCTTGCTGTAAAAAAGGCACTACCACTCTTGCAAAAAAGCTCAATCTCGTGGTTCACGGGCGCGAAGTGTTCCAGTTGTCACCATCAGTCATTGGCCCAAGTGACCTTTGCCGTCGCGCGTGAACAAGGATTTAAGGTCGATGAACAGAAGTCGAAAGAGCTTAACGATCGGATTGTTTCTCGAAGATTGATGAGACTTTATTGCAATTTTGAAGGCACTGGAAGCATAAATGGCGCAGCAGGTAATTCCTATGACCTGTTCGGTTGGTCGGCTGCCAATCTTCCAGCCAACGATACTACCGACGCCGAAGCCTACTATATCCTGAGTAAGCAGTCGGTAAATGGAAGCTGGCCAAGCCTTAGTCGCCGACCGCCGATCGAAGACAGTCCATTCACTCTTACGGCACTTTCAGCGCGAGCCTTGCAACTTTATAGCCCGCCAGGATTGAAAATTGAGTCAAATCGAGCTCTTTTATTGGCAAGGTCTTGGCTCGTGGCAGCAAAGCCTAAAACGTCAGAGGAAATGACTTTCAAGTTGCTTGGACTGAAATGGAGTGGTGCGCCGCCAACCGAGACCCTCAAGGTTACGAAACAAATCATCGAAAAGCAAAATGCTGATGGAGGATGGTCTCAACTCCCTTCTATGAAATCAGACGCATATGCAACAGGACAAATCCTGGTCGCAATTCAAACGGCGGGAGAACTTCGGTCGACCCATGAAGCAGTTCGGAAAGGAACTCATTATCTCGTCAACAGCCAAAAGGATGATGGCTCTTGGTTAGTCGAGACTCGTCGCCGATTTCCGGGTCTTCCATACTTCGAAACAGGATTCCCGCACCGAGAGCATCAGTTTATTTCCTTCGCTGGAACTGCTTGGTCAACAATGGCTCTCGCGATACATCGCGCACCAGGGTGGCAACGAACAATTCTCAGCACCCAACAAATGCCCCGCGGATTCAAATCTTTACCACTTACGAAAAACGCAAAGGATGATCGGCTAATGCGAGCTGCTTTGCTTGGATCGCTCTCAGATGTTCAACGAGCCATCAAGGCTGGAGCGAACGTCAATGCAGTTGGACCGGAAGGCGCAACCGCACTGATGTATGGCGCGCGGGACGCAAAAAAAGTGGCTCTCTTGTTGAGCCAAGGTGCCAAAGTCAACGCGGTATCGACCGAAAAGACCACTGCCTTTCATGTGGCATGTGGATTTGTAAGTGGGATGGAATCGATGCGCCTTTTGGTAAAAGCAGGCGCAAAAGTTGATCTTGTGAATGGACAAGGTGAAACCCCGCTTGCTCTGGCTGTGAACTCTGGGGATATGGATCGCGCAAAGTTCCTTCTCGAAAATGGTGCCAATCCCAATACGGAAATGGCGATAGCTGGGGTCAGTGCTTTGACTGTTCCAAATGCACCAATGCTGAAGCTTTTGATCAATCGTGGATTGGACATTAAGATGATAGTCAGTCCTATGGGACACACCCTGTTGATGTTCTGTTCGATGGACGGTTCAGAAGAAATTGTCAATTTGCTACTTGAAAGTGGAGCAAACCCAAATGGAGCCACGCCGGATGGTCTGACGGTACTAATGATGGCCGCGATGCATGATCCTGGACATTCGCGTGTTATTGAGAGCTTGATTCGTCACGGTGCGAATGTCGATGCTAAGTCACCTGAGGGTAAGACCGCATTGAGTTTGGCGACAAAGTACGGCAACCTGCATCTAGCAAAAGCAATCGAGAATAGGTAAGCGCTTGCCTTGTGTCAGCAGATTGTCAAGCTGAGGCAGGTAGCATTTAGACCATGAATCGCACCTTTGACGACAAGCTGAAAGACTACGCCGCGCTCACCATTCGGCACGGAATCAACATTCAGCAAGGTCAAGAGCTTTTGATTTTTGCGCCAGTTTTTGCCACCGATTTTGTCCGAATGTTGGTCGCCAACGCATATCTGGCCGGTGCCAAAAACGTCCAGGTCTTCTACAACGACGAAATGTTGACCAAGTCGAGGTTTCAGAATGGCACGAGCGACGCTGCCGCTTATGCTCCACAGTGGTTTTACGATAGCATCGCCGCCGCTCATTGCTCGGGAGCCGCCAGATTGAGCGTCGTTAGCAGTGATCCTGGTCTATTGGCAGATATCGATCCCGCGAAAGTCGGAGCCTGGTACGGAGCCGTGGGCACGGCGGGTAAGAAAGTTAGTGAAATTGTCGGGAGCATGGCAATCAATTGGAGCGTGGCTGCATTCCCAAATTCTGCTTGGGCAAAGATGGTATTTCCTACCGAAAACGAAAACACTGCCATCGAAAAACTTTGGGAAGCCATTTTCTCGGTAGCTCGAGTAAATTCTCCTGAGCCTTTAAAGGCTTGGGAAGATCATTGCGATAGCCTCGAAAAACGACAAGCCTTTTTGAATAACCTCAACCTTCGATCGGTTTGTTTCAAGGGTCCCGGAACTGATCTCGAAGTCGGTTTGGTTGACCGGCATACGTGGGTTGGCGGCTGGGGTTACGCCAAAAACGGAGTCAAAAATGCTCCAAACATTCCTACCGAAGAGGTCTTCACGATGCCCCATCGAAACCGCACGAACGGTGTGGTTTCCAGCACTATGCCGCTGAGTCTGCGTGGCCAAGTGGTCGATGGGATTCGGGTTGAGTTTAAGGATGGAGTGGCGGTTTCGGTCAGCGCAAAGTCTGCGGAGTCAACTCTCGTCGGCCTGATGGATTCCGATGAAGGGGCTCGCCGACTTGGCGAAATTGCATTGGTTCCGCCTAGCGGAGCAGTGGCACAGACCGGCATCCTCTTTTACAACACGCTCTTCGACGAAAATGCTGCGTGCCACATCGCAATGGGTAGTTCCTACAGTGAGAATTTACCCGGCGTGGATGAACTCACAGATGAAGAGCAATTAGCCGCTGGCGTCAACACAAGCAAGATTCATATGGACTGGATGATTGGCTCGCCCAATGTTGAAGTTGACGGAATTCTGCAAAGTGGTGAACGTGTCGCCCTCATGCGTGGCAACGATTGGGTTGAGCCAGTTTAGTACACTGGTATCACCTTGATTTCTCCGACTTGGTTTGAAGCTCTCAACGAAGCTGGCGCATTGTCGGCAAAACAACTCGCGAAGAAATATGGTGATGAAGCCGCTCGCTGGGCGTCGCTACAAGTCGATTTAAGGAAGAAAGCCCAAGCCAAGTTCGCCAACGCAGGTTCAATGCTGTTTGACCGAGAGGCACTGGAGCAAGCGACCCACGAAGCGATTGCCGATTATCACGCCTCAAAGTTTCCGGCTGGAACACAGGTTGTTGATATGACGGTTGGCATTGGGTCGGACCTAATCGCGCTGGCCAAACGTGGTCCAGCCACGGGGTTCGAACTCGACGCAATGCGGTCCGAAGTTGCGCGTCATAACTGCCCGGGCGTTGATATCCGAAACGAAGATGGACTCGCCTATGCCATTGCGAATGACTGTCCTTACATCTGGGCGGACCCGGACCGGCGTGATAGTGCAGGGAGGCGTCTCATCGACCCAAGCACCTACGAGCCAAACCCGCTCGACATTCCCCGAGATCGCCAGCTAACTGGAATCAAGCTTTCGCCGTTGCTTCAAGACGAATATCTTGAGTCAATTGGGCAACGTATCGAATTCATCTCATATCGAGGCGAATGTCGAGAGGCGATTGCCTGGTCAGGTGAAGAAGTCGAACCGGGAATTTTCGCCGTGGATGCCGAAACGGGAGAGTCTTTACCTCGATATGAAATCGAGGACGCGGTTAACGAACCGTGGGGCATCATTTTCGATTCCGACCCTGCCGCCGGACGTGCCCATGCGCTTGGCAACTTTGGTTTGCCCCAATTGGGCGATTCTCCCGGCTATCTCACTGGCGAGACGGTCGTTTCAAGTCCTTGGCTGCGAGCCTACGAAGTCCTGTTCCAAGAATCGAGCGACTTCAAACGAATCAAAGAGTTCCTTCGCAAGAGCAATCTTCGAGTCTTCGAAGTCAAGCAACGCGGAGCAGGCGTTGATCCATCGACCATCATCAAGCAGCTTAAGACGGAGGGCGACCCCGTGAGCCTTATCGCTTGGCGGGTCGAAAAAAGCATTCGATATGCGGTTGCCCGTCGGGTCTAAAATGTCCTTTACTGATGGTTAATCTCACAATTACCGTGAAAGATATCCCGACTGAATGTTTCGGATTTGGGGCCATTCAACTTGTTCTCCAAACTAAAAAAGAATTTGTGATGAGTTCAACCGGAGTGTTTTCGGTTCAACTGGACAGAGCAAAGAACCGAAAAGGAGAAGAGCATTGGGTTGGCGAATCAGTTGTGTTTCACGGCGATGGGCGTCGTTTCATCTACTTCGCATGGCTCGATTTTCGGGGCAAGATGTTTGGCCGAATCAAGTTCTATCTCGACCAGATCTCGGATTTGAGCCTAGAATCTGATCAGGCAAGTGTTACGATCAGCGGGACCGGAAATAATGGCGGTCCCGCGTTTTCAACGGCAATCGTTATCCTATAACGTCTTTGCCGACGTAGCTTCGAAGCGCCTCCGGGACAATGACACTGCCGTCGGACTGCTGATATGCTTCCAAAATCGCTGCGAAGAGCCGAGGAACCGCGACGCCAGAACCATTGAGGATATGAACGAACTCAGGCTTAGCCCCTATTTCGGGTCGATACCGAATGTTTGCGCGGCGAGATTGATAGTCGCCAAAGTTTCCGCAAGACGAGACCTCGAGATACTTCTGTACTCCGGCGGCCCACACTTCAATGTCATAAATCTTGGTCGCCTTCGCGCCCATATCACCGGTACATAGCTCAATAACTCGATAATGCAGGCCGAGCGATTGCAGAATGGATTCTGCATCGAGAACGAGCTTTTCTAACTCATCGTACGAGGTTGATGGCTCAACAAATTTCACCATCTCGACCTTGTCGAACTGGTGGATTCGCTGAATTCCCCGAGTGTCCTTGCCGGCGGCTCCAGCCTCTCGCCGAAAGCATCCCGAGAACGCAGCGTGCTTAATGGGCAACTGCGACGCCTCCAGAATCTCGTCTCGGTAGAGGTTTGTAACCGGGACTTCTGCTGTCGGTATGAGGAACAAATCGTCAATAGTCTTATACAAATCGTCTTCGAACTTCGGAAGATTCCCTGTTCCAATCAGCGACTCGCGATTAACCACAAACGGAGGATAAATCTCTTCATAACCGTTCTGCTCGGTCTGAAAGTTGACCATGTAATTGAACAAGGCTCGTTGGATTCGGGCTCCGATTCCCTTATAGACCATCCACCCGCTACCGGTAATCTTTGCTCCTCTGATCGCATCAAACATGCCGTGTTGTTCGCCGATTTCCCAGTGAGGCTTCGGCTCAAAATCAAAAGTTGGCTTTGTTCCCCATTCTCGGATGACCGGATTTTGGGTTTCATCGTCTCCGTCTGGAGCCGATTCATGCGGGATGTTCGGCAATTCCAATTCGATTGCATGGAGCTTTTCTTCCAATTCCCTTTGGAGAGCCTCAAGTTCTCCAACACGACCTTTGAGTTCGGACGCTTTTGCCTTAGCGGCTTCCGCTTCCTCCTTTTTGCCTTGCCCCATTAACATGCCAATGCTTTTCGAAACCTGGTTCATTTCGGCTTGTGCGTTGCCGGTTTCGGTTGCGACACGGCGGAATTCGGTGTCCGCGGCGAGAAATACATCGACGATTGACGAGTCCATTCGTTTGCGTTGGAGTCCGTGCCGAACAAGGTCGGGCTGCTTACGAATGAGTTCTCTATCTAGCATGGGAACTTAGATTTTAGCTGATATCCAAGCTTCGAAATGAACTTAGATTCAGCTTGAACTTGGGAATTTGCCCCGGTATAGTTGCCAGGAACGACATAAAAGAGTAATAATGAGTCTGTGGTCTTGTGCCACAGGGGATATTGGATTTCGAATCCGCCTGAACTTGCTTCTCATAAGTAACATAGGAAAGTGTGAGAAAACGGTTTATGCAGTTCGAATGGGGTTCCCCAAAGGAAAAAGGAGAATTGAATAAATAGTTATGAAGCGAACTTATAAGTACGCTCTGTCTGCGGTCCTTGGGTTGGGTCTTGCTGTTCCAGCAATAGCTCAAACCGGATTTCCAGATGTGAAGGATTCACATTGGGCAGCAGATAGTGTCAACCGCCTTAAACTGAGCGGTCTCGTCCACGGTTTCAAAGACGGCGAATACAAAGGCGACCGAACCATGACTCGTTATGAGATGGCATCTGCTGTCTATGCGATTTACGCCAAGTTAGTCTGCTTTGATGAAGAAGTCGAAAAGAAGATCAAAGCTCTTGAAGCTAAGATCAACAGCATCAAGCCTGATGAAGCTCCAACCAAGCCAGATCTTTCTGACATTCGTTCTGCAATATCAAGCATGAAGAATGATGTTGGAACGATGAAAGCATGGGGAAGCGATCTTGCTCAGCTCAAGAAGATGTCTTCTGCATACTCAAACGAACTCAAGTCATTGGGTGTCGATGTCAAAGACATGCAAAAGAACATTGCCGATGTGATGTCTCGAGTTAAGAAACTCGAAATGGCACCAGGTGGAATCAACATCTCAGGAGATGCAAACTTCTGGATGGGAGCATCAGCAACTGCTAATGGTGCGTTTGGGATTGTTAACCAAGATGCCATGTTCATTGAAGGTAGCAGCCAAGGCGCAGGCTTTGACAGTCTTACCGCTCTTCATGAATTTGGATTGAACATCGAAGACAATAAGGCAACAGTTCCATACAAGGCAGAATTCGTAATTGGTAACACAACCAATGACGGCGGCGGCTTTGGTAACCAATCATACGACGGACAGTATCAGAGGATTTCTTCTGGGAACGATTCCGTTTGGATTCATGAACTAACTGGTAAGTACCGGCCTTGGGATGTGACATTTGGTCGACAAGGGGTCAAACTCAACAAATTCATCTTGCAGCGACCAGACAAGACTTCGTTCTACAAGAACAGCCGATGGGACGACCACACCTTCCGAATGGATGGTGCAAAAATGGGCTTTGCTGGCGAAAATGGAATGTTGTTCTTTGGTCAAGCAAGCAATGCAACGAACACGGATGACTTGGTACTTCAACCAATTCAACTCAGAACGTTAAATGTTGAGCGAATGATGGGTGCAACCTACGACTTCAAGTTTGGTGGCGACAAAGGAAAGATTTCTGCGTCATACGTCGACTTCGATGGTAGTGGTTTTACTGTTCTTGCTGGCCAGCCAGTTGGAAGAGGCGGGCCAGGTCAAACCATCATTACCCGCCAGAACGTGTACGGTCTTGACCTTACCTACGATCTTGGCGGCATGATGCTTGAGCTCGGCGGTGGAAAATCCGTTGGTCTAGGTTTCACTACCAATGGTGGTGGAGACATTGCTCAGCAGTTGGGTTCAGATACTCAAAACTTGGACACGATCATTAACTCCGCGAACAGCCGGTGGGATGTTGCAATTGGAAGTCGCACCGACGACCATAGCTTCAAGCTTGGTTATCGAAATGTTGAGTCCAACTACATCGCTCCTGGCGACTGGGGTCGAGTTTCAATCTTCCGAAACCTCACGGACACCAAGGCATACAATGTCAGCGGTTCCTTGAAGCTCACCAAGAAGATTGGTGCTCACGGTTGGTACGAGAAAGGCGAAGCGATTGCTGGAGTTGGTAACTATGCAAGCTGGAAGGCTGGTGTAGAAACTGATCTCACCTCCAAGTGGAACGCAAATCTTACTTTTGAAGATACCAACTTCAAGGGCGGATTCCTTGGTCTTGCAAACGGCGCTTCAAGTAAGTTCCGAACCCTAAGACTAGCCTACGATATGGGTGCAATGAAATCGCTCAATGTCTTCTGGCAAGATACAAACTTGGATCGAGTAAATGGGTTCAGGAGCGTTTCCAGTACAGGAAGAGGTTCATTCTACGGGTTCCAATACTCGATTAAGTTCTGAACCTTCAGGACCAAAACTTAAAAGACCAGGCAGAAATGCCTGGTCTTTTTTATTCAATTCCAAGAGACTATTCAGGTTCAAAACCCCGCAAAATAACGGACCAAGTAAAATTGCGTGGTCTTTTTGCCCTAAAAGGACCATTTTCCTTGCAGGATATATCTAATTGTGCCCATAATAAGGTTGGCTAATAGCCAATGATGGTGATCGCACGGATTGTGCTAGGTGAATGGAGCTAGGTTTTACAAGAAACATAGGAAAGTGTAAGACCTCCTGAGCCAAAAAACATTCGAAAGATTAGCATCAAGAAATACAGGAGATACGAAAAAGTAACATGAACAAAACGTTCAAATATGCAATCTCGGTGGTCCTCAGCGCTGCAATGGTCACACCGGCCCTTGCACAACGAGATAACTTCCCAGACGTAGCAGACACACACTGGGCATACGAAGCAGTCGCTCGACTTAAGAAGGAAGGAATTGCAACAGGTTTCCCTGATGGAACTTTCCAAGGCAAGCGAATGATGACCCGCTACGAAATGGCGAGCCTTCTTTATGCTCTTTACATGAACCTCAAGAACGTCACCGACGGCCTTGGCGCACAAATCACTGCCCTTGAAACCAGGGTCAATGGTATGAGCACCGGCGGCGGCGACAAAGTCGACAACTCAGAAGTACAAGCTCTTCGAGATTCAGTTGCAAGCCTCAGAAAAGATATGTCATCCATGAAGTCATGGGGCGACGATATCACTCAAATGAAGAAGATGTCTTCAACCTACGAGAAAGAACTTTCTCAGATGGGTGTTGATGTTGAATCAATGAAGAAAGATCTTTCTGACATCAACATGAGATTGAAGAAGCTTGAAGGCGGCGGAATGAGCAGCAACGTTAAGATTTCTGGCGATGCCAACTTCTTTATGGGTGCAGGCTTCAAGGGCAACCTTCCTGGTGGAACTCCAATCAACAGCGATGGTCGCGGATTTGGTAGCACCGGCAGCGGCGCAGGTATTGACTCGTTGACCGTTCTTCACGAATTGGGTCTAAACGTTTCTGCAAGCAATGTTGTAGGAGAAATCGTTGTAGGAAACATGCTCGGAAACGGTACCGGTACTGGTTTCAGCGACGGTTCCTCAACTGCTTCTTCAAGAGGAACGATGTACAACGGTGGAAGCAATAACACCAACGTATATCTCAACCGATTGTACGCAACCTTGAATGATGGAATTGGCGGATTGAACTTCGACGCTAAGATTGGCCGACAAGGTCTTAAGCTTGGTAGCTTTGTTCTTCAACGACCAGACACCACAACGTTCTACTCGCAAGACAGAATGGATAACGGCGAATACACCATGGACGGAGCTTCATTCAAGTTCGGTCTAGGTGCAAACACCGATCTAGGCTTGTTCTTTGGTCAAACAAACAACAATGCTGGTACTTCTGGAAACGGAATTATGCCAATTCAAATCGGCGAGCCACAATCTGCACAGGGCAACCCAGGCAGCTTGAGCACTGCTCGAACCATGGGTGCAACCCTTGGATTCAAGATTGGCGAAAATGGTCACCTTGGCCTTTCATTCGTTGACTTTGATTCAAATACACTTGCAAATACTCCTGGTTCAAACCGACTCGAAGTATTTGGAGCCGACCTAGGTTACAAGCTTTCAGATAGCATCAGTCTTTCGGCTGGTACAGGACGATCGCAGTTCAAGGCTGGTAGCAGCAATGTTACTTTCGGAAGCAAGAACACTCGAACCAACTTTGGTATTGACTGGACTGCTGGAGCACTTGGTCTTAACTTGGGCTACTCAGAAGTAGGCAACGGATACCTCGCACCAGGTGCTTGGGGCAAGTCAGCCATTTATCACAACCTCAATGACTTGAAGACCACTTCGATCAAGGGTCATTATGAATTGAGCGACAAGCTCACTATTCGAGGCGGATATGTCAAGGGAGACCAAATGTCAGCTACTAATAAGGATGCAGTTAAGAGCACAACTCTTGGCGCAGACTTCAAGATTAATAGCAATTGGACTCTGATGGCAGACTACGAAGACACCAAGTTCAAGGGTGGATTTGTTACTGACGGAGCAGCTCCTCAATTCAAGTTCACGACTCTTGGCTTCGGATACGACATGGGTGCAAACACCATGTTCAAGATGTTCTACCAAATGAGTGACATCAATGGCATCGCAGGAACCTCACCATTATTTGGTAGCAGTGTTGGCGGCGTTATCAAGGGCAGCCAGATCGGTGCTCAATTCTCAGTTAAGTTCTGATCTTAACTGTTAATGAAAAAAAGAGACCTCAACCTTTTGGTTGGGGTCTTTTTTTGCGTCATCCTAACCGTCGGTTCGGTTAAACTTTGAGCATGAAGCTCTTATCGGGTGCTCTCGCCCTTGTGCTTGCGTCAGTCAGTGTCGCCTCGACGATTAAACGAATGCAGTTCCCCGCCATCTCACCGGATGGCGCGACAATTATCTTTAGTTGGCAGAACGACCTTTGGTCAGTTGCTAGAACCGGGGGAATGGCAACAAGGTTAACCGTTCATGCCGCAGTTGATTCTCGACCCGTTTGGTACCGAGATGGATCTCGGCTCGCGTTTGCCTCAGGACGATACGGAAGTACCGATGTCTTCACGATGAAGCCCGACGGAACCGATATTCGAAGGGTTACTTTTGACTCCAGCGCCGAAATCCCAACTTCAGTGTCGCCGGACGGACGTTTTATTTATGGCCAATCAAACCTTTGGAGCCGTGGTGACATTTTTCGGGTTCCAACTGGCGGCGGCGACATTCAACGGATGACCAGTCACACTTTTGAAGCTCCATTTGCTCCTTACGTTTCCTCAGACAGCACAAAGGTGTACTACAACCGAGGTGCTTACCGAGAAACGTCATGGCAAAAGCCAACGATGCAGTCTTCTGCTCTTCCCGAAATTTGGGTTGCCGATAATACCGTTCCGCTCTCCAATCATAAGCGATTAACCAACAACGAGTACACCGACCTAACGCCGCAAGTCATGCCAGACGGCACCATTTATTCGGTGACCAACCGTAGCGGGTATCCAAACATATGGAAACTCGGCAAGGGCGACAAGGAACTGACCCACCATAAAAATGGCACGAGTCGGAACCTTTCGGTTACCAAGGATGGAAAATACATTGCCTACGAGTTTGAGTCGACCCTCATGGTGCTGGATACGGCTGCTGAAACAACTTCCGAGGTCATCGTAACTGTTCCAGACGACGATCGAAACAACCCGATGCAAGAGATTTCTCTAACCGGTGGGATTCAGCAAATGTCGGTTTCTCCCGACGGAAAGAGAATTGCCGCCTATGCTCGCGGAGATATCTTCCTATTGCCCGAAAAAGGTGGGACAACTCGTCGGTTAACGACTAGCCCAATGCGAGATTCCAATCCGCAGTGGCTGGATGCCAAAACTGTTATCTACACGGCGATGCAAGGCACCCTCCGACACCTCAAATCGGTGGGGATTGATGGCGTAATCAAGGATTTTGCCAGCGATCCAAAACTTGACGTTCATAGTGCGTCGGTTTCTCCTGACGGAAAGATGGTTGCTTATCACAAGGGCGACAGCGAGATTTGGATTTCGGATACTGCCGGTGCCGGCGCACGATTGCTGGTGAGAGGCAACTTCAGAAACGCACTTGAAGCTGGGGTGCCAGTGTTCTCTTGGTCACCCGACAATAAGTACATCGCCACAACCTTTCTCGAAGGTCGGCGTACCGATGTCGCGCTTGTGGATTTGAAGTCTGGAAAGAAAATGGTCGTGGCAAAAATGGTCAACCGACCCCAACGCGGCGATGTTTCGGTTCCTCAGTTCCTTTCTTCTGGTCGGAGCCTGTTCTTCACGTCTCCCGAATTTGATGAGCAAGACTTGTTTATTATTGACCTTGTTCCCGCCGATATCACATTTATCGAGGATGATCTCGATAAGATCGACAATCCGCCGTCAAAAGACAAGCCTCCAGTTGAGGTCAAAGTGTATGAGCCAAGTTTGGGACAGCGACTCCGCCGATTGACGACAAAAGGTTGTGCTGGCGCGGTTCCGGGGCCAGACGGTAAGTCAATCTACGCTCTAACCGATGTTGGTCTTCAATTGATGAATGCCTCGACCGGTACGAGTACGCCGGTTTTGCCCGCCGGACCAACCCTTGCGATTCAGGACCTACAGTTCACAAACGGAAAGCTCTACGTCATTAATAACGGCACAATGGCTTCTCTAGCCCCTGGATCACCGGCACTTGCCCCAGTTTCGTTTAGCGCCCAATACAGCGTTGACGCGAAGGCCGAAGAAAAGGCACTCTTTGAAGAGATTTGGTGGGCAATCGGCAGCATGTATTACGATGCGGGCATGAACAAAAAGGATTGGGTTGCCATGCGTGAGAAGTACGCTAAGATCGTGCCTTTTGCCTATGACCGAGCCGACTTCTATCGAATGATGGGTGAGATGATGGAAGAGCTAGATTCTTCTCACTTGGGAGCTACGGCACCCGTTACGGACTTCCCTGGCACCAACACCGAGTCAACCGCATTTCTTGGCATTGACCTTGATCCAGTCGCCCTGAACGCAAATGCTTGGATTGTTGGACGGGTTGTGCCCAACTCACCGGCCGATCATCCGATGAGCCAGCTAAAAGCAGGCGACAAGATCGTTGAGATTGACGGAGAAAAGGTCGGCCCAACTTCATTGGCGTCCCTGCTCAATAAGAAATTGCTCAAGAAAGTGAACGTAACTATTGACCGAGACGGGGCAAGAATGACCGTCACGATTAAGCCAGGTTCAAATGCCCAGCGTACGGCACTGGAGTATCAAGCCTTTATTGAGAATCAGCGAAAGATGGTTGAAAAACTCAGCGAAGGACGACTGGCCTACCTGCACATTTCGGCAATGGACAAGCCGTCCCTCGACAAGTTCCTACGGGAAATTCGAACCGAAGGTGAGGGCAAGAAAGGCGTTATTATTGATGTACGATTTAACGGTGGTGGCTCGACCGCTGTCGATGTCCTTGGTGTCTTAATCAAGACACCTTGGTTGATCAGAACGACTCGTGGTGAATTTGGTCTGAAGCTCAGCGAAAACATTTATCGTGGGGATGCCCTGGAATTGCCTACTGCCTTGATGGCAAATTCCTTCTCGTTCTCGAACGCAGAGGTTATCACTGAAGGCTTTCGAAAGATGAAGCTCGGCCCAATCGTTGGTGAGCGAACTCCGGGCTATGTCATCGGTACTGGTGGATTCCCGCTGTGGGATGGCGGCCTGATCCGAATGCCGGCTATCGGCGCATATGCGGTTGATGGAACGAACACCGAGAATAATGGTCGAAAGATGGACCACACGGTCTGGTTTGACCCGAACGCATGGATGGAAGGTCGAGACCTCCAACTTGAGCGGGCGGTTATCGAACTACTCAAGACAATAAAATAGTGCCACTTCAAAACCGTGTTGATCCGAAAGGTAATTTGTACGCGGTTCCCCACCGAGGAAAATGGATGGGGAACCGCGGTCTGCTTCATAACGATCGAAAAGAGATCGTTCGGCACTCTCAACTGAAGCGGTGGATCTATTGCAAACTTGAATTCAAAGGGTGGCATCGCCAGGTCATGCGACCGGGGCACTACACCGAGCTGTTCTTTCTGGATGAAGCTACCGCGTTGGCGGCGGGTCATCGACCCTGTATGGAATGCCAACGCGAACGCGCAACTGAATTCAAACGCATCTGGAACGAAGTCAATGAACCAGTGAAGTCTCTGGTTGAGATGGACGACGTTCTTCATCGAGAGCGAATAGGTGAGAAGATTTCTGCAAAGTTAAGTGATCTTCCGGATGGTGCGATCGTCTCCGATGAAGAATTCAATTTCTTAGTTCAAAAGGGGCAAATCTTAAAGTGGAGCTTTATTGGTTACCAAAAAAGTGGATCTAACCAGAATTTTGTTGTTCTTACGCCGAGGTCAGTTGTAAAGGTACTGGCTTATGGCTTTCACATAGACCTGCCGACGTAAGGAGCGAGCTTCTTCAGATCTTCCATGACCGAAATGAATGTGTCTGGAGTCAATGCCTGAGAACCGTCGCTCAACGCTTCCTTCGGGTTCGGATGCATCTCGATCATCACGCCGTCCGCCCCACTGACCATCGCCGCTTTCGCCATTGGTCGAACGTAGCGAGCAACGCCAGTTCCGTGCGAAGGATCGGCGATTACGGGCAGGTGAGAATACTCTTTTAGTGCCGGAATAATGCCCAAGTCAAGGACATTGCGGGTGTAGGTACTGTCGAATGCCATGATTCCGCGTTCGCAGAGAATGACGTTCGGGTTGCCTTGGTTCATGATGTACTCGGCCGCGAGCAAAAAGTCATCCACACCAGCCGCCGGTCCTCGCTTGAGAAACACGGGTTTTCCACTCTTTCCGGCTTCAACCAACAGAGGAAAGTTTTGCATTGATCTTGCGCCAATCTGGAGAATATCTGCGTACTTGGCGACCAAAGGAACCATGTCCCCACTCATGACTTCGGTAATCGTGACCAGGCCAAATCGGTCGCCGACTTCTTTCATGATCCGCAGACCTTCTTCCGCCAGCCCTTGGAAGGAGTAAGGCGAGGTTCGAGGCTTAAATGCACCGCCGCGAAGAATGGTTGCTCCAGAATCCTTGACAACTTCAGCTGCAGCTTCAAATTGGGCTTGAGACTCAATCGAGCAAGGCCCACCCATCACAACAAAGGCATTTCCTCCAATTTCGACGTCCTTGACTTTGATAACGGTGTTTTCGCGCTGATATTCCCTACTGGCCAGCTTATAAGGGTGAGAGGTTTGGGTGACTCGGCTCACTCCCTCCATTGCGCTGATTTGAGCCGCAATATCAGTGCGTTGATCGTTGTTGAGCGATGATGGTATGCCAATCGCGGTTCGTCCCTCTCCCGGGAGAACGAGAGGCTCAAAACCGCGGTCGCGAATATAACTGGCGACAGCTTCGACTTGTGCCTCGGTGGCACCAACTTGCATTACAATGATCATTTGACAGTTAGAAGTTACCCTTTCGACAGGTTCTTTAGCTGGAGGAGCATTTGGTATGCCATTCCCTTATCAAGTTGTTCATTTCCCAATTCGCATTGAGCTAAATAGAGACATCCAGGGCACCCACGGTCACATTCGCACTTGCGAATCCGGTCGAGAGCCGCGGAAACCAACTCATCGGCACGCTTAAACAGCTCTTCTGCGAGCCCAATTCCTCCGGGAGTCCGATCATAGATGAAAATTGCTGGACACATCGTTTCGTGAAACATCGAAAACCAGGCGGAACCCAGGTCATTGCGATCACACCCGGCAATTAAGGGTGCGAGCGATAAAAGCGCGTGTTCGAGGCCGTGGACGCCAGCAATCTGTTGTTCAAGCGGACCGTCCATGTCCAGTTGAGGCAAATCGATGCGAAGACAAACCGTATCAAAAGCTCGCGGCGGCAATTCAAGGGCAAGAACATCGAGCACGGTATCACCATCGAAGCTCTTTTTGCTGTATCCAATGACAAGGTCCGTAACTTTGCAACCGGCGAGCGCATAGAGTTCCTTCTTGCTCACCGAGTAGCCTGGCTCAAGCAATGCTTGAATTTTTGCCTGAGTGTAGTAGCTCCCTGTGAACCGGTTCAAATGCGCTTGCATCTTGTCCAAGTCCAGCTCGGTAACCTCAAATGGCTCGCCTCGATGCAAATAGATTGCCCCTGGGTGCGCCTGAGTGAGCGCTCTTGCATATTCCATGGTTCCCAGTTCTTCTCCGCCAACCAAAAGGCTGACCATTTCCATTCCTGCTCCCCGAATGTTCACTTTAAGTGCTGGAGGCTCAAAGCCAGGATAATAGAAGTGACCGCCCTGGAACTTGAGTTCTCCCGCCCGATCCAATCCTTCGGCAATGTCGAGGGCGTTTGGCGCAAACAGCTCGCATTCGGAGGGTGCTAGTGGTCGCTCGTAGGCGGCGCATAACAGCTGAGATCCGAGAATGGTCGGGTTTGATGGCTGAATCGTAACGGACTCATTCCGTCCGTTGAGGAGCCTTTCAGGGTTGTCCAAAAGGTACTGCTCGAGGGGATTATCTCCAGCGATGTACATCGCCAGGGAGTCTTTTGTTCCTCGTCCGGCGCGACCAATTTGTTGCCAAAAACTAGACTGAGACCCAGGGTATGTGTTTAAGATTACGGCATCAAGGCTACCGATATCAATTCCAAGTTCAAGGGAGTTGGTGGTAGTTAATCCTTTGATCTTGCCCTTGATGATAGCTTGTTCGATCTGCCTTCTTTCTTTAGGAGTGTAGCCACTTCGATAGCTTTCGACTTGGTCTTCCAGTTCTTCTCCAAGACGCTTCTTCGTGTATCGAAGAGTCAATTCGGTTGCAACACGTGAGCGATTAAACGCCAGAGTCGTTACATCAGATTCGATGAGGGATGCCAACGCTTCGCTGGTCGCAATGTTGGAGCTAAGACGAGTTTGGTTGGGCAACATCGGTGGATTCATGAAGACCACAGTTCTACGACCACTTGGCGAACCATCTTGGTCGATCAAGTCTCCTTTCCGACCAGTCAGTCTCTCGAATAGCTCTTCTGGGTTACCGATGGTGGCAGATCCAGCAATGATTTGCGGCTTGTTGTGGTACCAAGCGCAGAGCCTTAGCAGACGCCGCAACACTTGGGCTACGTGAGAACCAAAGACCCCGCGATAAGTATGCATTTCATCGATGGCGATGACTCGAAGCGCTTTGAGGAACTTCGTCCAGTTCGCGTGGTTTGGCAAAATCGACATGTGGAGCATATCGGGGTTTGTTAGAACAATATTGCAGAGGTTTCGGATTGGTGAACGATGACTCTTTGGGGTATCCCCGTCATAAGTTGCCACTCTCACCGAAAGATCCTTGCCAAGAAGTTCGAGTTTTCCGAGTTGATCGTGAGCCAGAGCCTTAGTGGGATAAAGAAACAGAGCCCGAGCCATTGGCTCCTCGCAACAAGCAGCAAGAGCCGGAACATGAAAACATAGCGACTTGCCAGAATTCGTCCCGGTTGAAACCAAGACGTCATTGCCAGCCCTAGCCGCTTTTATGGCATCGTATTGATGCCGATAGAGCTTAGCCGGGATGAGCACGCTGAGAGCGTGCGGCAAATCCAGGTCGTTGTTAAGCAGGTCAGCGTCTCGCCGCCCAATTTCATCAATATGAACAATCTGGTCGGAGATATTACTGGGAAACTCAGGGGTGGACATGATCGGAGTCAGACTCCTCGCCTTGGTCAACTATTGGTGTTTCATACTCGTTGGCTAAAGCTTTGGGTGCTTCATACGCCGGAATTTCATTCTCGTATTGATATGTGTCTTCTTCGGGCGAATTTTTCTTTTGCACTATCTTAACCGCATAGGCGCTTACCATGAACAAAATCGTAAGCGGGACTGCCATCATGAGCATCGATGGAATATCGTTGCTGGGCGTGATAGCGCCAGAAATAAAGAAGATCGCAATGGCGGCATGTCGCCAATATTTGATGAGAGTATCAGATGAAAGGAGATTGAGGGCGCCGAGGACGAAGACGACCATTGGAAGCTGGAAGCCAATTCCGAACGCGAGAATGCTCTTTAGTGACAGCATTGTCATCATTCCCGCTTCTTGGTTAAGTCCTACATCGGAGTAGTTCACCAAGTAGCTGGCGAACCATGTAAATGCGGCAGGCAAAATAAGCCAACAAAAGAACCCACCAAGAATAAAAAGGAACAAGCTAACCGGACCGATTTTCTTAAGAGGCTTTTGTTCTTCTGGCTTTAGTCCGGGAGCAATAAACGCCCACAATTGCAGCACCAGGAAAGGGAAAGAAACGATAAGTGCGCAAAAGAAGGACACCTTGAAGGTGAGCATAAATGCGTCTGGGGCATTATGAAAAACCTCACGGAATGGAATATCTTTCGGCAAACTCTTACGAATTGCATCATTTGCACGCAAGGTTAAGAAATCATTGATTTCTGTGAATTTGATCCAGGCAATTACCCAAAAGAAAAGTAGGATGCCAACAGACCGAAGAACGCGAGTTCGTAATTCTTCTAAGTGCTCGACCAAAGAAAGACGAAACTCCTCCGGATTGTGATCCGGGGAGCTCCATCCAAATTTCTTTCGCTTTTTCGGCGGCGTCTGCTTATGAGAGTCTTCGTCCACCGTTACAGATTACTTCTCCAAAACGAAAAGGTACTGTCTTCGGATTCGAATAAATGCGGATTGTCCACCTTGTTGACCACCAGGGCCTCCTTGACCAGGTCGGAACTGACCTTGGTTAGGTCCGCCTGCTGCACCTGCTGCACTTGGAGGTCCACCTTGAGGACCCATGTGCCTGTCTGAGATGCGGAAGTCGCCTGGACCTTTACTACCGCTACCACCTCGGTCTCCACCGCCGCCGGCTGCGCCGGCCGCTGAAGGACCACCAGTTGGTGCTCCACCGCCGCCACCGGCAGCTAAGCCAAATTGACCCTTTCCTTCAGTGGTAATGTCTCGGAAAAATTTCACAACGACGCGAGTATCAAGCGCGAACCAAATAGTCTCTTCAATAGAAACTTTAGCGTCGGCAATTTGACTTGAATCGGCAGCACCGCTTCCTTTTGGTCTGCCGATTGGTGTTCCTACAGCAATGGTGTTCTTAATCTTTGCGCAAGGATGCCCCATTTCCCATTCAACACCAAGTAGTTCGCCCCGGGCTGGTACGACCCTTACTACAGATTTTTGAACATGCGGGTTATTGATGTCAATGGAACCCATTTGGAAATTGGTCTGCCACGTATCGCCAGGTCTGACGCCTTTTGATGGGAGAGTAGGGAGAGGGAATACACCAAATAGTGCAAGTCTTGCGGCTTGTCCGACATTTCCTTCGAGCCCAAAGTAATCTGGGAAGGATCCGAAGATTTCTCTACCAGTAGAATTAACCTTCATGTATACGCCGGCCATGTCGGCTGGGTAATACTTTTTCGGACCGTCATTGTCACCAGCGGTTACATAGGAATACTCTCGATTCTTGATTCCCTTGTCTGGGACGAGCTGCATTCGGATTAAGCCATCGCCATTTCCGTAAGCGTTGTCACAAGCATAAAGCATCTTTAAGGATTCGCCGTCTTCTTGGATTTGATATGGTCGTGAGCCTTGTTTCTTTTGGTCTTCTTCGCTGATGACGTTTGAAATCACTCGTTGTTGAAGTCGATAAATTCTTTCTTGACCAGTAGTGAAGCGATATCGGAGCTGAAAACCATCTTCTGGAACAGCAATGCTTGACTTATTGGCAACGGTAACGTCAACGCTACTCGTGTCAACAATTCTTGGTTGATTGCTGTAGTCAACATAGAGCTTGGCTTCGAGTTTGTGAGTGCCATCCTCTAATTTCTTGGTGTCGAGCAAATACTCGTAATATTTATTGTCCGCAGAGAGCTTTGGAGCAACCGCTTCCAAAAAATCTCCGTCAATAAAAATTCCGACGTAGCCGGAACCCTCGGGGACGCTGTTCTTTGGAAATAGTACTTTCACCATTTCGCGAACTTTTGAGCCATCGAATGGCCGAACGATGGTGAAGGAACCTTGCGCGAATGCGAAAATCGTTGCTCCTCCGAAAATGATGCTACTTATTGCCCGTTTCATATCGTCTGTATATCTCCGGTCTCGTGACCTTTGCTTTTGTGATCTCTAGGGATACTGACGCCCCATTTTAGCCCGAAGTTACAGGTCACAACAAGTGTTTTACCAAGCATAATTGTAAATGAGCTTAATGACTGCCAATTTAGACCTTGATTCTTTGAACCCAGAGCAGCTTGAAGCCGTTATTTATCCCGCTGGACCGCTGTTGATTTTTGCCGGAGCTGGCTCAGGAAAAACGCGAGTCATTACGACGAGAATTGCCCGCTTGCTAGACCAAGGAGTGCCTCCATATCGAATCATGGCGGTGACCTTTACTAATAAGGCTGCTCGTGAGATGGTTGAGCGGGTTGAGGTGATGGCTGGCCCCAAATCCAAGGGGATGTGGATCGGAACTTTCCACTCATTGTGTGCGCGCATTCTTCGCATTGACGGAAGTGCAATAGGCATTGACAGGAACTTCGTCATCTACGATGATGGCGATCAGATTTCCCTGATTAAGGACATCCTGAAACAGAAAAACATTGATGATAAGTCCATTCAACCAAGGGCAGTTCTCAACGAGATTTCAAAAGCCAAAGAAAAGCTACAAGGGCCGGAAAAGTACGAAGCCCGAGCCGCTGGGTTCTTTGAAACAACCGTAGTTGGAATCTTTAAAGCGTACAACCAGGCTCTCCAGCGCGCCAATGCCTTGGACTTTGATGACATTCTCTTCTTTGCCAACCGGCTATTCGAACAGCGAAAGGAAATTCTTGAAAAGTACCAAGAGAGATTTCTTCATGTCATGGTCGACGAATACCAAGACGTCAACATCGCCCAGTACAACATCGTTCACTTAGTAGCGGAAAAGCACCGCAACATCGTTGTCGTCGGAGACGATGATCAGTCCATCTATGCTTGGCGAGGAGCAGACGTGAGTCTCATCCTTCGATTTGGTAGCGACTATCCCGACGCAAAGATTGTCAAATTAGAACGCAATTACCGATCAACCCAGAACATTCTCTCTGCGGCAAATGAAGTCATCAAAAAGAACCGGTCACGAGCAAACAAGCAACTTTGGACTGAGAATGAGAATGGCGTTCCAATTACGTTAACCATGTCAGGAACCGAGCAGGAAGAAGCGATGAATCTCGCTACCCAGATCCTTGGTGATGTCCAGCGAGGACGACGAAAGTACAAAGACTTCGCCGTCTTGTATCGAACAAATGCTCAGAGCCGAGTCGTTGAAGAAGCATTCCTTACTAGCCGAATCCCTCACCTACTCGTTGGTGGGCAAAGGTTTTACGAGAGGAAAGAGATCAAGGACATGCTGGCTTATCTCAGGCTGGTTTACAACCCAAGAGACAACGTCAGCTTCAAGCGTGTCGTGAATACACCGACCAGGGGAATTGGCAATACAGCTCTTGCGCTGATGGAAGATTGGGCAACAAGAACGGAAGAGTGCCTGTTTACCGCAGCAAATGATCAAGGAATCCAGGCCTCAATGCAAAAGAAGGCAAGCAGTTCCATTCGAGCATTTTGTGACGCGATAACCGAAGCTCAAGATATTGCTGAACACGGCCCGGTCACTCCGATTTTGCGAGCATTGATGGTTCGAAGTGGATACCTGGATGCGCTTAAACAAGAGCACTCCGAAGAAAGCATCGCCCGACTAGAAAACCTTCAGGAGTTCATCAACGTTACAGTTCAGTTCGACGAAACTTCGGATGAGCCAAACCTCGGTACCTTCTTAGAAAGCGTCGCGCTTGTAGCTGATATTGACAATTTAGTAGAAGGTGGCGACGCAGTTACCTTGATGACTCTCCATTCCGCAAAGGGTCTGGAATTCCCTGTTGTCTTTCTATCTGGTCTTGAGGAAGGAGTCTTTCCGCATTCGAGATCTTTGTATTCAGATACTGAACTCGAAGAAGAAAGGCGTCTTTGTTATGTTGGAATGACCCGAGCCCGAGAAGAGCTTCACCTCAGCCACGCCCATCGTCGGTCTTTGTACGGTATGCCAAATTTCAATGCTCGCTCGCGGTTTGTCGATGACATTCCCGCCGAGATTTTGGAAATTAGAGGCGATGCGGGCTACTCTTATGCTCCTCCGATTAGGGCTGTAACCCAACAACGAACTGGCACGTACACAATTACTGAGCCTCAGCCTCCTAAGCCCGAACGACATATCAAGCCACTTTTTGACGTCGGAGAAAGAGTGAAGCACGCGAAATTCGGTATCGGTGTCGTAATAGCATGTAATCCAATCAAGGACGATTCTGAGGTTACAGTCGCGTTCCCAGGTGTTACAGGAGTCAAGAAACTGGTTCAAAAGCTTGCGAAGCTAGAGAAGATATGAAGAAGATTGCCCTCCTCATCCCCATGATTGTCATCGGAGCCTGCAGTCAGGGCGGTCCATCGTACATGCCCTTGGTTGATGAAAAGGAATGGCAATACTCCGAAACTAGCTCGTTCCAGCGCAATGTTCCCACCGTAAAGGTTGGAAAGAGGGTGAGCGTAGGAGGAGTAGAAGGTCGTGTCCTCAATGGTGACCTTGGAGAGTCCCGACTAGCTTGGAACAAGAAAACTCTTCAAGCATCCATGCTATCCAACACAATGTTCAATCCGCCAATCCCAATCCTTGTTGAAGACAAGATTCCTGAACGAAAGAAATCGAAAGACGAAGAGTTCATTCGTGTGGAGAATTGGACTGGGCATTTTGAAAGCTATGGGAAATCTCGGGGCGCAACCGCAACTTTAAGCCAACGGCGTACGACAATAACGCTTACCTCCGGGGAAACCAATGTCGTTGAAACTGTTTTGCGAGTTCAGTTAGCTGGTTCTAAGGATGATATTCCGATCGAAGTACGAACGTGTTTCGAACGCGGCGTGGGTATCGTCAAACAAGAGCAGCGAACGAATAGAACGTTGATCGTGAGCATGGATAAGATAGGAAGTAAATAGATGGCTGAGCAAGTGAGTCTCTCGGGTCCAAAGCTAGTTTCCATAAAGGATGTTAAATCGAATCCTAAGGTCAAAAAGCTGATAGATGGTGCCAATGAGGTTATGAAAGCCATGGGCTACACGGAACATGGGCATCGTCATGTAGGTGTAGTGTCATCCATTACTCGCTACATCTTGGAAAACCTTGGAACATCCCCTCGGGACATCGAACTAGGTCAGATTGCTGGCTATCTCCATGACATTGGCAATGTCATCAATCGAATTGGACATCCACTCCATGGCGCTTCCATGGCATTCGTTATCCTCAATGAAATGGGAATGGACGCTACGGAAATGGCACCCATTTTAGGTGCTATCGGAAATCATGAAGAACTTGTCGGTATGCCAATTTCCACCATGAGTGCCGCGCTCATCATTGCTGATAAGAGTGATGTTCACTTTAGTAGAGTTCAAAATCCGATCGTCGAAACCTACGATATCCATGATCGAGTCAATGCTGCGGTCCAAAAAAGCCGAGTGGAGATGGACAATGATGCTCGGACCATTCAATTGAGCCTCGAGATTGATTCTTCAATAGCCACCGTTATGGAGTATTTTGAAATCTTCCTGAGTCGAATGGTGATGTGTCGACGCTCGGCTGAGCTGTTTGGCTATGATTTCAAGCTGAATGTGAACGGGACTCTACTCGAATAGATTTTGAGGGTGAACTTTCCAGGAACCCTTGCTGTGATTTGCCCACTGAGACCCAGTAGCTCCTTCCGTGGTATCATATTCGTTCTACTCTCTGTTCCGAATGCGTTCGGAGCTGATAGACCAAAGGGAGAAAAATGGCAACACGAAGTTACGAAACACTCTATATCGTTAAACCGGAACTCAAAGATTCCGAGATCCAAAAGATCGCAGATAAATTTAAGAAAGTCGTTGAAGACAAAGGTGGAAAAGTTAACTCTGCCGAAAAGTGGGAAAAGCGAAAGCTTGCTTACGAAATCGCTGGTCAAAAAGAAGGCAACTACGTTATCATGCTTTTTGATGCTGAAGGTGATGTTCCTGCTGAACTCAATCGATTGATGAGAATTAGCGACGATGTCATGCGACACATCACAATCCTCAAAGAGGCATAATCAACCATGAGCGTAAACCGCGTTGTATTGATCGGACGACTAACTCGCGATCCTGAATTGCGAACGACAAATTCTGGTAAGAATGTTGTCGATTTTAGTATTGCGGTCCAAAAGAGAATCAAGCCACAGGATGGTGCACCCGATGCCGATTTCTTCCGCATCAAAGCATGGGGGCAAACCGCCGATTACGTGAACAGCTACCTCCAAAAGGGTCGATTAGTCGCAGTTGATGGACGACTAGAGACTCGAAAGTGGACTGATCAAAACGGGACAAACCGAGAGTCGGTTGAAGTTGTTGCCGATAACGTAAATGGGCTTGATCGACCTCGAGACGAAGCTGGTGGCAATGCTGGTGGCGGAAGTTTTGCCGGCGGAAACTCCGGTGGTGGCGCTCCGGCGGCTCGACCAGTATCAGCCGCTCCTAGCGAAGAAGAATACGATCCGTTTGCGGACGAATAATTCAGCTGCTTGCTTTTAGCTTCAAGCTGTTAGCCAAAAAAAGCGAGATCTATAATGGATTTCGCTTTTTTTGTTGTTTCCGTTACCGAGTCCACAGGTTCGCAAAGACTGCAAACTTGTCACTAGAGTACGAGGATCAATCTCGGTAAACTGGTTTCAATGTCAATTGATCTCAACTCCCGCGACTCCGTTACTGCTCTAGACCCAAAAGGCATGCTCCATTTCACCGAGGAGTATCCAAATCAGTGCCGACTCGCCCTAACCTTAGTTGATGGCATTGACTTCCCGACTGGAACCTATACCGCGGCAATGCTGACTGGCCTTGGTGGCTCAGCCGTTGGTGGCGACTATGTTCGCGCAATGTTCGATGCGTTTGGCTCAATTCCGTTCGTGGTCAATCGAGATTATCACCTTCCCTCTTACGTGGGTGCTGGCACGCTTGTCTTTGCAACTAGCTATAGCGGAAACACAGAAGAGACCTTATCTGCCTACGCTGACGCGAAAAAGGCGGGCGCGCAGATTATCTGTGTCACAAGCGGTGGAAAACTGAAGGAGCAGGCAATTGCTGACGGATATCCGGTTATCACGGTTCCAGGAGGACAGCCACCGCGAACTGCGCTAGGCTTCATGCTGATACCGGTCTTAGCTGCTTGTGTAAAGATGGGGTTACTCCCTGAGCAAGACTTCAGCAAAGCATTTGACCTTCTCGAATCTCTGTGCAAAGAATGGACCGTCGAAGGATCCAACCCAATCGCAAAGGAGCTTGGCTCATCGCTCCATGGCAAGCTTGGGATCATTTACGGACTAGGCGGATGGCAGCTCATCGTCGCCAACCGATGGAAAGGACAAATCAACGAAAACGCAAAGAACCACGTATTTGTCAACGCATTTCCTGAACTCAACCACAACGAAATTCTTGGATGGGTAAAAGCGGGCGAACAGGGCGTGACCAACTATGTCGGTATGATCTTGGAAGATGGAAACGAGAGTGCGAAGATGAAGAAACGTGCCGAAGTTACAGAAGATCTAGTCAAGGAACTTTGTTCATTTACCCATGTCCAATCGGTAGGCGAAACGCTTCTCGAAAAGCTACTTTCGCTGACTTACCTTGGCGACTTTGTGAGCCTCTATCTTGCGGTTTTGAACCAAGTCGATCCTGAGAATATCGATTCAATCAACGTCCTCAAGACCGAGCTATCCAGCGTCAACTAGTTGATCTTCGAAACCAGCGCCCCGAGTGATCATCGGGGCAATGATTACTTAGCCACCACCTGGCGGCAACTTCGACTTATCTGGGTACGCCGGAATCTTCATCGGGTGCGGTTTGTAGTTCTTCAATTCCAGAAAAATCTGGGCAATTGCAGCCTCTAGTTGTGCGTCTCGCCCTTGTCTCCACAGATAAGGGTCTAGCTCAACCTCGATATCAGGCGGAGTTCCAACATTCTCGATGACCCAATCGCCACTTTCGGCACCTGCCATCGCGTCATCGGGGGCACGGACGCTGCCTCCGTCAATAACCTGAAAACCATAGGAAGCGATCATTGCTCCCCAAGTCCTACGTCCAACCAGTTTCCCGACCTTATGCAATTTGAAGATGAATGGGAAGATGTCTCCGCCCGAGCCAGCCATTTCGTTTATCAGCATCACTTTTGGTCCATAGATGCCTGAGCTTGGATCCTTGAGCGGCTTGCCGTATCGAGCAATATCGATGAAATCCAACGGCTTCTGCATTTCGTTAACCATGAAATCGTTGACCGCTCCACCGTGATTAAATCGATCATCAATGATCATCGCATCCTTGTCGGTTTGAGAGTAGTAATAACGTTGAAATGCCTCCCAGCCCGGAGGTGAAGTGTCCGGCACGTGAACATAACCCACCCTGCCGCCGGTGGCCTTGTCGATCACTCGTCTGTTTTCTTCTGCCCATGCTCGGAACCTGAGGTTGTAGTCGTTTGCAATTGGCACCACCACAACCTCTCTTGATCCGACCCCGTCAGGAGTTGGTCCAATCTTCACCTTAACCTGCTTTCCAGCTTTGCCTTCAAGCTCAAGGTAAATGTCCATGGCGTCGTTTAGCTCAACGCCATCAAACGCGAGTAGGTATTCGCCTTCCTTAGCCTCAATCCCTGGTTGAGCGAGTGGGGCCGTCAACCCAGGATTCCAACGCTCGCCATCATAAATCTTAGTTAACCGATATCGACCATTTTCAAAGCTGAAGTCGGCACCGAGCAACCCTCCAGTCACTCTTGGCACACTTGGAATGTCACCTCCTCCAATGAACATGTGTCCAACACAAAGCTCACCGAGCATATCTGTGAACAAATAGTTGAGGTCTTCTCGGGATGAGATATTTGCTAAAAATGGTGTGTATCGACGGTCCATTTCGTCAACATCAATGCCGTGCATGTTAGGTGCATAAAGTAGCAACTTTTCATTCCTCCAAACCTCATGAAACATTGCCGCCCACTCGGCTTTCGGGTCAATTTTGACCTTTAGTCCTGAGAGATCGACCGCACCTTGTCCCGGTGTTGGCGGGGCGGCTGATGGCACAATGGAAACCGCGCCTCCTTGAGAAATCAACAGCTTTGATCCGTCCATGGAACTGACAAGGCTCTGGATTCCGTCGGCGAATTTGACCAATTTTCTATCAGTAAAGTTAAACTTATAAGCAGTTGGCATACCGCCGCCACTCACGATGTTTGCTCTTGGCGGAGAGACCATTGCGAAAAACGATCCAGCAGGTCCAGCTTCAAGACTCTGATATCCTTGCCGAGGTGTCGGCAAGGCAATGATCCGATTCTCGATGCCGTCAAGATCAATTCCGAACGGTTCAGGCTTCGCAACTTCGGGCTTTTTGGAACCTTCCTCGTCACTTTCTGGCTGTAACGGGTTTGGCAAATTCTTGCGGAGAACGACCGCATAAATGGAGCTCGTTTTATTTGGAGCATTGTATGCCGAAAGGTCTTCGAAGTGGGCACCTTGTCCCACATCTGTACTCGCTATGAAGTAAAGATGCTTTCCGTCGCGGTCAAATATCGGGCTTTCCGAATCGGCAATGGAATCGGTTAGTTGAGTAACTTTCTTGGATTCTAGACTGTAGAGGAAAACTGCATTGTAAAGATTGGTAAGGTCACGACTCCAAGTTAACCATTTGGAGTCCGGCGACCATTTTGGATCGATTTCGCTTCGTCCGCGATAGGTTTGCTTATCAACCAAAAAATTGCTTCCGCTCGCTACGTCAAAAATATTGAGAGTCAGCTTTTCGCTTCCATAGGCAATCTTCTTACTGTCTGGGGACCAAACGAGATTTCGATAGAAACCCGAACCGTCCGCAAGCGGAACTCGCTTCTCCTTTTCCGTCGCCAAATCGTACAGCGCCAGCTTCTGGACTCCATCTTCATCGGTGATATAAGCAATCGTTTTGGCATCGGGTGACCATGCGGGATCTCGTCGGTGAACGCCTTGCTTTCCGCTCAGAACTCGAATGTCGCCTTTTGCGGCGGGTGCAGTGAATATCCAGCCTCTTGCCGAGATTACTAAGCGTTGGCCCGTGGGAGATAGGGACATTCCGGAGACTCGGGTTCGGACATCTTTGAATACGGTCCTGACTTCCGGGAAGTCACTGCGAATCGTAATTGGCACCCGTGTCGATTGGCGTGATTTAAGATCGAAAAGATTCAGAGAGCCGAGTCTTTCATAAACGATTGCACCGGGACCAGCACTGGCCGATTTGATATCGAAGCCTGCGCCAGCAATCTCGGTCGTTACTTTGCCAGAGTTGGTGTCGAATCGATTCATTCCAATCGGACCAAGAGGGTCGGTGAGGTAATAAATACTGTCGCCGATCCACATCGGGTTTTCGTCGTTAGTATTTTTTCGTGGAATAGATTTCCACTTGGAATCTGAGAGTTGTGCAATCCAAATCGGAGTGGTTTGACCGCCTCGGTATCGCTTCCAGGATTCCTGCCACTTGCCGTTCGGTACATAGGCAATGTGCTTTCCATCGGGCGAATAAGACCCTTCTACTCCAGCCGGTAGCGGTAGTGCCGTTGGCATACCGCCATTCTTTGACACCGTCAGCAGTCGCGCATAATCGGTATTCGAAAGCATGGAAGAAGTGAACAGGACATTCTTTCCATCGGGAGTCCAACCGACAGCGGTGTCCTCACCTGAATGAGCGGTTAACCGTTTTGGAACTCCTCCACCGACTGGAACGGAATAAACATCCTCGTTTCCATCGTAGTGAGCACTAAAGGCAATCGTGGATCCATCAGGCGAGAAGTGAGGGCTTGATTCTATTCCAGGCGCGCTGGTTATTCGTTTGGCATCTCCACCAGTCCTCGGTACTGACCATAAGTCGCCTGCATATTGAAATACAATTGTCGTTGCGCTCAATGTTGGGTTCCGCATCAGCATCGGATTTGGACCAGGATCAAACGGATTACTTTGAGCTACGGTCAGCGCAACGAATAGAGGAGCGAAGATCATTGATGTGGATTCTACCGCTCAAATCTTTCGCCAGAATGGTTTGCGAAACAAGAACCGTTGTTGCCACCCGTGCCGTCTTGAATCTTTCCCGATGCAGTCCCGCGAAACCGTGGTAAAGGTCTTATTGCGTCCCTATCAAGCGAAAGCTTTAGGGCAGATCTTTGCGTGTCGTGATCGCGGATTGAGCCGGGTTCTGGCCGTTTTGCCAACTGGAACCGGAAAGACGACACTATTTAGTGCACTTATTGGTGACTTCTACAAGGAAGCGAAAGCATCGACATTGGTACTTGCTCATCGGAGAGAACTCCTTGAGCAAGCCGCCGCAAGAATTCACCTTCAAAACCCAAAGTTAAAAGTCGAGATTGAAGCCAACCTCAAGGAGCGACCAAGTAAACAGCATGTGATCGTTGGGTCGGTTCAATCGCTCGGCAAAGAAGGCAACGTGAGGTTAGGTAAGTGGAACCCCGGTTGTCTGATCATTGACGAAGCCCACCACGCCCCAGCCGACAGCTACCAAAATGTCATGCGGGCAGTCGGAGCATACGATGGTTCTTGCTTTACGGTCGGGGTAACTGCCACGCCTCACCGAATGGACAACCGTCCATTGCATGGCGAGGAAGAAGCGATTTTTGAAGAAGTCGCATTCACATATACGTTACGTGAAGCTATCTCTGACGGTTGGCTCGCCGATCTTCGTGGTTTTAGAATCGCCACTGGGGTGGATCTCAGCCGCGTTCGCATCGTCCACGGTGACTATAGTTCTAGGGCACTGCAAGAAGCGGTGAATACGGAGAGCCGCAACCGAACCGCGTTTGAGAATTGGACCGAGATTGGCAAGGATCGAAAGACAATTGTCTTTTGTACCGGCGTTGATCACGCCAAAACTGTAGCTGAGCTTTTTAGGCTAGAAGGATTCACCGCTGAGTCTGTTGATGGCTCGATGAGAATGGACGACCGAGCCAAAATCATGAGCCGATTCAGGTCTGGCAAAACCCAGATTTTGGTGAATGTAGAAATTGCTACGGAAGGGTTCGATGTCCCTGATGTTGGCTGCATTCTCCTCCTCAGACCCACCAAAAGCTGGGCACTTTTCTGCCAAATGATTGGCCGAGGCTTGAGAGTTCTCCCGAACACAATTGAAGGGCTTGCCGATGCTACCGCCCGAAGAGACAGAATCGCCAAATCGGCAAAGTCAGATTGTCTGGTAATCGATGTGGTGGACAACGGCAAACGGTTAACCGCACCGAAACCCGAAAAAGAGGAAGACACGCCGTCACTTGCCGGCGTAGTTGGACTACCTCAGGACTTCGATCTCGAAGGTCACACATTGCTCGAAGCGATGCAGAAGTGGGACAAGCTCGATCCGCGCGCCCAGGCATTGCTGTTCCGACGAAACGTCAACTTTGAAGAGCTTGACTCGTCACTGACGGCTGTTGATATATTGTCCGAATTGACTCCGCCGGAAGAGGTTCTTGGAATAAGTGGCAACGCTTGGATGAAGGTCGGAGAAGGGCGTTACCTCCTAGCTTGTGGATCTTCAAAGCTCGAAGGCCATCGCATGGCGGCTATCGAAGAAGACGCCCTCGGATTCTTTCACCTGGTTGTGACATCGAGCGTCAGGGATCCGATTGAATTTGAACTTGGTCGCGAAGTTGGTGAAGCGTTTCGCAGGGCAGACCGGAAAATAAAAGACGTTTGGCCATTCACGAAAGGGCTTACGCTTGCTCAAACCGGCTGGCGGCAAAACAATGTGACTCAAGATCAAAAAGAAGCCCTCCGATCGATGGGAGTTGATGAAAATGTCCTGGCGATGCTCGATACTGCTGGACAAGCTTGGACCCTGTTAGAACTAAAAAAGCGCGAAATGGCTAAAACCTAGCTCCCTTTTGAGGACAATTCAGACCACAAAATCAGACTTGTTTCCCTCCTGCCTAACTACTATTTGAACTCAAAATTAAGGTTTAATGATGGTAGAGCGTTATGACCCCCCAGAAAGGTTTCAATTTTTTCAGAAACTTTGTGGCCTCTCCGATTGATTCGGGAGACCGGCTCCCTGGTAATTCAAATTTCGCGAGTTTCGCCTGGTTGACGCTTTTTTACAACCTTCTTGTGGTCGCCTGGGGTGTATTTCTCCGGGCTATGAAGTACGGCGATGGCTGCGGTTATAATTGGCCGCTATGTAACGGTCCCAAAGATCCAACAAAAGGTCCGATCGCAACCATCATCGAATCATCCCATCGGATTTCAACCGTTCTCGCAGGCTTTATTGCAATAGCACTCTTTGTTTGGGCAATTCGAGCCTTTGCCAAATGGCATCCAGCGAAGGTTTTTTCCGGAATAGCATTATTGTTTACGGGTCTTGAGGGTCTTGTTGGTCGACACTTGGTCGTCAAGGGACTCGTTACCTCTAACGATACGCTTGAAAGGGCCCAGTGGATGGGAGTTCATGTCGTTAGTACATTCATGCTCGTTGGAGCGATTGCTCTGGCTGCTCTATCAGCCAGCAATATTCGTCCCTTTCAAATCAAAAAGCAAGGTGCCGCTGGCTGGCTCCTCGGATTTGGCTTCCTCGGAACCATTCTCGTCGGCGTAAGTGGGGCGATTTCTGCCTTTGGCCACCAAGTCCGTCCCGATGTTGAGGGGCTCAGTGAAATGCTTAAGCCTACGGCGTTTTGGGCGAGTAAGCTTGCCGTGGCGCATCCAATTGGTTCGATTTCAATTGGTCTTTATCTGCTGTTAATGTGTAGCCTTATTCAGCACTTGCGTCCAGATCCATTTGTCAAAAACGCCTCCAAACTCCTGATCGGAATCTTGATCTTTCAAATGGCGATTGGTGGTCTAAATCTTTTCCTAAAGGCTCCAGTCTTCCTTCAAATGGTTCATCTTGTGTTAGCTGATTTGAATTGGATTTCGGTCGTCGTACTGGCCGCCGCCGCTTTTGGCGTCGGCATTGAGCCTGTCGAAGCACGACCTGCACCAGACGAAGCTGATGTTCCGGAAACTTTGAAAGGAAAAGACTTGATCAAGGCATACATAGCCTTAACAAAGCCTAGAGTCATAAGCCTTCTCTTGTTCACCACCATGACGGCAATGGTCGCCGCGAAAGGCATGTGGCCGGGAACAGCTTTGTTCATGATCGTGAGTGTCGCCGGATACATGGTCGCGGGTGCGGCAAATGCGATTAACATGGTCATTGACCGTGACATCGATATATCGATGAAAAGAACCTCAAAGAGGCCGACAGTAACTCAAAGTATTTCCAGCTTTAATGCCCTCGTATTTGCGTTTGCTCTTGCTTCCCTCTCGTTTTTATTGTTGTGGATATTTGCAACTCCATTAAGTGCCCTTATGGGACTTAGCGGGCTTGTTTTTTATGTCGTGATCTATACGATGCTTCTCAAGCGACGGACTTGGCACAACATCGTCATCGGTGGTGCCGCTGGAGCATTTCCGCCTTTGGTCGGATGGGCAGCCGTTACGAATAGCCTTCCCCCATTGGCCCTATACTTATTCGGAATAATATTTGTATGGACGCCAGTCCACTTTTGGGCACTGGCGCTGCTGATCAAAGATGACTACGCCGCTGCTGGTGTTCCTATGTTGCCCGTCGTCAAAGGCGACCGAATAACCGTTATTCAAATTGGCGTTTACATGGTGGCAACAATCATCACGACATTCGTTCCGTTGCTCTTTCCTCAGGTTGGTTGGATCTATGGAATCAGCGCGTTTGTCCTCAATTTAATCCTCATTCGTAGCTTCTGGAAACTTTGGAAAAATATGTCAGAGCGGCTGCCTGCAAGTGGGCTTTTCCACTACAGCATGCTGTACTTAGCAATATTGTTTCTTATGTTTGCCATCGATAGAGTTGTGGTGATGGCATGAAGGCAAAGCATTTCGGAATCCAGACTCGGTATCATCATTTTCGGTCCGCGAACATCAGTTTCGCAAACAGCAACCGCCTGCAAGGAAGCAGCGCGGGCGCTAACAAAAGGAGCATCGGTAGATAAATATGGGTTCGCAGGTCTTTAAACCAAATGCCAACTCAATAGCGCACATGACGATTATTGCAATCGCAGTGTTGCCATTGACGGTTGGTCTCGCTCTCGCGGCATTGTCGCGGTCGCCAGCCAATACAAAAGTAGGCGTCGCAAAGAATCAACCAGTTCCCTTTTCCCACCAACACCACAATTGGGAGTTAGGAATTGATTGTCGGTACTGTCATACGAGTGTCGAAAAATCGAGCTACGCTGGCATTCCTGCGACCGAAACTTGCATGAGCTGTCACTCGCAAATTTGGACGAACTCACCGCTCCTTGATCCAGTTCGAACAAGCTATGACACGGGAGTTCCTATCAAATGGAACAAGGTCAATAAGGTTCCTGATTTCGTTTTCTTCAACCACTCTATTCACATTAACCGAGGCTTAAACTGCAACACTTGCCATGGTCCTATGCAAGACCAGCATATTACGGCAAAAGGCAATGCGTTCCAAATGTCGTGGTGTCTTGATTGCCACCGAGCCCCAGAACGATTCCTCAGTTGGAACAAGGATGTTGCGAAGGACTATCCGGGACTTACTCCACGAGAATTGGCATTCAAGTTCTATTGGAAAATCCAGACAAAAGGAAAAGGCAACTTAACCTCTCAGGAAACTGAGCTTGCAAACGGTGTATACAACGGTTCAAATGATCCCGAAGATTTGAGGGCCGGAAAAGAGATTATCGACAGATTGGGAATAAAGGTACAGCAGCTTTCGGACTGCTCGGTGTGCCACCACTAAGGAAAATTGATGGACATAACACCAAAAATGAACAAAGAAGAAGCCTTGCAGAAGATGCGCGCAGAGCTAGAAGGCAAGCGTGGTCAAGAGTATTGGCGATCCCTGGACGAAGTTAGTCAGTCTCCAGAATTTAGTACCTGGTTTGAAGATGAGTTTCCAAATCGCAAAGATTTGTTGACCCTCGATCGAAGGACCTTGTTGAAGTTTGCTGGCGCATCATTGGCGCTTGCTGGGCTTTCTGGTTGCCGGGGCGTTTTCTTACCAGAAGAAAAGTTGGTTCCATATGTTAAGGCTCCAGAAGAAATGGTTCTAGGCAAATCTCTCTTTTATGCCTCAGCCGTGACTTTGGCGGGATACGCCACTGGTGTCCTTGTCGAGCAGCATGAAGGAAGACCAACGAAATTGGAAGGCAATCCAGACCATCCTGCTTCGCTTGGTGCATTGGGTTCAATTTCTCAAGCCGAAATCCTTAATTTTTACGATCCAGATCGATCTACCAATGTCTTAGAAAGAGACGATATTTCAACTTGGGAACAATTCCAGAAAACCCTTAGGATTCAGATGGATGCCAAGGTTTCTACTGGTGGAAAGGGAATCGCAGTTCTGTTCGGTGCAGTTACCTCCCCGAGCCTAGGCGAACTAATTGGACGATTCAAGCAGAAGTTTCCCGCCGCTAAGGTTTATTCGTGGGAGCCATCTGGTCGAAGCTCAGTAACCGCCGCGGTGATGGCTGTTACTGGTAGAGCAGGCGTCCCGGTCTACGATTTCACGAAAGTCAAAGTTGTCGTCACCCTTGACGGAGACTTTCTTTCAAACTCAGATAACCCTGGAGCCTTGGCTTACGCTCGCCAGTTTGCCAGCAGTCGAAAGGTAGTGGGCAAGACCGGTTCAATGAGTCGGCTCTACGCCATTGAGGCAAATAGCGGTCTCGTTGGAGCCATGGCTGACCACCGATATATGGTGAAGCCGAGCCAAGTGTACAGCGCGGCTTGTGCCCTTGCATCTTCATTAGGTGTCAGCGCGCCAAGTGTTGACGAAAAATCAATCAAGGCATTGGGGGCGCTAACAAAAGACCTGAGCGCCATCGCAAAGGACTTAAAAGCAAGCATCGGTGAAAGCGTCGTTATTGCCGGTGAGCACCAACCTGCCGAAGTTCATATGCTTGCCTTTATGATCAATAATGCCCTCGGCAATATTGGTAAGACAGTCAAGTTTGTTGCATCTCCCGAAGTATCCGCAGGATTTGGAACGATTTCCGATTTGACCAAGGAGCTATCAACGGGACTCGTTGATATTCTTTATATATCTAATTCAAATCCGGTCTATACCGCTCCAGCCGACTTAAAGTTTGCCCAAAATATCAACAAAGCAAAGTTGTCAATTTCGCTTACTGACGCAGAAAACGAAACTTCGAAGCTCTGTAATTGGACTTTGCCAATGGCGCATTCTCTCGAAGTTTGGGGAGACGCCCGATCCTTCGAAGGAACTGCTTCAATCATGCAGCCTATCATTGCTCCATTGCATGGTGGCCGAAGTGAGATAGAAGTTTTCTCAAGCTTCGTTGGTGAAAGTAGAGGCGGATACGACATCCTCCGGACTCACTGGCAAGCGAATGGCCTTGGTGGTGCAGACTTTGAAAAGAACTGGCGAACTGCAGTTCATGCCGGAATGATTCCTAATACTGCTTCCGCAACCCTCGCGATGACGAGCCTTGCGCCGTCCTTGCCTCCAGTGGCACCGGCTCCCGGTGGTTTAGAAGCGAGCTTCATTCCCGACTCCGCTGTCTACGATGGTCGATTTGCAAACAATGGTTGGCTCCAAGAATTGCCAAGACCGCTAACAAAAGTCGTTTGGGATAACGTAGTGACTCTTTCAGCGGCAGATGCAATTGCCCTAAAGGTCAAGACCGACGAAATGGTCAAAGTGACCACTGCCGTCGGAGAAATCGACGGAATCGTCTACGTCTTACCTGGTCAAGCACCTGGTTCAGTAACCATGAACCTCGGATACGGCAGAACCGAAGGTGGGACGTTAGCGACAATTGGCTTAAAGAACGGAGGCGATCAAGGGGGAGGATTCAGCAGTTACAAGCTACGGACCTCCATGAATCTAGCTTTCACACCAATTACATCGATCGTAAGCCTCAATACTGAGCAACACCTTGCGAGTACGCAGGGACACAGCCCGTTGGGTGGCAATAGGATGCCAGACAAGCGAGACGTAATCAGAGTTGGCACGCTAGCTGGATTCCTGGAAGCGGTTGCTGAGTCTGAAAAGGTAACTGATTCAGATAGAGATCGAGAGATCGAGAAGAAGCAAGAAGTTATTGACGAAGCTTTAAAGATTGGGCAAGGTCCAACAAAAGAAGAAATCAAGGACGGCAATCTCTATCCTGAAGAGATATATGAATGGGATGGCGATCAATGGGGCATGACCATCGACATGAACGCATGTACTGGTTGCGGTGCCTGTGTAACGGCATGTCAAGCTGAAAATAACATTTCCGTTGTTGGAAAGGAGCAAGTTGGAAAGGGTCGCGAAATGCACTGGATCCGACTTGACCGTTACTACACCGGCGACGACACGAATCCTGAAGTTGTTTGGCAACCGGTGGCCTGTGTCCATTGCGAAAAGGCACCTTGCGAACCGGTGTGTCCGGTAGCGGCAACAATTCACAGCCATGAAGGTCTCAACCAGATGGTTTACAACCGTTGTGTTGGTACTCGATACTGCTCAAATAACTGCCCTTACAAGGTTCGAAGGTTCAACTACCTTAACTGGTCCGACAACCAAGAGCAATTCACGAAGAAAGTCCAGCCGTGGGATACGAGAGTCATCCCTGGTCCTATCAAAGAGCCAAAATCTGAAGGAGTTCAGCTTCTCAAGCTACTCAATAATCCAGACGTAACGGTTCGAGGTCGAGGTGTTATGGAGAAGTGTACGTACTGCGTCCAACGGATCAATGAAGCCCGAATTGAAGCGAAGAAGGGTGGACGACAGATCGCGGAAGGCGACGTGGTCACTGCTTGTCAGCAAGCCTGTCCAAGTGAAGCAATCGTCTTTGGCAACATCGCCAACAAGACAAGTTTGGTTCACAAGATGCGGAAAGATCCGCGAAGCTATTTGTTGCTTGAAGAACTTCAAACGAGACCGAGGACAAGTCATCTTGCTAAACTTCGAAATCCAAATCCTGAAATCACGCCAGCAAAGGCTAAGGAGGCTCATTCTTAATGGCTGATAAAAGAATCAACGATCTGTTCATTACCGGTGATCAGACATATGCGACGATTGACCAATCGGTCGGTCGACTTGTCCTGGATCCGAAAGCACACACGACAAATTGGCTTAAGTGGCTAATTGTTGGCGTAATGGGCTCAGGCTTGATGATGTTTAGTATCGCCTGGTTGTTGTTCCAGGGAACCGGAATCTGGGGAAATAATATTCCAGCCGCCTGGGGCTTTGACATTGTCAACTTCGTTTGGTGGATTGGTATTGGTCACGCAGGAACGCTGATTTCCGCGATTCTTCTTCTGCTCCGTCAGCAGTGGAGAAACTCAATTAACCGTTTCTCAGAAGCGATGACCATTTTTGCGGTCATGTGCGCGGGTATTTATCCGCTACTGCACACTGGTAGACCTTGGAATGACTTTTGGCTCTTCCCGTATCCGAACATTCTGGGTATGTGGCCTCAGTTCAGATCGCCGTTGCTTTGGGACGTATTTGCGGTTTCAACGTACTTCAGTGTTTCACTCGTTTTCTGGTTCGTTGGACTCATTCCTGACTTTGCAAACTTACGAGATCGGTCCACCAACAAGTACGGCAAGCTCATTTTTGCCTTGCTCTCCCTAGGTTGGAGAGGCAGCAATCAACACTGGCATCGATATGAACAGATGTATTACTTGCTTGCGGGCTTAAGTGCCCCGCTGGTTCTATCGGTTCACAGTATCGTTAGCTTCGACTTTGCAATCTCAATCGTCCCTGGCTGGAACGTAACGGTCTTCCCGCCATACTTCGTTGCAGGTGCTGTTTTTGCCGGATTCGCGATGGTTATTATCTGGGCAATCCCGCTACGAAAGTACTACAAACTTGAGCACTTGATCACCAACCGGCACCTTGACTGGATGGCAAAGATCACCCTCGCAACCGGTCTGATCGTCTGTTACGGATACTTCTTGGAAGTGTTCTTCCAGTGGTACAGCGGCAACCCATATGAATTCAAGCTTCTCACGGAAACTCGGTTCAGTGGAATGTACGCAAAGTTCTATTGGGCGCTGATTGTGTGTAACGGCATTATTCCTCAGATTTTCTGGTGGAACAAAGCGAGAACAAGTAACTTCTGGTTGATCTTTGTTTCAATCTCAGTTAGCATCGGAATGTGGTTGGAGCGGTTCGTTATCATTCCAATGTCGCTCACCAGCAATTACTTGCCGTCAAGCGACAAGCCTTACTATCCGTCCTTCTGGGATTTTGGAATGTTCCTTGGAACAATTGGCTTCTTCATCATGCTGATGATTCTGTTCATTCGGTTCCTACCAATGATCAACATCTTCGAAGTGAAGGACTTGCTGTACAAGTTCAAAGGCAAGAAAGAATATGTAGAGGGTCAACTGCCCGTGGAGATGAAATAAATGGCTCACGATTACTCAGATCCATCTGGACTATATGCGCTCGTTGGGGAGTTTGAAACTCCCGAACGGCTCATGGTAGCCGCCGAAGAAGCTCGAAAAGCGGGATACAAGGTAATGGATGCATACTCTCCGTTTCCAATCCACGGACTGAGCGATGCAATCGGATTCCGCGATACCAAAGTGCCTTGGACCGTTTTCATTTTCGGTCTCATTGGTGTGACCCTCGGCTACTCGATGCAGTTCTACACTTCGGTTATCGACTATCCAATGAATGTTGGTGGAAAACCGATGAACTCGATCCCTGCATTCATCCCGGTCGCTTACGAATGTACGATTCTTTTTGCCGCGTTCAGCGCTGCAATTGGAATGTTCGCTTACAATCGGCTCCCAATGCCATACCATCCAATCTTCAATGCAAAGAACTTTGAAAGAGCGTCGCAAGACCGATTCTTTCTTGCGGTGGAAGCAAGCGATCCGAGTTATGATCGCGAAGCAATTGAAAAAGTCATGAAAAGTAATGGTGCTCTGGAGGTTTCCGAATGCGACTTCTGAGAAATTTAGTTATAGGATTCGCCGCAATCACCATTGTTGGTTGCAACACCGATATGTGGGTTCAGCAAAAAGCCGCTCCTCTATCGCAAAGTGAGTTCTTTGCAGACGGCCAAGGTTCCAGACCCTTAGTTCCTGGCACTATTCCTCGCGGTCACTTGCGAGAAGATGGAGCGTTTTACACGGGCATCGAAAATGGTAAGTGGGTTGACAAACTACCAGTTTCGCTCACGGAAGACCTACTTAAGCGTGGCCGGGATCGATTCGATATCTACTGCTCGCCGTGTCACGGTCGTGTTGGAGACGGAAAAGGAATGATCGCTCAACGCGGATTTCAACTCAAGCGTCCTGTTGGAAATTATCACTCCGATCGACTTCGAAAGATGCCGGTCGGACACTTCTACGATGTAATCACCAACGGCTACGGAGCAATGTACAGTTATGCTTCGAGAATTGAACCTCAAGATCGATGGGCAATTGTAGCCTATATCCGGGTTCTACAATCCAGCCAACATAGCTCCGTCAATGACTTGACCGCTGAAGAAAAAGTAAAACTTGATGAGAAAATTGCACCAAAGAATGAAGCTGCAGAAGGAGGAGGTCACTAATGAGTGAAGCAACAATGGATAGTGGATCTGTTATGGAAGACCAAAGCAGTGTTCCAGGCTTTATGAAGCTTAAGCCTGTCTTTACGTTTCTGTCTCTCGGAGCGGTCGGTTACTGGGCGTTCTTAATGTTTGGTAGCGGCAATGCTCACCTGCATATGCTCAATAGCTGGATGTATGGTTGGATTTTCTGGCTGATGGCAACCTTGGGTTGCATGGCGCTCACGCTGATCCATCATTCCCTTCGAAGCATGTGGACTCTACCCGTATTACGAGTATTTGAAGCTGGATCAAGCCCGTGGATGTTTGGTGCGCTGGCGTTCTTTTATGCCCCCGTTCGAGTCCACATGGGCAAAGTCTATCAGTGGATCGAACCCGAAGCACACAACTATGTTGTGAAATTCAAGCAGGCGTATCTGAACCAGGGCTTTTTTGACATACGGTTTGTTGTGATTTTTGGTCTGCTCGGGTTTATCTCGTGGTACCTCCAAAAGTCATCGACACGACAAGACAAGAGCATGAATGAAAACGAAGCTCAGCTTCGAACCAATGTTGCAAGTCCTTGCATCGTGTTCTTTGCGATCCTCACAACGTTTTTGTTAACTGACGTCGGAATGTCGTTGACTCCAAACTGGTACAGCACAATGTATCCGCTGTGGCTTATTGTGGGTGGTTGCCAAACCGCTTTGACGATCGGCATCTTGTTGGTTACTAGCGCTGGCGATAAAAATCCGTATAAGGATTCGATGTCACCAACACTTTCGAAGGATCTAGGAAACATGATGTTCCTTTGCACCATGTTGTGGGGTTACACCTCAGTTTCTCAGTTAATCATTCTGTGGAACGGTAACCTTCCGGACACCGCGATCTTCTACGCTCATCGGGGAGTTGACGCAAAGCTAGGTTGGAACTACATTGGCGCATCAACAATTCTCGGCTGCTTCTTGATTCCGTTCGTGACACTCTTGTCGCCGCGAATCAAAATGTATTACAAGAGATTGCAGAAGATTGCCCTCTTTATCTTTGTATTCAGATTTGTTGACGTGTTCTGGATTATTGCCGCATCCATTTGGCATCGAGAGTGGAATACCGCAATCCCAACAATCGGAGATATTGCTGGTGTGCTTCTCTTGGGATGTGTTTGGTTTGCCTTTACGCTTTCCAAGATGCAGAATCATCCGCTGTTACCACTATATGACAATCGATTGAAGGAGGCAAAAGCAAATGCACACTGAGTTTCAACCAGAAGATCCAGAAGTCCTAAAAGCAATGAAATATGACCGTCGGGACATTAAAGTCCCGATGCTCAAGTCGTGGACGACTTGGATCACAGGTAGTTGTATCGTTTGCTTCTTGGTCTCAATTCCAGTCTATAACTGGCTAACTACACCCGGCAAGACGCTGCCGTCAATGTTAGGAACAACTAGGGAAATGGCACCGAAGAGTAGCAACCGTATTCCTGCAGGAACTCCGCTTTTACAGGACAACCTTTCGACAAAAGTGGATATCAAGCAATTGAGAATGCATGAAGACGAAACGATGAGTTCGTTTGGATGGGTTGACCAAAACAAAGGCGTTGTTCGAGTGCCAATCGATAAAGCCATGAAAATGGTTATTCAAAACGGAGTTTCAACAGGGACGCAGGTTCCGGCAATGACCAAAGGAAATACAATTCCCCAAAACGGTGTCGGACCAGGAACGAGCAAGCCAAATCCATAATGATCATGCAAAAGAAGAGCAGCCCAATCTGGATTCCAATCTCAATACTAGCAATAGTTCTTGGGGCGCTTGTGCTTATCCGACCGATCAAGAGCAACGGTGTCTTATCAAAGTCTTTTGATTTCAAGCCGCAAATTGGCTCCCAGATGCCGGTCGATGCAAAGTTGACCGAAACAGACGGAAAAGAGCACCTCTTTGGCGAATATTTTCGCAGTGGCAGACCCGTCTTGTTCCTTCCAATCTTCTACAAGTGTAATGGCGTTTGTTTGTCTGAAACCGAATCACTCATGAAGACTCTAATGGTTGAGACTGCTCTCAGTCAAAAGAGATCGGTGGATTCAGTGATTCCAGGTCGAGATTTTGACTTGGTTGTGATGAGCGTCCATCCAAAGGAAACGGTTGAACTCGCTCGAGCGCAAAAAGCAAAATTAGTATCCGAATTTCGAGATGCTTGGACGAAGCAAACTCCCGAAATGCAAGAGCAATTAAATTTGTATCTGGACCGTGGAGTCCACTATACGGTTGCGGCACCAGCCGAAGCTCGGAAGCTAACCGACGTCATGGGCTTCTACTATCAATATGATGAAGCCAAAGATTGGGTTAACCATCCTGCCGCCGCCGCATATATTGCTACGTCAGGAAAGATTGTCGCCTATAACACGGGAGCAAACTTTGCAACTAAAACCATTCGAAATAATGTCCGACAGGCCCTGAAGGGAGCAGTTCAACCAGTCGGCGATGTATTCCTACTTGGATGCTTCAAAATGGAAGCTTCTAATCCAAGGACTCGTTCAATCGTCCAAATTCTCAATATTTCAGCGTTGGCTACTTTGGCCTGCGTTTCGCTCCTCATTTGGCGATGGAATAAGCACTTTCCTAGCAACACACTTTCTTCGAGTCCACGTGACTCCACCGGAGAATCAAAGCAGTCATGAACTTAGCTAACTATCCTTTCTCACCACCTGCAGCATCTAACTTTGCTGGGGAAATGGACTTATTGTTCTATTCCATTTTGGGAATGTCAGTAGTCTTTGCGGTCATTACGTTTGCCTATGTAATTTTCTACGCGATAAAATATCGAGCCGGATCCTCTGCAGACCGAAGTAGTCCCGTTTATGAGAATATGAAGTTGGAGCTCATTTGGATTGGAGTTCCAACCGTTCTTGCCATCGGGTTCTTTATTTGGGGTGCAAAAGTCTATGCCGATGTTAGAATCCCACCCAAAGGGGCAAAGGAAATTTATGTCGTAGGCAAACAATGGATGTGGCATATTCAACATCCAAATGGAGTTCGAGAGAACAACACGCTTCACGTGCCAGTTGACACTGACATTAAGCTCACGATGATTGCCCAAGACGTCATCCATGCGTTTTATATCCCGGCTTTCCGAGTTCAGTTCATGGTTGTTCCGGGCCGTTATACGCAGATGTGGTTCCGACCTACGGTTGTTGGAAAGTACCACCTCTTCTGTAACATGTACTGTGGTACTCAGCACTCAGAAATGGGTGGCTCGGTCATCGTCATGAGCAAAAGAGATTACGCTGAATGGTTATCCAACAACGGCGAAATGAGACAAAATCTTTCCCCGACTCAAGCTGGAGAAAAGCTATTCAACAAGATTGGCTGCGGAAACTGTCATGGGCCAGTGGATTTGCCACCAAGATCACCATCACTGATGGGGTTATATGGCAAAACCAGAGAGGCAGATAACGGCCAAAGATACATAGCCGATGAGTCCTATATTCGTGAATCGATTCTTCGACCAGGAGAAAAGATGTTGAAGGGCTATTCGAACACAATGCCTGTGTACGATAAGCAGCTATCAGAAGAGGAAGTTATGGCATTGATGGCGTACATCAAGGCTGGAGCACTACCTTCACTTCCCGCCAAAAACATGGCCGCTGGAGTTCCCGGCACTGAAGCCCAAGTGAACGGAAAAGCCGGTCTAAATTCAAATGCTCTGGAGTTCACTTCCGAAAGAGCAGACGCAACCGCAACCTCGCGAGGCAATGACCTTTCGGTCGGAGCAATGGCTGCAGAAAAAGGAGATCAAAAAAGATGAGCACTACGGTAAAAACCCCAATTAGTACAGATGACGCTGCGCATCCACCAAAACTGAACTACCTTACCAACGGGCATTCGCTAAGATCTTGGCTTTTGACCGAAGATCACAAGAGAATCGCAATTTTGTATCTAATTTCGGTTAGCTTCTTCTTCATGCTCGGTGGTGCATTTGCCGGAATGATCCGATGGGAGTTAACCTCTCCAGCCGGAAATTTTCTTGAGTCCGACACCTATAACCGCGTCTTCACTGCACACGGTGCAATCATGGTCTTCTTGTTCCTTCTGGTTGCTGTTCCGGCAGTACTTGGGAACTTCCTTGTGCCATTGATGATCGGTGCGAGAGACCTTGCGTTTCCTCGTATTAACCTTCTTAGTTGGTATCTGTATACGGCGGCAGGAACATTGATTCTGATCTCAGTTGTTTCTGGCGGTGTCGATGCCGGTTGGACGTTTTATACCCCATATTCGAGTCTGTACTCAAACAGTAACGTTTCGTTATGTTTGGTGGGTGTCTTTCTAGGAGGCTTTAGTTCGATTACGACGGGTGTAAACTTCATTGCAACGGTTCACCGAATGAGAGCTCCAGGTATGACTTGGTTCAGGCTTCCACTCTTCGTCTGGGCCAACTATGCCACCGGAATCATCATGATGCTCGGTACCCCAGTTGTCGCAATTACGCTTCTTTGTGTCATCTTCGAGCGAACCTTCCAACTACCAATCTTCAGTCCTGAACTTGGTGGTGACCCAATCTTGTTCCAGCACATGTTCTGGTTCTATAGTCACCCTGCCGTTTACATCATGGTTCTTCCGAGCTTTGGTGTTATCTCCGAAGTTATCTCGGCTTTCTCTCGAAAGCGAGTATTTGGATACCACTTCGTCGCGTTTTCATCCCTTGCAATTGCGTTCCTGGGCTTCTTGGTTTGGGGACACCACATGTTTGTTTCTAGCCAGTCGATGTACCAGGGCGTCGCTTTCTCATTGATTACATTCTTGCTTGCAGTTCCATCTGCCATTAAGATTTTCAACTGGACGGCAACAATGGCAAAAGGAAATATCCATTTGAACTCACCGATGATCTACGCGATCGGCTTCATGGGATTGTTCCTCATTGGTGGACTGACTGGACTGTTCCTCGCCGCTATGGGATTAGACGTTCACCTCACTGCAACCTACTTCATTGTGGCTCACTTCCATTACGTCATGGTTGGTGGAACGGTTATGGGCTTCATGGCTGGTCTCCACTTCTGGTGGCCAAAAATGACCGGAAGATTGTTTAACGATAATATCGCCAAGTGGAATGCAGTTGTGGTCTTCCTTGGATTCAATCTAACGTTCTTCCCACAATTCATCTCGGGATGGATGGGAATGCCACGTCGTTACCACTATTATTACTTTGCTCCAGAATATCAAATCTATAACATCCTCTCAACGATGGGGGCAACCGTCCTGGGTGTTGGCTTTGTGGTTCCGGTCTTCTATTTGATCAAGTCGCTATTTACCGGCGAAAAATCAGGCGATAACCCATGGGGCGCTCACGGTTTGGAATGGCAAACGACTTCGCCACCGCCAACCGAGAACTTCTACTATTCACCAATCGTTACTGATGACGTTTACGACTACGACCCAGTAGCCGAACACGAAGCATCACGAGAACTAGGAGCAAGAGGGCACTAAATAATGGCAGCACACGGACACGCAGATAGCCCGGTCAAGTTTCAATATGAAGATATTGACCAACAAAACGATACCTACGTCATAGGCATGTGGGCGTTTATGGTAACCGAAATCATGTTTTTCGGTGGCCTGTTCCTCATTTACACGCTGTATCGAATGAACTATCAAGGTGACTGGTGGAAAGCTCACGAGCACCTCAGTTGGCAAATGGGTGGTATCAATACGCTCAATCTCCTCGTAAGTTCAATGCTTATGGCTCTGGCAGTCCGATCAGCTCAGCTCAAAGAGCGGATGAAGGTCATCGGTCTTCTTTCAATGGTCGTTGGTTGTGGAGCCCTATTCATGATTATCAAGTACTTTGAGTATTCGAGTAAGATCGCGGATCGGCTATATCCTGGACCAAATTTCACCTTGGATCCTTCGGTTCTGCACGGAGCGAACCTCGATCATGCACAACTATTCTACGGCCTCTACTTTGGAATGACTGGCCTTCATGGCGTCCACGTCGTTGTTGGAATGATCCTTATCAGTATGCTGATCAAGTTCTGGTGGCAAAAGAAGAAAGTTGTTACCGAAGACTACATTCCAACCGAGTTAATCGGGCTGTACTGGCACTTCGTCGACATCGTCTGGATATTCCTCTACCCATTGTTCTATCTCATGCCAAAGCCTTACACGGTTATTGGAGGTCACTAATTCATGGCTAAATCACCACTTCATGCTGCCGAAGATCATGGACATCATGTTCAGCCGACAAGTATGTATATTAAAACCGCCGTTATTCTTGCTGTCTTCATGGGACTAACCATTCTGGCTGCCCAAGTTAACATCGGCGGAATCTTAACCGGGCACCATAACGACAAGATTGCCTACTATATCAATAACTTGGTAGCAGTTGGTATTGCGGCGTTTAAGGCGTTCGTCGTCGTGATGTTCTTCATGCACCTCAAATGGGCATCGAGTACGGCAAAGGTTTGGGCTCTCATGGGCTTCTTCTTCTTGCCGGTCTTGTTCTCAGTATTCTGCGACTATGGAACTCGATCCCATGAAGTTGTGGACGGATGGATCCCAGGACAAACGGAAACTGCCTTGCCGAGAGTTATTGGCTCCACGGATCAACAGCACCTTGATCCAAAGTTTGCTAACGAGCAAAATCGAAATCCGAAGAGCAACCTGTATTAAGGGCGTTTAGATTCAAAGGTTCACACAACAGCCTCAATCTTTCAAGGATTGGGGCTGAATTGTTTTAGCATTTTCCATTTCTCTTCGAAGCCAACAATGAGGATGTTGACTGCTGAGTTAAGTTGGCTCTGTAATGAGGCGCCGTAACTCGGATTCTGCCCATCCAATGATTTCTTCATTCGTGGCATCCTTATCAAAGGTACGCGCATCGCCCCACGTCGAGGTGAGCCAACCAAACGCCGGTCGCGGTACCAAGTTGGTGTAAGGCATGACTTTATCGTTGCCCTGCATTCCACAACAGATAACCGGAACCCCTGCCATACGAATAATCAATGCCGAACCGGGCATCAATGGACCGAGTCGCCCATCCTCTGAAATCTTTCCTTCTGGATAAATGCAAACAACCGCACCGGCTTTCGCTAACTCGGCGGCTATTCGTAACGATTGCCTATCAGGCTCTCCTCTCTTCACCGAGAAGTTGCCCCACCACTTCATAAATTTACCGAGCCATTTGATTTCCCACAACTCACTTTTACTCATGAACTGCATTTGGCGTGGAGATGCAAGCTGAGAGACAATTGGATCACAGTCTGAAAGGTGATTACAGAGGACGATCAATCCGCCAGTCCGAGGGATGTTTTGTTTATTGCGAATCCGTATGGGACCAAGAACAGTAAAAAGCGGAAAACCAATAAACCAACGCAGCAGCGAGATCAATATCTGTGGCGGTGCTTTTGGTAATTCAATATCTCGAGCGATGGGCTACCTCCTTTAACGCAGCAAAGTATGTTCGGTGCTCCAAGGCAAGGACCCGTGCTGCCAGAACCTCAGGAGTGTCATCTGGCAAAACTGGACATCGCTCCTGCCTAATAACGTCACCATCATCGTAATTCTTGGTCACATAGTGAACGGTGCATCCAGATTCTGCCTCTCCGGCAGCAATAACGGCCTCATGAACATGAATTCCGTACATCCCCTTTCCTCCAAATTTTGGCAAAAGCGCAGGGTGAATATTTAAGATTCGATGATCCCATTTGTTGACGATGGATTCCGGCAAGAGTCTTAAAAAGCCAGCCAAGCAAATCCAATCTGAACCCTCAAGTGCTTTTGCCATTTCCTGTTCAAAAGGTTCGCCAAATTCAACAATAGCAGTCTTCAATCCTAGTTCTCTCGCGGCATGAATAGCCGGAGCATCAGCTTTCGAACCGATAACTTTGTGAACAACGAATCCCGGATCGGCTGAAATATGCTGGGCAAGAGCAACCATGTTGCTTCCACGCCCCTTCGTCCCGACAATGATGCTGATCTGCGTCACAAATTCTGCTTTCAAGCCTACCTTGAAGGCGGGCTTTTCAGGATTTTTAAGTGTTGACCGAGTCACAATAATCTCGATGTCCAACAAAGTCCGAGTCCTCGTTTGGGACGAGAACCCTTCACACCGCTCGATGGAAATTTATCCGGATAGCCTTCGAACTGCTATTGCAGCTGGATTGCAAGAACAAGATACAGAGAACGAACTAACCGTTTCAACCGCTTGCCTTGATGACGAAAATCAAGGCGTAACTCAAGCAGTCCTTGACAACACCGACGTGCTCATTTGGTGGGGACACGCTCGCCATGGTGAAGTGAAGGATGAAATTGCCGAAATGGTAAAGAATCAAGTCCATAAGAAAGGAATGGGATTCATATGCCTCCACTCGGGACATTACAGCAAGACCTTCAAGGCTGTACTAAACTGTACGGGTCATCTTTATGGTGGCTGGAGAGAGGCCGATGATGTTGAAACAATCCAAGTTTGTGCACCGTGGCATCCAATCGCCCAAGGCGTGAACAGCTTCGTGATTGATGAGGAAGAGATGTATGGCTCACCATTCGATACACCTCCGCCCCTTACCAACATCTTCCAGTCACACTTTTCGGTAGGTAACGAATCGTTCCCTAGTGGCATGACTTGGACAGTTGGCGACGGGATCGACCCAGAATTCACGTCTGGCCCAGGAAACGGCGTGAACCAAGGCTTCGGTATTGGACGAGTATTCTATTTCCGACCTGGTCACGAAACCTATCCAACCTATTTCAATGCTGATGTGCGAACCGTAATCTACAATGGCGTTCGATGGGTAGCAAAAATAACCGATTAGGATTTTTTGGGTAACGTGTAAAAATGAAGTCCTGCTGGCTCGTCTTGTTCGTTGCCCTGTGTGCCGTCGGTTGTCAACCAACTCCTGATGTCAACGGAATGAATGCTGAAGGTCAAGCAACGGTAAACACTCCTCCGCAAAATGAAAAAGCCGGCGGAGTTGCACCAATGGCCGGTGGCGCCGGTGGAATGACTCCAATGTCCGGCACGGATTCTGTCGGTGGAGCAGGTGGCGGTGGTGTGGGGCAAGCGGCAAAACAAATGGCAAAGGATAAAGCTTCAAACATGGGAAGCGGGAGCCTCGGTCAAGGCGAGAAAGACGATTCCGGGCAGTAGGATTAGAACCTAATTCCCTAATATCCTTAGCTGAACTCTTAATTTGAGTCTGGATTAGTAGGCAAAAGCGCGCATAATTTTTGTATGCATTTCGCAACTAAGGCACTTCGAGTGGGTCAAGAACCAGATCCAAAGTATCGGGCAGTCGTCCCGCCGATCTACCAGTCATCCACGTTTGCCTGGGAAGACCTCGATCACATTCCGCCCATTGATTACTCCCGATGCCAAAACCCTACTCGCGAAATGCTCGAGAAGGTTATTGCCGCCCTCGAAAATGGGACACATTGCACTGCATTTAGCTCCGGAATGGCGGCGGTTGCCGCAACATTCGCAATGCTCCAACAAGGCGAACATCTAATAATGGCAAATGACATATACGGCGGTACATTCCGACTCGCCGAAAAGTATCTGCCAAGAAATGGGGTCTCCTATTCTGGATTTGATGCTCAAAATCCCGAAAGCATCCGGTCGGTAATTCAACCAACCAGCAAGTTGCTCATTTTCGAGGGACCGACAAACCCAACGATGAGGGTGCCAGATATTCAAAAAGTATGTGATATTGCCCATGAATATGGATTGACCGTAATCTTTGACAATACGTTCGCTTCACCTGCTCTCCAAACGCCCTTGGACCTGGGAGTCGATATCGTACTTCACTCAACAACAAAGTACATTTCGGGTCACTCTGATGTTGTTGGTGGCGCAACCATCACGAACAATGAAGAGCATGCCTACTTCATTTATGAATGGAACAAAGCATTTGGTTCCAACCCTTCGCCATTTGACAACTGGCTTTCACTACGAGGAGTCCGGTCACTTTCGTGCCGAATGGAGCGACACTGTAAAAACGCAATAGAGATTGCCCAATATCTCGAAGCACATCCAAGAGTAACGAAGGTGCACTACCCCGGCTTGAAGTCACATCCCGATCACGACGTTGCCAAAAAGCAAATGTCCGATTTTGGCGGCATGGTATCGATCGAGTTTGCAACCGTGGCTGAAGCAAGATGGGTTGCCGAAAACGTCGAAGTCTTTTTGTTAGCCGAGTCTCTTGGTGGAGTAGAAAGCCTTATTGCCTATCCGCCGCTAATGTCGCACGCAACAATGACCGAGGAACAAAGAGTTGAACGAGGAATTCCGCCAACCATGCTTCGCTTGAGTATTGGAATTGAAGACGTTCGGGATCTTATAGAAGACCTTAAGCAAGCTATTGCCAGTGCTCCAGTCCTTGCCAACTCCAGCACAGGTTAGGGAGTAACTTTAATAGGTTACATCGGGTGGTGACACCATAAGTACTTTCAACGAGTACTCCGATTCTTTACATGTGTCTGAAAATGATATCAAATTTGTTCCCGACATTTGGGAACTCCGTGGGGAAAAAGCCGGTGTGGGTGATCTTGTACGTGCAAGCGAAAAGCAATTCGAAACTGCCTTCGAACTAATTGGTGATGGCGTAATCTACCAAGATATCGAGGGCCGAGTCGTCTTATGTAACGAAGCATCAGCTCAGTGCCTTGGCATAACAATGTGTATGTTAGAAGGCAGCCTGCTTGATAACCTAAAATTGAATGCATTGAAGTAGGATGATTCTGCGTTTACCCCAGAACAATTTCCCCCGTCTCTTGCGCTGAAGACCGGAGTTCAGCAGAAAAATGTATTAATAAGTATCTCGAGGCCGGATGGATCGAGAGCTTGGCTAAAAGTGAATTCGACACCAATTTCTGATGGCTTGCATGATTCGCCAGTATCAGTAGTTACCAGTCTCTCCGATATTACGGCGCTCAAGTTTGAAGAGGTAAGACTTCGAGACGAGCTAAAGTCACTCCAAACCACCCAAGCTCAAATAGAAGCTAGAAGGCGAGGTCTTGAACTTGCAAATCAGGAATTGAGAGATGCCGCAGATACTGATTCAGCAACGGGTCTCAAGAATCGCCGATGCTTTCTTGAGCGACTTTACTCGGAAGTCGCATTGGCTTCGAGGATGCAAATTCCTTTGTCAGTTGCTTTCATAGAAATTGATCAATTCAACTCCATCAAAGAGAGACTTAACGAGGGCACTGTCAATATCATGCTTCGCAATGTTGGCAAAGTCACCGGCGATGTAGGCAGAATCTCCGACTTTGTAGCTCGTTATGGTGAAGACAAGATCGCCATAATTTTGCCCCACACGATGCTTCACGATGCCGTTCAATTTGCATACCGAGCGGTCAAAGCCGTTCAAATTATGGAAGCAGGGATCGCCTTAAACGCATATGCTGGTATCGCAGAATACAAGCATGGTGCTTTTACCAACGAATTCATTGAGCAGGTTGAAGAAGCTCTCTTTCGCGCCAAGGCTCTCGGCGTTGGAACCTGTCACTCTGACCCAATCTAAGTTAATGTCCCGGCGAGACGTCTTTCGCCGGGATAATGTTTGGTCTACTTACCGCAACAGCAGCAAGAGCACGTACATGTCTCGCATTTACAATTTTCGCAACAGTTGTCCATTTGGTTCCTCCCGAGCGCAACATATTTCGTGAGACGAGAAGTATTTGGCTAGCTCCGACTGAGTTTCGCGATTCACTGAGCAGAGCACGTTTTTGCCGCGCTTTTCCATTTTGATGAGACCTGCATGACGCAGCTCCTTCAAGTGGAAACTAAGGGATGAAGGAATCTTTTCCACTCCCATAACGCAACAACAAACTTCACCTACGGTTGGCCCCGACACAGCTAGACTAGTTTCTGGAAGAACGTCTTCTTTGTCCTCAATCTTGATTCCACAACAACTCTCGCGAAGGAAATTGTAGATTCGCAGACGCGTCGGGTCTGCCAATGCCTTCATCATCAATACGATCGATTCTGCACTCACAATAGTATTATACGCCGATAGTTCTATATTTATAGAACTATCGCATTATTGTGCTGATTTTGATGGAGAAACAATGGCAATGACTTCGCCGGACTGATGTTCTAAGCTAACAGTCCAACCGTTGGCGCCGGCTGCTGCCCTGCATACTGCAAGTCCAAGACCATTGCCGCCTCCCATCGTTCTTGTGGAATGGAATGGCTCAAAGTATTGTTCCATGTCCGACCCGCCATAGAGGACGCACTGGTTTCGAATACTCAGTGATTCTTGGGTTAAAAGAACCGAAATTGAGGTTCCATGAGTCGAATAACGAACGGCATTTTCGATAAGGTTTCGGACGCACACATCGGAAAAAGATTGTCGTCCATTAAGCTCCATCGCGTCAGGATGTTCGAGCAAAACAGTCAAACCCCGAGCTTCGATGAGCGGTCCGAGTTCCGATATGGTCGTCCTCACTGACGCAACGATATCGGCTCTTTCATCGGATCCTACATGGACAGCTTGTAGTTGATGCAAGGTCAAGATATCTCGAGTTAAATTGGTTAGTCGCTGAGTCTGCTTTTGGGCCTCAACCAAGGCATCGCGGTACTCACCGTCGGTTCTTTCCTTGCCCAGAGCAGTGTCAATGTGGCCATTGAGCGCCTGCAGTGGAGTTCGAAGCTCATGGGAAGCCGCAGCATAAAACTGGGTCTTTGCTTCAGCCGTTGCCTCAATTCGATCCAGCAAACTATTAATGGTTGTCACTAGTTCGACCATTTCGTGGTCACTTGATGGAGCAACAAGTTTTGTTCCATTTGATGTTTCGGCCTGTCGACTCAAAGACCGCAATGGTCTCAAAGTTCGACCTACGATGATCCATGCACCAATCGCGACTGCGGGAAACAGTATCCACATAAATGTGTTGAGAGCAATTCTGATGTGCTGCTGTTGAGCATGAAGGTCATAGTGCTGCAACAATTGCGCTGAGTGGGAAATTGAGCGAGTGAGAATCCATCCAAAAACCGCTAACAAGATCGCGAAGGAAAACGTCATCCTCAGTCGCATGGACCGAAGCACTATGAGTTCACTCCCAATTGATAACCAATCCCACGGACTGTACGGATAAGCGATACCGACCGATCTCGGTCAATCTTCTTCCTTAGATAGCTAATATAGACGTCAAGCACGTTGTCGCTTCCTTCAAAGTCATATCGCCAAACGTGCTGTAAGAGCATTGTTCTTGTAAGAACTCTCCCAACATTACGCATCAAATATTCGAGCAAAGAGTATTCGGTTGACGAAAGCTCGAGGCGGACCCCATTTCTTGTGACCTGATGAAGAACCGGGTCAAGTTCTAAATCGTCAACAATGAGGGTGACGGAACCAGTTCCCCGTCGCAACAGAGCCCTGATTCGAGCCAACAGCTCACCAACTTCAAATGGTTTAACCAAGTAATCATCGGCACCGCTATCAAGACCTTGAATCTTGTCTTCGACCAAATCCTTGGCAGTGAGCATCATGATTGGTGCCTGAATTTTGGCTTCCCGTAACTGACGACAGATCTGAAATCCAGTAAGGCTCGGAACCATGACATCCAACAAAATGATGTCGAAATGAACCTGTTTAGCTAAGGAAAGCCCCTCTGCACCATCAGAAACGAGGCGGGGTACAAACCCCGCTTCGCTCGTCGCTTGAACGATAAATCGCCCAACGCTTTCGTCATCCTCAACAATTAGCAAGTTCAAGTTCTTTGAAGTATCTCTTAAAATCAGAGGACTAAGACCAAGGATCAAGCAAGAAATGACCTTTCAATTTCTTCGCCCTTATTTCGGCGGAATATTTCCCTTATGCAAATCGCCCGATCCATGCATTGCCTTCGCTTTCTCCAATTGCTCTGGAGTCAACAAACCATGAATCTTTGACATCGTGTCGTTGTGGAGCTGTTCGGCTTTAGCTTGCTTTTGAGCATCTGACAACGTCTTGTCATTGTGCAGAGCACTCATCTTTGCAGAAGTGTCGGACATGTGTTGATGGATAGCAGTTTTCTGACCTTGACTGAGATCAAGTTTCTCCATCATCTTCATCATTTGCTTTTGCATCTCGCCGGAATGCATCTGGGCAAGCTGTCTTAATTGATTGGGAGTGAGAATCTTGTGGGCTCTGCCCATCATATCCTTGTGAAGCTGAGCCTTTGCCTTCTCTTTGGCAGCCTTATCCAAGTTTTTGTTGCCGTCAATTGCGGCGGCTTTCTTGTTGGCCGCTTCATGCTCTGCCTTGAATTGCTTTTCCTGGCTTGGTGTTAAGTTGAGATGCTTGGCGATCATCGCGAAGTGATCATCCATTCCGCCGTGTTGAAAGAGAACTGCACCGCTGAGGGCAGATAGTGCGGCAATTCCTGCCACGATTAAAGTTGAAATTCGCATGTTTTGATTTCCCGCTGATGTTCATACCAGCACAATCAATATCGGACATCAACCTTAAAGTTAGCTTGGAAGTGTCTGTGAGTTCTCACAGAATTTACCAAGAACTATTGTGGACTTAGCTTTTCGGGCAACGGAACGCCGAGCGTCTTAAGAATATTGCTTGCGAACAATGTGTTCCCCTGATCATTCAAATGAACTCCGTCCGTCGTCAACAGTAACTGCGTCCGTCCCGACTCCTTCTGAAAAGCTCCAATAACTGATCGGAACGATTTGTATAAGTTCACGAAAGGAACCTGGTTCTTTTGCGCCAATTTTTGCTGAGCGTCCACGTACTGCGCCATCCGTTTGTTTTCCGCGCAATTCAAATCTTCGTACACGACTGACGGAGATAGCATGACGACTTTGATACCCGCAGACTTGGCTTCCATCACCATTGCCTCTAACTCCATGATATGAACGTCTAGCTTGACGCCGTTCCCGCTCTGCCCCGAAGCGTCTCGAGCCGACCAATCAGGCTTTCGGAAATTATGCCAAACGTCATTAACTCCAACGCTGATCATCACCATTTCTGGATGCTTTTCAAGGACGTCTCGCTTAAACCGCTTGTGCATGTCCGGTGCCTTTTGACCGCCGATTCCGACGTTAACAATTTCAATCGGATTGCCTCGATAAGTCGACTTTAAAGTCTGATCCAGCAAAGTAATGAATCCATGAGG
>JANPAV010000213.1:0-5852 GCA_031430115.1 Armatimonadota bacterium | reverse complement strand
GAGCTAATTTCTGTCTAAAGTTGGTCAGAAAAACGTAACTCAAACCTACGCCTGGGCGTAAAATGTCCAATAGGAGTATTTGATGAGCGATAACAATAACGACAGCAACAGCATGCTTTACCTTTTGGCCGGAGTTGGCCTTGGCGCAATTATCGGTGCCGCCGCCGGTCTACTTTTCGCACCAAAAGCTGGTACGGAGACACGAGATGAACTGAACGAAAAGTTCGGAGAACTCAAATCAAAGACCGAAGAGTGGATTAACGAACAAAAGACGAAGCGAGCGGCAGCACCTGCCACCGAAGAACTCGGCGTTTAAGAGAAATTTGTGACGGGCAAGTCTGTCGACTGGAGAATCATCCTTTGGGTTGCGATAACAATCGTAACCCTTTGGTTTTTGTACCAAGTCCGCGGCATTCTCCTCCCGTTCATTATTGCCATCCTGATCAGTGCCTTACTTGGACCAGCGTTTCGTTGGTTGAAAGGCAAAGGATGGGGTTCCGCTGCGGCAGCATTGGTTCCGATGCTCCTTTTCTTCGGAGTCCTGTTTGTCGGCATGCTTGCCTTGGCTCCAGTTATCACCAATCAGGTTGGTGGGCTCAAGGATCGAGGGGAACAACTGGTTACCAGCCTAGCCAAGCCTAATCCACTCGACAATTTCTTTTTGCGCGGGAATCCCATCAATCGGATTAAGCAGGCGGAGAAGAAAGACCCGGTTGACGAATTTTTGCAGAGCAACTCCGATGTTTTAATTCGCTTTAACTTGCCCGGTTCGAAGCGAGAAATCATTGGGCAATATATTGAGCCTCAACGAGATCAAATCAAGCTAACGATCCAAAAGGTTCTAAAGGGGTCCCTGGGAATTGCAACTGGGTTTGTTTCACAAGCATTTACCCTGATTTTTGTACCGCTGTTGGTTTGGTTCATTTTGCCAAACACAGACGTTTTTAAGAAGAAGCTGTTGAACTTCATTCCGCCTCAATTGCGTACTTCATCGGTTGACTTGGCTGATGATATTGGCGATGTTTTTAGCAATTATCTTCGTGGGGTTTCTATCGCCGTGTTCGGTTACATGGCGTTCATGGCAATTCTCTTCTCCCTACTTGGCGCTCCCTATGGTCTTCTCCTAGGATGCATGTTCGGAATGATCTATTTGATTCCGTACCTCAGCGTCATGATTAGCGCGACGACGTTATTTTTTGTTACCGGCCTCAGCGGCAAGGCGGCGTGGTTAGGGATTCACTTCTCTTCATCGTGGGCTTATGCAGGCATCTTGGTACTGATTTATGTGATCTGTCACTTCATATTTGACAGTGTCGTTTATCCTAAATTTGTTGGGCAAGCGGTCGGGCTTGATCCGATTGTTTCTATGTTCGTCATCTTTTGTGGTGGCGCCCTGTTTGGCCTTCCCGGAATGATTCTCGCGTTTCCGGTTGCAGGCTGTGTGAAAGTTTTGCTGGACCGGCTGCTGAAAGTCACGAATCAGGTGACCGTGGAACTTAACCTTCCCGAAAAACCGTTGAGGCATAGAGAGGAAGCCTCGTGATTGCCCTATTAACTGCCTTACATCTCATCCATTTCAACTCAAATCCCGGCTATGACTTCCCAGTAGGAAGCGAAGTTAAATTCAACGTAAAAATCGAATTTGATGGCTTCATTCCTTTGTTTGGAGGAAAAGTTGGCAAGACCGACGTCGACATGGTTGTGCGAGCTCTCGGTGTCGAATCGAAAAAGTCCGATCTTCAAACTGTTGATTCAGAAATCATCGAGCTAAAAGCGGTGGCGTTTGGCTCAACTTTGCCACTCAACAAGAATAATATCGGTCAGTTTTTTCCACGGGCAAAGGCAGTCATTGAGCCAAATGGCGTGGTCACGGAAAACGATGCACCGGATGTGAATATGCCGGTCAAGCTTTTGGGATTAGACTCTCGGCGATTGCCTGAAATTAGCTATGTTCCTCTTTTGATCAATGTTAATGCTGCCGACGCCGGAAAGCCTTATGAGTTCACACGAAGCTTTAACGGTGCGCCAATGAAGTACAAGGTGACACCGACGGTCCAAAACGAAACAGCTGAGGCTTTTGATATTGAAATTAGCCAAGATTCGAACGGTTTTGAAGATGCCTATGGAAATCCTGCTAGCGAAGCAACAGCACGATCGAAGGTTAAAACGGTTCTTACTGGAAATGGCAAAGCAACATTTAACCTGGCAAAGAAGTTGTTCGACAAAGTGGTTGTCGAAACAAATGGAGAAACAGAAGTTACCAACATCAAAACGGGAAAAACTTCCAAACGATCCCTAAAAACGACCCTTACAATCTTGCGCGATGGGGTTAAGATGGACAAATGATTACAATCGGACTCGCACTAGCGTTCGGAACTTCTTATCTCGATAAAGTTGAGCCAGCCGATCTGAAGCGAATGGTTTCCTATTTAGCGTCGGATGAGTTAAAGGGACGGAATACGCCGTCTCCAGGCTTGGATTTGGCGGCAGACTTTATTGCGGAAGAATTCAAGAAGGCAGGGGTCAAACCAGGCAACGGTGACTCATATTTCCAAGAGACTGAGTGGACTCGGGGAGCAGCCGCTGGTCAGAAAGTTCGAAATGTAATTGGAATTATTCCGGGATCCGATCCGCTTCTCTCAAAGCAATACGTTGTGGTTTCGGGCCATTACGATCATTTGGGTGAGCGCAAGCTAACTGAACTCAATGCTAAAGACGATTTGATTTACAATGGGGCAAACGACGATGGCAGCGGAACCGCCGGTGTCATGGCAATTGGACGTGCGCTGGCTGAAGAAAAGCCAAAGCGAACAGTAATTCTCATCACATGGTATGGGGAAGAGAAAGGGCTCGTTGGGTCGAACTACTACGTGACTCATCCAATCTTTCCGCTCAAGGAAACGGTGGCCAATATTAACTTGGAGCAGATAGGTCGCACTGATGACCTTGAAGGTCCGAGAGTGAATGCTGGATCGCTAACCGGATTCAATTTTAGTTCGATTGGAACCATCTTTGCCGCACTTGGCAAGAAGATGGGGACCGACGTTTCGGGTCATCCGACGTCCTCTGCTTCGTTCTTTGGGAGAAGCGACAATGTCAGTTTCGCACGGTTCGGTATTCCAGCCCATACATTGTGTACTGCATTTGAATATCCTGACTACCACAAGGTCTCGGATCATGCGGATAAGCTCGACTACGAGAATATGGCTAAAATCGTTAAGCTTTCTGCGGCGACTACCCTGGAGATAGCCAATGCTAGTGAGAAACCTAAGTGGAACAAGGATGAGCCGGGGGCTGCACGATATATCGAAGCGGCTGCGAAACTCGCCGGCGGCTAAGTTTGGACCGCAAAAAAGCCCCGATGTCGTTAGGCATCGGGGCTTTCTAGTTTAAGCCTTACAACTTTGTCGGGACGACAATTTTGCCGTCGATGATTTGCTGAGTGACTTCGGCAATCTTTGCGATTGTTGCGGCACCAACAATATCCTTAGTGTTCTTCATTTCGCTTAGGCCGACACCCTTCGACTTGAGGTCATAGACTTTCATTTCAGCCTTGAACGTGCCATCTTGAATATCTTTGATTGATTGGAATACGGCTTCGTCGCATCGCTTGATCATGGAAGTCAAAACGAATCCTGGAGCGACGTCGTCTTGGTCGCTATCCACGCCAATGGCAAACTTCTTGGCTTCCTTGGCGGCCTCAATAACGCCTACGCCACAACGTCCTGCTGCATGGTAGACGATGTCAGCGCCGTCGTTAAACAGCACCTTAGCATTCTCTTTTCCGGCTTGGGTATCGTCCCAGCTCTCGGTGTACTTGCCCGGCATAACGATGACTTTCGGATTTGCAGCCAAAGCACCCGCCCTGTACCCGGCTTCAAATTTGAGAATAAGGTCAATCTTCTTTCCACCGACAAATCCGATTTTTCCGGTTTTTGTCGTTGCTCCTGCGACATAACCTGCCAAGTAGCTGCCTTGCTCTTCGCTAAACAAAAGTGCGCGGACATTGGGAAGATTTACGGGAGCATCGATGATCGCATACTTGGTGTTAGGATGCTTTGGTGCAACAGCGTTCAAGGCGTTCATTTGGGTAATGCCAACGGCAATGACCACGTCGAATCCTTCGCCTGAAAGGGTCTCGATATTGGTCTCATAGTCCTTTTCACTCTTGCTATCGACGGTTCTGATCTCAACCCCAAGTTCTTTTTGAGCTCGCTCTAAACCGGCAAATGCTGAGTCATTGAACGACTTATCGCCTTTTCCGCCACTATCAAAAACCATGGCGACTTTCAGCTTCTTTCCCGCAGAATTTGAATCTGTATTGGTTGCCGATGAGGTTGACGAACTGGTGCTATCCGTGTTGGATGCGCCACCAGTGCAACCAGTAAGAAGCACAGCTAGTGAAGCTGCGACCATTCCAAGTGTTAACGCTTTCATATGAATCCTTAATACCGTACCAGGTAAACTAAGCCGAATTATGGCTCAGAATCCTTCTGTGCCGATAGGAGTCCCCCTAGATTGATTACGTGTAATCTCACCAAACTTGAATCCTCTGTTGATCAAATGCGCAAGGCGTATCCCAAAATGTTGGCCGCTGATGCAGCGCTCGTTGCCTCTGCTTTGAGCTTGACTGGTCGTCATGCCAAAGCCGTATATGAAGGTGAGTATTTCCTATGGCCCGAAGATAATCAAAAGTTGATGTTGTCGATGTCGGCTCATCTACAGTCGATCAATCAGGTAATCGAAGAGAACGCTCCGAAGAAACTTTCAAAGGCGGCTCAAGCTCTTGCTCCGGAAGAAGAGCCAGTCATGGTTAACATTGGTTTGGCACCAAACATCGCCGCCGGTGAAGCTATTTTGAACAGCCGAGAAGATCTCAAGACGATGCTTTCCGATGTTCTCCAAGGCGGAGTCGAATTCCTTTATGGAACTCAAGACATTGGCTGGCAGTGGGCACTTGATCGCGCTAACTGGAATACCATTTCTGACGGTGACCTCAGTCGACGAATCAAAGTAAAAGCACTTTTTACTGAAGGCGCAGTTGGAGTCGAGCAAGGTACCGGCACCAAAAAGCGCGGAAAGAAAGGCGAAGAAGCTCCTGCATAGGAGTCTGGGCGTCTCGCCCGGAAAAGTAGGTAAGAATAATCCCCTCGAATACAATCGTGGGGATTGTTTTTTGACTCTTGTGTTGCCGAATCAACCCCCCTCGGTTCGCAGGCTTACCGATCCCCCCTTCTGGGAGGATGTCTGATTCTTCACTTTTCTAAGGTTCAAGATCTACGAGATTGATTTCACCGGTGCAAATTTGAATAATAAGTTGGGCGATATCATAAGGATACTTGAGAATTCTTTGAGCACTGATCCTTAGAAAGCGAATGCCTAGTTCCTCAATGGCCCTTTGTCTTTTACCGTCCTTCACTTCTTGATCTTCGTGAAACTGATAGCCGTCAATCTTAATTGCGAGTTTGACGTTAGGACAATAGAAGTCGAGAACAAATCGATTGAGAAATGGGACTTGTCTCCGAATCGTGCACTTCTTATTAACCTTTGGCCTAAGATGATTCCAAAGCAGCACTTCCGGCAAAGACATCTCTCGCCGAAGCTCGCGAGCAATCTTGACCATGTGTTTGCGCTGCTTCTTCACTCGGGAAAATTCTACCAATTTTAAGTGGTTATGCCAAGGCATCCTCCCAGAAGGGGGGATCGGTGAGGTGAAGTGCGTGGAATTAGTTGGACACCTTCTTTATCCGTAGGAGAAAATAGAGATGGTGTCTCGCAGAAGTTATAGTCGTGAGTTTAAGTTAGGCATTTGCCAGGAGATTGTTTCTGGTGTGTTGTCTAAGTCGCAGGTA
>JANPAV010000212.1:0-2442 GCA_031430115.1 Armatimonadota bacterium | reverse complement strand
AAGCAGACTCGTGCTCTCGCTCAAATGAAACAACTTGGTATGTCCTTGATGATCTATTCCGGAGATCACGACGATTGCTTCATTCCGGCTTCGGCTAGAACCACAAATCCCGCCGATACTCCGCAGATTTGGACTCAAGGGCTCTTCCCGTACGTAAAGAGTGAGGAGATATTCGTTTCACCAGCAGCACAAAACTCAACCATGGCTAAGGATTGGAATGGTCGAAGAAACCAGAGTGTAGGATATAGCGATGCCACGGGAGTTAGTCCCCTGAGTACAGCCATAGAAGGATCGGCTCCGGCGGGAACCGAAGGCTTTACGGGAGCGGCGTCGTTCTCTCAAGCCGAAGAAACTGCTCGCACTGGGCTCATGGTTACGACTCCGAACAGTCTTAATGGGAATGAAAGGGGATACGTTTTCAATCCGTATAATGGCGCAACTCCGACAACTGGTACTGCCTCGGAAAATTACCGCAATGGCCTTCCATTGATTTCCGACGTAAATCTTTGTACCACTGCTGGAGTCCTGCCTTTCGGAACGCCTTGTACCAATGTTGGCGGCGGGAAGTTTGACTGCACCGCCAATGGGCCAGGCGGACTAAAAACAGTTTTCGCGCGATACCGAGCAAACGGTAAGGGCGATGGCGTTACTCCAGTTGTTTTTGCTGATGGACACGCAAAGAGCTTCTCGGCAAACAGCCTCAATACTTTCGGCAAAGTTATCTGGCGATTCCGCTAGGCTAAACTAAATCCCTTCTTCCTTCGTATTGCGGATGGAAGAAGGGATTTTTTGTGCTGAAATTGCAATGGAATTTGGTTGACGATGGTTTCTGTTGGGATGCCCTGTCTCGCAGCCAAACATTAGAAATTGGGGGTGCTTGTGAAGAGATCTTCGCCAAACATCATCGCAAATTTGGCATACGAAATGTCATCAGTCGGTCGGATCGACTACAAGAAGCCATTCGTGAAACAATGCTTCCGGTTGCAAGAAAGCACCTGGACCCAAACGCGTTTTTAGTTCGCTCCACGCTTTTCAATAAACCCGAGGAATCCAATTGGGCAGTGCCTTGGCATCAAGACGTTACCATTGAAGTCAAGGATCAAGCTGAAGTTGATGGATTTGGTCCTTGGTCGCTCAAGGATGGTCTCGTTTCCGTTCAACCGCCTCAACATGTTCTCGAAAACATGCTTACCCTGAGGCTTCACCTCGACGATACGAACGAAGAGAACGGGGCATTGCTCGTTGATCCGGGCAGCCACCGATTAGGAAAGCTCCGAATCGAACATATTGCGCCATCAAATCCAATTGCATGCAACTGTGAAACTGGCGATATTCTTATCATGAGACCACTGCTTTTCCATGCTTCGAATCGATCCATAAATTCAAAGCCAAGGCGAGTGCTTCACCTTGACTTTGCTTTTGAACCGTTGCCGGCTCCATTGATGTGGAGGCGACCTTAGCATGAGAGTCTCGTGGAGGCATTAATTTATGCTCACGTTTTGAACGACATGACGGAAGGGATGGGCAACTTGCCAGTTTCTAAGACACCCCCTCAGTCACGGCAAGGCCCTCGTGACAGCTCCCCCGATGGAGCAGCGTGGATTATTTCCTTCTGTGCACGAAAAATCCTTTTTGCCGGTAACAGATAAATTTAACCTGCCGTCAATGCTCCGCTCTAGCTTCCGTTTTCGAGGTAGTTCATTTCGGCAACGCTCAATGTAACGTCCGGAACTAAGCAGTTCTGTTCCACATCGCTGACCTTTCGCAAGCCACACAAGGCGAACGAAGGAAATGGCTGATTGAGAACCCAAGCTAAGGCAACTTGAGTGGCGCTCAGGCCATACTTTGCGCCAATTTCCTTTGCTCTCGCCCTTCGAGCCTGGCTTAGTTCGCAGTCGTACGATGCGATTACCTCAGGGTCTTCAGTTTCGGCAAAGTAACCGCGAGCAGCAGATGACCACGCAAAGAGTGGCAATTGGGTTTTCTCATGCCAGTCTCGACCAGCTTTGTCGATGGTCAAACAACCACCCCACAAAGGTTGGACATTATGAGCCAAGGTTAGGTTCGGATTGTTGCACGAGAAGCCTTGCTTGCCGGATTGCTCGGCATAGGCATTTGCAGCGGCTACTCGTTCAACCGTCCAGTTAGAACCGCCATAGGCAGTAATGAAGCCTCGGTTGATGATCTTATTCATGAAATCAACGACCGTCTCTACCGGAACGCTTTCGTCATCGCGATGAAAAACGTAGAGGTCGGTATGATCGAGTCCAAGCCGATAGTGGTTTTCCTGGATATCAGACATCGTACTGGCTTCATTGAGACATGGACTTCCGTAGGGATGATTTCCTTTGTTGAGAAAGACAAGCTTGTGAGCTTGATGTCTCGTTTTGAGCCATGCACCAAGGATGTTGCTGTTAGCCCCGTAGCAATGAGCCGTATCGA
>JANPAV010000211.1:0-37999 GCA_031430115.1 Armatimonadota bacterium | reverse complement strand
GATCATTTTCCTTGCCGGACTTCAAGGAATTCCAGAAAGCTATTACGAAGCGGCAAGACTGGATGGGGCCGGGACTTGGACTCAGTTTCGACATATCACTCTGCCTTGTCTCTCTCCAGTCATGTTCTTCAACTTAGTTTTAGGGTTAGTTGGCGCATTCCAGGTGTTTACCAGCGCTTACATCATGACCAGTGGAGGACCCAATAATGCCTCGTTGTTCTATTCTCTTTACATCTTCCGGAATGCGTTTGAGTACTTCAAAATGGGCAAAGCCAGCGCAATGGCTTGGATTCTCTTTGCAATTTTGCTGACCTTTACGCTGATTCAATTTGCCATGTCAAAGCGTTGGGTTCACTATGAAGGTGAAGCAAAGTGAAACGAATTCCGACCTACATCTTGCTCATTTTGGGATCTCTCATGTTCTCGATCCCCTTCCTTTGGACGATTTCAACCGCGCTTAAGTCGTCGGCGGAGTATGCCAAAGACCCGGGACGACTGATTCCCGTCAACCCTGATTTCTCAAATTTTTCAAAAGCTTGGACGGCATTACCCTTTCCTACGTTTGTGATGAACACCGTATTCATCACTGTAATCTGCACAATCGCTCAAGTAATAACTGGTTCTTTAGTTGCCTACGGATTCTCAAGATTTACCTTTAAGTGGAGAAATTTTCTCTTCTTCACGATGTTAGCTACGATGATGTTGCCTGGTCAGGTGACCCAGATTCCGGTGTTTCTTGTTTGGCGAAAATTGCACGCGATTGATACCTTTTTTCCGTTGATTGTGCCCGCGTTCTTCGGTGGCGGGGCGTTCAATATTTTCTTGCTCCGACAGTTCTTTCTCACCATTCCTCGAGAACTTGATGAAGCGGCGATGATTGATGGTGCGAGCTTCATCAGAATCTGGTGGAGAATACTTCTTCCCCTTTCTGGACCGGCAATTGCATCGGTGGCCCTATTTTCATTTCTGGGCCATTGGGATGCATTTGAAGGACCACTTATTTACTTGAACTCACCTGAAAAGTACACCGTCAGTATTGGATTGCGCATGTTTCAAGATACTTTTGGAACAAACTTTGAACAGGTTATGGCGGCATCCCTTGTCCACATATTGCCAACAATACTCTTATTTTTCTTTGCGCAACGTTACTTCCTGAAAGGTATCGCATTGAGTGGAATGGGAGGCAAGTAAGACCTTGGGGCATGTTATAGTTTGCGGATTAGGACAGGTTGGCTATCGCGTTTCGATGTTGCTCCTCCAATTGGGTGAATCCGTAACCGTTGTTGCGGAAGTCGCGCGATCAGAATTTGAAAGGGAGATCCGAGAGCTTGGTGCCTCCGTCATTATTGGCGATGCCCGGGATAGCCTGGTCCTTTTAGAGGCAAGGATCGATATAGCAAAGGCGCTGATTTCGGTTACCGATTCTGACCTAACCAATATCGAGATTACATTAGACGCTCAGACTCTCAACCCTGCGGTTCGAGTAGTCGCCAGATTGTTTGATCAAACCCTTGCCAAACGGTTAGAAAGATCGGTAGGCATTCATCGAGCCCTTGCGATGTCGGTCTTAGCTGCTCCAAGCTTTGCGGCGGCTTCAATCGGATCAGATGTTATTGGCTCATTTGATTTCGAAGAAGGCAGTTTTGCCGTCCAATTGCCCATTGATGGTGAAGTGGATATTCAAAAATCTAATCACGAAAACACTTCTAAACGAAGAAAGAATCGCCAGAAAATCAGTGTAAAGAACTTCATTCAGAATATTCCTCCGCTTCTCATTTGGTTATTGCTTGGAATAACCGTCCTTACGATAACGAGCATTTTGGTTTTTAGTGCTTCCATGAAGCTTTCACCAATTGATTCAACTTACTTTGTCATCACAACCCTCACAACGACAGGCTATGGGGATATCAGTGTCAAAGATGCGAGCACAGCAGTCAAGCTTTACACTTGCCTGATGATGATTTTAGGTTCAGCGGCAGTTGCAATTCTTTATTCCATCATAACCGACTACTTTGTATCTTCAAGATTTGCCGAAATTCTTGGTCGCCAGACGGTATCAGGGAGTGGTCATGTGATCGTGATTGGGATTGGCAATGTTGGATTTCGCATCACCGAAACTTTGACCAAGCTTGGATACTCTGTCGTTGCAGTTGATAGCAACGCAAATGCCAAGTATCGCAGCCTTTTAGCAGAATCTGTGACGTTTATAGTCGGGGACGGACGAGATGATGAGACTCTCAAGCTAGCGGGTATCAAGTCCGCTAGGTCAGTCATCTCTGCCACCGATGACGATGCAGTCAACTTATCCTCTTGCTTGGTTGCCAAAGGGATCAATCCAACTGTAAAGACAGTCGTTCGTCTGTTCGACGGCGGCTTTGCTCGCAAAGTAGAGCGAGCATTGGATATTGACACAGCACTCAGCGCGTCGAGAATCTCGGCACCCGGTTTTGTCGGGGCGGCAATCTATGAAGAATCAGTGTTTAGTTTTGTTACCGATGACGAGTTTGTTGCCGTGATTCCGGACGGATCGAAATTTACTTTTGTCCGGAAAAAGCTTCAAATCACTACGCCGAAGCCATTTTAGCGGGTCGGGTCATTCGGTATCGGTCCAAAGCTACGGCAACAACAATGATCAGCCCAGTGACAATCTCTTGAATCCAATTTGAAATTCCAAGTTGGGTTGACCCCATATTGATGGTTGTCATGATCAATGTGCCAATTGCCGCACCAATCAAATTCCCCTCTCCGCCTAACAGGCTCCCACCACCAATAACGACGGCAGCAATCATTTTGAGTTCGTCGCCGGCGGCAATAGTTGGATCACCGATTTGAACTCGTGAAACTTGCATGAGTCCCGCAATTCCGGCAAAAACGCCGCAAATGGCATAGACTCCGATTTTAACGGCATTGACATTGATTCCACAAAGTCTTGCGGTCTTTTCATTTGAGCCGATGGCAACAACATTTCGACCAAATACTGTTCGATGAAGTATGAGGGTCATTAAGATAAGAAGGATAACCCAAACCCAGGCACCTTTAGGGATGAGTTGCCATCGTTCGCTCTTGGCAAGTGAGGCGGTAAAGACCTGTAGCCAAGTGTCCGGAACGCTGCCAACCGTCTGTTCATTGGCAAAACCCTTAGCTGCTCCCCGGAAGATCAACATGCTTGCTAAGGTCACAATAAAAGGTCCCACTTTTAGCTTTGCAACCAAGATTCCATTGATGAGACCAGCGATTAATCCCACAAGAACACTCACCCCAATCCCCAGAATCGGATTGTTTGTTGCTTTGAGCACAAGGGCAACTACGACGGTGGTAAGAGCAATTGTTGAGCCTGGACTGAGATCAATTCCGCCAGTCATGATAACGTATGACATTCCAATTGCGCCGAGTCCTACAACTACGCCTTGACGCATCATCAGTTCTAAGTTGCTTGGATTGAGAAATGGTTCTTGATTCGGCTTAAAGTGCCAGATGAGAAACATAAAGACGACATAGATTAGAACCCAAGCTATAAAAACCCCAATGACTCCTTTCGCTTTCATGACGTAACGCACAACTCCATAAGTTTCTCTTGACTAGTTTCTGCGACCGGAACGAATTCGCTCAGGACGCCGCGGTTCATAACCGCAATTCGGTCACATATTCCCAATAATTCTGGCAGGTATGAACTGACGATCAATACGGCTTTCCCGTCCTTTGCTAGTCCATCAACTAATTCGTATATTTCGGCTTTGCTTCCGATATCGATACCTCTGGTTGGCTCATCCAGGATCAATACTTCGCAGCCAGAATGCAAAAGCCTGGCGATTGCTACTTTTTGTTGGTTTCCACCCGATAGTTCGCTGATGTTTTGTTGAACAGTCCTTGCTTTAACTCGAAGTTTGGTTGAGAATTCTTGGGCTACCTTCTCGTTTTTCGAAGTCGAGAACTTCCATCCTTTTCGACCAGGAAAAGTCAGATTCTCCGCGATCGACATGCTGAGAGCCAGCCCTTCTTCTTTACGATCCTCAGAAACAAAGCCGGCTCCAAGTTGCCAAGCGTTTCGGATGCTTGTTGGACTTGACGAACCAACTTGGATTTTCCCAGAAAGAACTTCATCCAGCGAAAAAATCGATCTCAACAGTTCAGTTCTTCCTGCACCATTTAGGCCAGCAATTCCACACACTTCGCCTTGATGCAGTTTAAAGGTTGAATTGTTGGGCTTGCTATTTGACCCAGTCAATTGGTCGATCTCAAGAAGCACCTTCCCGACATGGCGTTCGGATCGAGGAAAGAGCTCGGTCATGTTTCGACCAACCATGTGATGAATAATCTCGGGCTCAGTAACTGACGACATCAATCCTTGATGGATAAGCTCTCCATCTCTTAAAATTGCAATTCGATCGGCAATTTCCCGTAGCTCATCGAGGAAATGTGAAATATAAACAATTGCCTTGCCTTGTGACTTCAACCTCTTAACTAAGTCAAAGAGGTTTCGAATATCACTTTTCGTCAAACTGCTCGTGGGTTCGTCCAACAAAACGTACTTCGAGTTGATTGCTTGAGTCCGAGCTATTTCGACGACTTGTTGGAGCGAAATTGATAGATCACGCACGAGTCTTGCGGGATCCAAATCTTGATAACCCAATGACTCGAGAATTGGGCGAGCCATATTCTCCGCTTCTTTTGGAGAAAAGCCACCGTTTCCCATTTGTCCCAAGTAAATATTCTCAGCTACTGTCATGTGAGGGCAAAGGGCAAGCTCTTGATGAACCAAAGATACTCCGCGGATAAGAGCCTCCTGAGGATTCTTAGGATGATAGGGCTGTTCATCCAGCATCAGCAGTCCTTCGTCCGGAGTTTCTTCTCCGGACAAGATTCGCATCAATGTGCTTTTGCCGCTACCATTTTCGCCGGCAATAGCAAGGACCTCTCCGGGACAAATTTGGAGCGATACATTAATGAGAGCTTTTGTTAAGCCATAACTTTTATGAATTCCTTGAGCTTCAAGCATGGCCTTTTTTTGTTTTACCTTTTAGCTCTGCGCAAGTTCATTGAGAAACACAACTCTTCCTTCACGACGAGATTGCTCTGAGGCAAAAACAATCTTGTGGCTCATGAGCGAATTCTCTAAGTTCGTCGTCACCAGGCTAGGATCATTTGTTTCTATTGCCTCAATGAGGGTTCTCATCACCAAAGGATCTGCTCCGCCATGCCCACCCTCTCGGGCAGGAACCTCGATGACTTCGTGCTTCTTTTCGCCCCAAAATTCATGAACTTCAACTATTCGAGTTTCTGTAGCGGCTTCTAAATAGCCTTTCGTACCGTGAATTCGAATCCTTCGTCCTCCAAATGGCGTGAATGCGGTCATTGTAAAGGTGACCGTTTGTCCTTTCTTGAATTCCATCGAAACGATTTGATGATCAACAACGTCGTTATCGGTTTGGAACACGCACTTGCCGTACGGACCACTTTGCAAAGCTTGGGTAAGCAGGTCTCCGGTCATGGTTAAGCCAACCGACTGTCCCCACCCCTTACCGGGAGTCCCATAGACTTTCATCGCATGATAAGGGCACTCTGGCTCTGCCGGGCAACCGTCTAGGCATCGAACCGGTGCACCCGCCGGTGCGTTCTCTTTTCGAAAGAATGACAAAGACCCAAACGAGTTGACTCGGACACAGTCGTCATGGACAAGGTCAAACAAGATGTCAATGTCATGGCAGCTTTTCGCTAAAAGCATAAAAGCGCTTCTACCTTCGTTGCCCCAGTTACCTCGGACAAATGAGTGGGATTGGTGAATATGTTCGACAGCTTCTAGTTGGTCGACACTCACAATATCACCAATTCTGCCCGATCGCAGCACTTCTCTGACTGCGGAATAAACATCGTTGTATCGAAGGCTGTGACAGACACTGGCAATTGTCCCGGCTTTTTTGGCTGCATCGGCAATCTTTATGCAGTCGGCGAGGGTACTTGCCATTGGCTTTTCGAGCAGCATGTGGTACCCAAGGGCAAACGCTGCCACGGCAGAAGCTTCGTGGTGTCGATCCATGGTAGTGTTCACCACTACATCGGCAAGTTTAGGCTGTGACAAAGCTTGCTCCCAAGTTTCAAACTGGAGTTCAACCGGAATGTTATGCATTTCGGCAATTTTCTGGCGGCTTTCAGGGTTTGGTTCAGCAACCGCAACCAGGGTTCCAGGAGCGTAATCTTCCGCGAGAATCTTGGCAAACATGGTTCCTCTTGAACCTGCGCCTAACAGCAAAAAAGTTAACTTCGTTTCCATCGAATCCGTTAATGCTAGCACATACTGATTTTCCAGTCGAATAGCTGTAAACTATCAACCTAACAAAGCGTTTAAATTTAGAGGCTTAGTATTATGAAATTCTTTCTTCTCACTTCTGCGATGGCTGTTCTCGGAGCTGCCTTCCTAACCCAATCTGATCTTCCGGCAGTGGTCAAAAGCCATGTAACAATTCTTCAAGACGCCAAGTCTCTCAAGGCTGAGTTTACGGTTACAAAGCTAAGTGGCGGACTCGAAAAAGGAACTCTTACCTATTCAAAAGCGGGAATGTACAAAATTGATATGCCATCTAAGCTGATTGAATCAGACGGAAAGATGGTTTGGACACTTAACAAGCAAGCAAACACATACACGGAAATGCCAGCCTCGTTGGCACCAACAAAGGATTTCCACATTTGGGCTTGGGCAGCTTTCTTTAGTGCAGATGCTCTGAAAGGAGCGAAAGATTTCACGGTTAAGGGCAACAAAACGATTAAAGGGGTTCCAGTCACAGAATATGCCGGGAAAATGTCAAACGACAAAGCATTTAGCCTGTTTTTGGACCTAAAGACCGGTGTCGCCCGAGGGGCGAGCAATTCGGAAGTCGTTGTAATGGCGCAAGGCGAAATTGTCCTCGGAAAGGAGGTTATGGACGTCAAAGAATTCACGTTTGTACCGCCAGCCGGAGCAAAGAAAGAAGAGAAGCCAACTGCAAATTCAATAACATACTCTCAAGTTGAAACAATTCTGAAAGCCAACTGTCTGCCTTGCCATAGTGCTGGAAACCGAAAAGCCGGTTTGTCAGTTGATTCCTATGAAGGCGTGATGGCAAAGGTTGTTGCTGGCAATGCAATGAATAGTGGTCTGTTCCGAAGCATTGGTGGACCAAGAGCTACGATGCCACAAGGCAAGGCTCCGCTCGCAAAAACTGATCTTGACATCATCGAAGGATGGATTAACGCAGGCGCTAAGAACCAGTAATGCGAGATTCTTAAGGAAGCATTTCTGAAAGAATGGTGACCTACAAAAAAGAACCCCGCCAGACTCTGGCGGGGTTCTTTTTAGATTTATTGAAACTTACTTCTTACCAAGTAACGCCTTAACTTCGTCAGATTCCATGTTCGCTTTGTCAACCAAGATGGCACCGGTGTCAATTCTCTTTTCAATCGTTCCACCTTTGAGCACTTTAACCATGTTTTCTACAGCGAGCTTGCCCATATTTGTAGGATTTTGAAGCACAAGGCCTTCGATTTCGCCGGCAGTTACTGCTTCTAGCAATTCTTTGGATGAGTCAAATCCTACAAATTTAACCTTGTCAGTTAGCTTTCCGTTTTTAAGTGCCTTCATCATGCCAAATGCTGTGGACTCATTGGGACAGAAGATGCCTTGTATGCTTAGTCCGTCTCCGGCTTTGAATCGGGTGAGAAGGTTCTCACTTGCAGTTTGTGCTGATTCCCGAGTTGCTCCACCATGTTGCTCTTCGCTAACGACTTCGAGGCCGCCCTTCTTAGCTGCATCCAAGAATCCTTTTTCACGAGCCATTGTGCTTGCTGACCCCTCGGCATATCTCAACATAATGACCTTTCCTTTGCCTCCAAGCGCCTTAGCTAGCCTTTCTCCGCCCATATAGCCTGCCTTTTCGTTGTCAGTGGCAATGAAGCTTTCTGTCTCAACGTCCTTCAGACCACTATCGACAATGATCATCTTAATTCCTTTCGCGATGGCTTCTTTTGACGGAGTTTTCAGAGCTTCTTCATCGAGTGGAGCCATGATAATGCCATCAACCTTTTGATTCGTGAAGTTTTCTACGACCTTAATTTGGTCGGCCTTGTCATCTTCCTTTTGGGGACCCTTCCAAATCAACTCTACGTCATTCGCGTCTGCGGCACCTTCAGCACCAGCTTGCATCGCCTTCCAAAATTCGTGGGTAGAACCTTTGGGAATAAATCCTATTCGGAGTTTCTTAGTGGTAGCGCCCCCGGTCGCGGTATTGGTTTCCGGGCTGGAACTACATCCGACTATCGAGAGAGCGAGAATTGCTATAAGAAATAGGCTACGTTGCACCCTTTCGTTTTACCAACTTTGAGGGTTTTCGGCAATACTAAATGGTGTCAAGTTAAAGAATATTTCTGCTTGAACCTCCATCAATTCCGATTTCATCCCAAAATGACTTTGGTCACGAATCAGATCGAGGAATGGAACTATGCGCCACTCCCAGGATTCAAATAACCGAAAAGCCGTGCAACGACGAGAAGTTTTTACTGCCTGGATCTTATTATCAGCCCCGATGATTGGGTTTGTAGCCTATTTGATCGCCTATCTTGGTTTGCAGATTGGCCAAGGGAATCTGCCGCTAGTTGCGGCAATGGCGCTTGCTGTATCTTGTCTGTTACTCTTGTCATGGATGTTCATCATCCATACCGATGCAGATTGGCGCAAAACAGCGAAGTTCATCGGCTTCGGCCTTATTTTCGAAGGTGCAGTGCTCTTTATGACTAAGGCATCCGGTAAAGAAGCATCAATTTATTTTGGTGCAGGATCAATCCTGATCGGACTCATCCTGCTGTTTGGCTCTAAAAAGCACTAGACGATCAAGGCTTTACTATTTCCGGGGTAGGCAAGCCAAGGCCCTCAATTTGTTTCAAGATTTGCGCCTTGTCCCCGACAAGGACAAACATTGCCTTGCCCTTACTCAGGTACTTCGATGCGACCGAGTTAAGGCGTTGAGCATCAAAGCCTTGAATCTTTGAGATCCTTTGGTCAATGTCGGACAATGTGATACCCGAATCCATGACGGACGAGCCGACAGTTACAATACTTTCCAATGAAGTGAACTCCGTAACAATATCGGTTCTCATTATCTGAGCCGCCTTCCCGGCTTCGGTGCCATCGATATCTCCTTTTTCAAGTCGAGCGATCTCAGTAAGAAATTCCTTTATAGAAGCCCCAGTTACGTCTGCGCGAACGGAAGAAGACATCGAGAACCAACCTATGTAAGGATCAGATGCGAGACGCGATCCTGCCCCATAGGTATATCCCTTATCTTCGCGCAAATTCTGATTCAATCGGCTCGTGAAACTTCCTCCCGAAATCATGCGAACTCCGTCAAGGTCAAGGTAGTCGCTGGCATTTACGTTTACCGCTGGGAAAAGTACGTTTATGACCGTTTGGACGGCGTTTGGTCGATCAACGATCACCAGTCTTGCGCCTTGGCTCGGTATTGCAGGGATGTTAAACTTCGTTGTTCCAACTGTTGTGCCTTGAGCCGATTTTCCGACCGTAGCCGACAACATAGCTTTGGCGTCAGCAGTGCTCCAACCACCGGCAACAAAGAATTCTGGCTTCAGCTTCTGGATTTTTTTCGCGGTAGATAATACGTCTTCGTACTTTATTCCAGAGACGCTTTCGATGGTTCCTACAACTGGCTTGGCATATGGGTGGCTTTTACCCAGGAATTCCCTCTTGGCCACTTTCTGGGCAACCGAATTTGCTGAGTCATTCTCTTGGCCCAATTGAGCCAGCAACTCCGCTTTATATTGGTCAAAATCATCTTTGGCAAGGGTTGGAGCCGACAGCACGCCTTGGAACATGGCCAAGGCTTGGCCGGCATTAGAAAGTGGTGCTTGGAGGCTAAGTGTGGTTCCCCGTAGCGTAGCCCCACCGCCAACACTAGCACCGATCATATCAAGTTGAGCAGAGAACTGCGCGCCAGTTAACTTGTTTGCTCCTCGCAACATGAGTTCGACAGTCATAGCATTCAAGCCCGGCTTTGTATCTTCAATTGAGCCAATGTGAAGATGGGCTCGCACCGAAAACATTGGAACACCTGGTCTACTCCAGTAGGATACGGAAGTACCATTCGGCATGGTCATCAGAGTTGGCTTAGGAGTCGTGAATAAAGTTGCTTTCTCAATTCCTGGCTGATCATCGCGAGGATTTTTTGTCGGAGGAGCAGTTTCAGGAATGACTCTGATCGTTAAGTTCTTTCCTGTCAAGTACTTGCCTACAGCCGCCTTAACTGCGGCAGGAGTGACCGCCTTGTACGCATCTATTTCTCGTTGAAATGAGTCAGGGTTCCCGTAGTAGAATTCATATTCGTTCATCCGGTCAGCTTTTTGGTCGAGATTCTGAAGAATAGAAGAAATGGCTGACTCCTCGTTCGCGACAATTCGTTTTAGTTCGTTAGCCGTTGGCCCATTCTTAGCCAGGTCATTAATAATGGATTGAATTGCCTTTTCCATATCACCTTGCTTCTTATCTGGTGCTAAGGTCGCATCGATATAGAACATCGACCCAAGGTATTTGCTGTCCAATCCTGCAGATGCTTCGGTAGCAAGTCCAAGCTTGTTGACTAAAGTCTCCTGCAATCGACTTGCTAATCCGTTACCTAAGACCTTGGCTACGATTTTCACTTCGAGATCTCCGTCCTTAGTCGTGGGGGGAGTATGCCAAACCATAACGGATTTTGATGCTGAAACGGCATCAACAAGTGTCAGTTTGGCGCCAGGAAAGGTAAACGGCTGTACCTGCTTTCTCGGTACGTCGTTTGCTCGCGGCAGGGTGCCAAACAGCTTGTTAACCAGTGGCTTGATTTTCGCAGGGTCGAAGTCTCCCGCTACGATTAGCGAAGCGTTGTTAGGAATATAGAATGTTGAGAAGAACGATTGGACATCTTCGACCGAGGCGGCAGACAAATCCTCATGAGAACCAATTACGGACGTGGAATAGGGATGCCCTTTGGGATACATGAGACTATTGATCATCTCATATGCCTTTCCGTAAGGAGTGTTCTCGGTATTTTGCCTTCGCTCATTCTTGACAACATCTCTTTGCAGGTCAAGTTTCTTGAGGGTCATTGCTTTGCCAAGATCTTCGAGCCGATCAGCATCTAACCAAAGCAAGGTTGGAAGCAAGTTCGAGGGTCCAAATGAGTAATAGTTCGTCCGATCTTCGGCAGTTGACGCATTGTTTTGACCACCTGACCTTTCCATAATTTGGTCAAACTGTCCGCCTGGAACTCGGTTTGTGCCCATGAACATCAAGTGCTCAAACAAGTGGGCAAAGCCACTTCTTCGCTCTGGCTCGTCTTTTGACCCGACGTAGAACCAGGTATTTATTGTCGCAACTGGAAGTGTTTTGTCCACATGAAGAATTACTTTTAGCCCGTTTGCAAGCGTGTATTTTTCATAGGGAACCTTGATGGCCTGGGGTCCTCCTGTGGACAACAAAGAAAAGATTGCAACCGAGAGAAATGTCATGTGACATAGTTTACGTTCAAAGCAAGTACTATTGACATCAACGTGCTTAGTGCTTTTTTTGGATTTCAAATCATGGTTGGTCTTCGCACCCGATATGTTGACCTCAATAGCCGACTTGAGTTGCAGGTAGTTGTGGATCGTGAGCAAGGACAATATCTTGGGCACCCAACAACACTGCTTTTGCCCAACGGAAAAACATTGTTGTGCGTCTACCCGAAAGGACATGGATCCGGACAGATTCTTTATAAGCGAAGCAATGACGCTGGCCTAACTTGGTCTGAACGATGGACTACACCTCCAAGTTGGGCAACAGGCAAAGAGACACCGACAATTCACCGGCTCATCGATGCCCATGGAAAGGCCCGATTACTTCTATGGTCTGGTCTCTATCCTGCGCGAACTTCGCTTTCGGACGACGAGGGCACGACCTGGTCTGAATTAAAGCCTGCAGGCAGCTGGGGAGGAATTGTTGTCATGGGCGCCTTGGAGCCCATCAGAGGACAGAAAGGGTCGTATGCCGCGTATTTTCATGATGACGGTCGGTTCTTTGCCGATGGAAAGAAGGCAACTGGAGTTTTCACTTTATACCGGACCGTAACGATTGATGGAGGTGTGACGTGGAATGCTCCAACCATCGTACTTTCTCGGAGCGACCTTCATCTTTGTGAACCTGGAATCATCCGATCGCCAAATGGGAAAACTTTGGCGATGCTGCTTCGCGAAAACAAACGAGTTCGAAACTCACAAGTGATTTTCAGCAAGGATGAAGGTCTAACTTGGACCGAGCCTCGGGACCTTCCCGCAGAATTAACTGGCGATCGCCATGTTGGCAAATACCTTAAAGATGGTCGACTCTTTATCGGATTTCGTGACATTTCACCAAAAGGCTCAGGCACTGTGACCGATGGAGACTGGGTGGGTTGGATTGGGAACTTTGATGACTTAGAAAAAGGATTACCAGGACAGTATCGGGTTCGGCTCAAGGATAATACTAGCACGTGGGATTGTGGCTATTCTGGTGTCGAAGTTTTACGAGACGGTACCGTGGTAACAACGACATATGGGCACTGGGATCAGGGTCAGCCGCCGTACATAATGTGTGTTCGATTCAATCCATCAAAAAATGCCAGAACTTCAACCATATAGGAATTCGCAAAAATAGAATTGGGTAATTCGGGCAAACTATAGACGTGATTCTTGTCATCGACAACTACGACTCTTTTACCTACAACTTGGTTCAATACCTTGGGCAGTGTGGTGCAGAAATCGTGGTTAAGCGGAATGACGAGATTTCGCTCGAGGAAATTCGTGACATGAAGCCAGATGGCATCATGCTCTCCCCTGGGCCTTGTACGCCAAAAGACTCGAAAATATGCCTCGCTGTCTTAGATGCCGCTTTGAGGCAACAACCAGGCTTTACCGTTCCAATATTTGGTGTATGTCTCGGACACCAGGCCATAGGGGAAGTTACTGGCGTGCCCGTAGTTGTTGCCGAGAAAATCATGCACGGCAAGGCCTCGCTGGTTCAGCACGACGGACAAGGGGTGTTTAAGGGCATGCCAGACCCATTTAGCGCAATTCGATATCATAGTCTCGTAATCGGAAAGTCGACGCCTCCGCCTGGGTTCATCGTCACGGCAAGGTCTTTGGATGACGACGAGATCATGGGCGTACGGCATGAATCATTGCCAATTGAAGGAGTTCAATTTCATCCAGAGTCAGTGTTAACTGAAGAAGGATTCACCATCGTAGAGAATTTCTACAAATCCACTAGTGCAAACTGTCCCTAATCTGCCTCTTGATTGAATTCTTCGCCGTAATTCCATCAATGGAAGACATTGAAACTACAACTTGGGTTTCGCCATCATTTCGAACTCGGACAGTAAAGGTTTTGTATCCTTTTTCAAATTGAACTGGCAAGTTATAGGTTAGCTCCCACCCCTTGCTAATGACGTCCTTAAAGCTTGGTATTGTGTCGGCGGTATCAAATGCAAGGCACTTCCCCATTTGTTTTTGTGCATCATCGAGAACGGTTTGGACTTGCTTCCGCGTGCCTTCTAACATAAAGGAACTGGTGTCTTTGTTTGCGTAATGGTCCATAATCAAGTTGTTTACGAAGGTCTTGTTTCTTCCAATTCTTGAAGCCAATTCATCAAAAGATGATTTGCCAATAATTGCCATGGGCACAATTAGACAGAGCGCTGATCCAAGAATCCAAGCTAGCAAAGGTTTTTTCTTTCGTGATTTCACTAACGATAGTGAACACTCGTTGCGTAATCAGAGTTCCAATTACCGGGGTTAGGGGCTCTTTGTACCAGGTGCCTGTGGTTTGCCAGGATCAAGGCTTATGGAAGTAATTTTCATCTGCTCCTTGAAGTTTTTGACTACGACCGTAAATACACCATTGCCTTTTTCAAACTTTGCCTTCGCCGTTAATGAAACAAAAAAGCCTTGTCCGTTACCTTCATTGTTGGCCTTAAAAGCCTTTGTTCCCGTCGTTACCTCGCCTAATTCGACAAGTGCCCCGAGGTTCCTTTTTAAGGTCGCAAAAAGCTTTCTTGTTTCCTCTCGCTTATCAGGAGTGTTGAAGGAATCATCAGCAAACTTAGAGAACTCATTCTCATCCCAGTTCTTCGTGGTGCTCTTGAGGACATTGGCGACAAATACCTGGTCTTTCGACACAGTTTCCATTATCTTTCCGGTGGCGGTTTTGAAGAAAAAGAAGATCCCTGTACAGCAAATTACTAAAAGGGCAAGGAACACCGCAAGACCAATGCCAACCTTTTTATTCATCGCAATCCTAAATCTTAGCGGTTTAGTCCGTTACTTTCTTCGCTTCTTCAATGTTGATGTTCGTTGGAATTCTGAAAATGAAATCCGAACCTTTGTTGAGATCCGATTCGACCCAGATTTTGCCAAAATGAACATTTTCAACGAGGTGTTTGACTAAGAATAGACCGAGCCCCGTTCCATAGATTCGTCGGTTATCTTCGTTATTAACTCGGTGAAACCTTTCAAAGACTTTTTGGAGGTGATCCTTCGGAATCCCAAGTCCTTGATCCTTGACTCCGATGACCAAAGTTTCGCCTTCTTGTTTCGCATGAATGATAATGTCTCCACCATTTGGCGAGTACTTGATTGCGTTGTTGAGAAGATTGGTCAGGATTTGATCCATCTTATCTTCGTCTCCTACGATGAGGTCTGGAAGGTCGCCCTTAACATCAAGTTTAATAACATGCTTATGAGTTGCTTGCTGTTGAACTTTCTGAGCCTTATCAAGGAGTGTCTTGATGTCTACATGCGTATAGTTTGGCTTCAGTGACTCACCAGCTTCGATTCTGCTCGTGTTAAGAAGATCGTCGATAAGTCGTCGCAACCGGTCACATTCCCCAACAACAATGCCGAGGAATTCTCTTTGATCGGCCTTGTCATAAAGTTCGTCGTCAAGACCATCGAGCAATGTACTGGAAAAGCCCTTAATTGCCGTGAGCGGTGTCCGAAGTTCATGTGAAGCCATGGCAACGAAACTCGATTTCATTCGATCAATGTTTCGAATTTCAGTTACGTCAGCGAGAATCGCGACAACTCCTATTCCCTTTCCGTCCTGACCGAGAACGGAGGCAAATTGTGATTCATAAATTCGCTCGAAACCACCAAGAGTCAAATGAGTTTCAACCTTTCCTGGTTCGGCACCGTCAAGCGACTTTTCGATTGCTCCAAGGAACGCCGTATCTTTAACAATATCTTCGAGATTCTTGCCAAGGCTATCGGCAGGAGCCTGAAAGATAGCTCTGGCGGTTGCATTGATTTGAAGAAGACGTCGATCTGTTGAAACCAACATGAGACCTGCCGTCAGCGACTCAAAAGTCTGAGCCAATTCTTCTTTTTCTTCAACGATCTCTCGATACATTTGAAGGTTGGCGATGATTGATCCGACATTACGCGCCATTCGCTCAAGCAATCGAACATCTTCATCATTAAATTCTTCGTTATGTTTCTTATTGAACGCGTGAAGAACACCGATCATGCTCTTTTCAATGACTCGGTTTTCATCGTCGCGCTTTTCGATAACCAGTGGGACGCAGACTCCGTTTACAACATGCATGAGGCCAAACGGTTCTTCACGTGCCTCTGGAATTGCTTCAATATCTTGGTAGATGATTGGCTCGCCATCTCGGAAGACTTTTCCGGAAACTCCATGGGTTGCTCTTACTTTGAACGCGTTGAGATGAACTTCGTCGACACCAAATGCTGGAGGAATTCCTTTCAGATCGCCCATTTCCCGGTCATGGAACATGATCACGATCTTTTCGGCTTGAAGAATCATCGCAATTCGTTGGACCAATCTTCGAAGCGTTACATCAGCCTGATCAATCGGCGTGACATCAACTTGCTGTTCCATCTTTGAAGCAGCAGGAATGTTCTTATCCGTTTCAAGTTCGCTAATGCGGAGTTTGAGTCGCTCTATTTCTCCTTGAAGCTCACGATTTTTGTCCTGAAAATCTTCCGCCATTTCCGAATATTCCTCTAAAAAAGTCACTGAACGTGGTTCAATGAATAACCCTATAAGTATGACCTTTTCTCGACCATAAATGTTGTGATCTACGATGGCATCCGAACGCGAACTATTGCCTTTATTTCCGCTGAACTTGGTTCTATTCCCAAATTCGAGGACTCAGCTCCATATTTTTGAGCAAAGATATCGGCTCATGATCGAATCTTGCCTTGAGCGAAACCTTCCATTTGGCATTGCCTTAATCCGCTCCGAAGGCGATCCTGGGGAAGCATCGGAACCATATCTAGTTGGCACGAAAGCCAGAATTCTCGACGTTCATCGATATGAAGATGGCCGATACGATCTTACGGTCGAAGGAGTAGAACGATTTCGAATCCGAGAATTTGACTTTGAGGCTCCATTCTTACGAGGAACCATTGAAAATCTTTCTGAACTTGAAGAGGAAGATCATGAGCATCTGTTTGAATTATGTGTTGAGGCCCGAGACCTGGCCGAGTTGTTGCTCAAGGAACATGTTGACAATCAAGAATTTGTCATAAAAGTTCTGTTCCCCGAGGATCCCGAGCAGCTTTCGTTTGCGATTGCGAACATGTTGGATTTCTCCCCTATTCGGAAGCAGTTCTTCCTCGAACTTGTGGAAACGTCTGTGCGGCTTGAATATTTAATTGAAGTACTTCGGGAGCTTTCAAAAAGCATCGCGAGTCCATTACGAAAGTTAACTGCAGAAGATCTCCGTGACTGGATAACACCTAACTAATAATATTAGTCGCAATCAACATTTTTGTTTCCATTTATTTGCCATATTGTCAAATATGCCTAATTTGTTGGATTTAGAATCAATAATTAGACTATGAATCGAAATTTCGCAAATTTTGATGTCGGTCATGTAAATCCTCCGATTTCAGACTCTGCAATGTATGAGTTTGACACGGGCGCCCAAATGACCGAAATGTTTGAGACCGGAATTGCCGGACGCTACCTCTACGGCCGACACTTAAGTCCTTCAAACCATCTGCTCGCTGAAGAGCTTGCTAAGCTTGAAAGAACCGAATCTGCTTGCGTGATGGCGACAGGTATGGGAGCTATTTCATGTGTGGTCATGCAGATTTGTCAGGCTGATGACGAGATCGTTGCCAGTCGAACTGTTTACGGTGGAACCTACGCCCTCTTCGCCAACTTGCTACCAAAATTTGGGATAAGGACGAGCTTTGTCAATATGAATGACTTGGACGAGGTTCGACGTTCGATTACTGACAAAACCAAAATCCTGTACTGTGAGACTCTTAGCAACCCATTGCTGGCGTGTCCTGACTTGGTTGCTTTAAGCAAACTTTGCAAGGCTCAAGGAATCAAACTTGTCGTCGATAATACGTTTACGCCGGTTATTGTTCAGCCGGCTTCGCTCGGTGCTGACATTGTCGTTCACAGCCTTACCAAATACATCAATGGCATGGGAGATCACCTTGGAGGAGCGGTTTGCGCTTCAAGCGAGTTCGTCGCTTCATTGCTAGATGTCAATACAGGAAGTTCTATGTTGCTTGGTCCGACAATGGATGCTCAGGTTTCAGCCTCTATTCGCAAGAACCTCCAGACTCTGCCGATTCGGATCAAGCAACACTCTGAGAATGCCTTAACTGTTTCGAGGGAACTTCAGGAGAACGGCTATTCAGTTGTGTATCCGGGGTTGCCTTCTCATCCCGACCACGCTAGATTTTCCGAAATTGCTGATCCTGCTTTTGGAAGTGGTGCTGTTTTTACTCTTGACTGTAGGGACCGAGAAACTGCCGACCTATTTATGCAAGAACTCGTGCGGAGAGAAATTGGTCATTTAGCGGTTTCCTTGGGATTTGTGCAAACGCTCTTTTCGATGCCTGCATGTAGCACCTCTTCCGAAATTCCTGAAGAGGAGAGGACCCGAATGGGTTTAAGTATGGGCTTCGTCCGATTTTCGGTTGGAGTTGAGCCGGACAGCAAACTGCTGGCGAATCAGATTTTGGATGTTGCGAACAATATAATGAAGGGCCTATAGTGGCTTTGCGGTCACTTCAAATAGCCGAACCACCTTATCTTGGCCGCTTGCGGCTAATCGTGTTCCGTCCGCGCTGAACGCAACACAGCAAATAGGGCGGCTACTTGCCTCTAAACGAACGTTTCCGATCCCTTTCGCCGCATTCCACAATCCAATTGTTCCGTCTCGTGAGGCAGAGGCAAAAAGCCAACCATTAGGGTGAAATGCGAGAGCTTCGATTGGGCGCTCATGGCCATACAACATTTTGATGAGTTGTCCAGTGTCGAGGTTAAATACTCGGATGCTGAGGTCGACTCCGGCGACAGCAATATATCGGTTGTCCGAGCTAAACGCAATTGCAGTAACGACCGATCGAAGTTTTTCAATTGTCCTGAGCCACTTTCCGCCTTTCGCTTCTCTGATGGCAACTTTTGCATCAGCAGTTCCTGATGCAAGAAACTTTCCGTCTGGACTGAACGCCACTGCGGTAACGCTGGAGTTTTCGGTTCTTAGCGAGAATCGAGCTGATCCGGTTATTGAATCGCTTACTCTTAGGTGATGGTGAATTGAACCGGCCGCAACCGAATTACCGTCTCCCGAAATCGCAAGGCAGCTAACCCACTCTTCGTGGACTCCTCGCCAAGAAGTCACGGTTTCGTTTTCTAAGCACCATACGTTCACTTGGCTATCGTTGCTTCCGGCAGCCACGACCTTATCTTCGGCAAATGCCTTCAGGACAGAGACGCTGCCTGATTCAAGTTTTGCTTGACGGGATTTTTCACCGGTTTGCGCCCACCAAATGAGTTCGTTGTCAAAGCCAACTGAAATCAAGTGCCCTGAATCAGGGGCGAAAGATACTCCATAAACTGGGGTCTTGTGCCCATACAGTCGCTTGATCAACTTAATTCGAACCGGGTTCTTCGGAGAATGCTGCTGAATGGTTTCCCGAACAGCACCTGCCAAGACGGCGTCGTACTCCTCTCTTCGCGCTTCGTCCATGAGCGTTTCAAACGCTTCATTGATGCGCGTCATGTCGTCGTGAGCGTCTGGAGAGTCGCTTACGTCAGGATGATGCTTCTGGGCGAGCCGACGATATGCCTTTCGTATCGTGTCAGTATCGGCTGCGGACCCCACACCAAGAGTTTCATAGTGGGTCGGCGCGGAAGTGATCAATTGTTGATCTCAGGTTCAATTATGGCTGAGAAGAGACTAAAAAATAAAGCCTCCAGCATTGCTTCAGTCTTTATTGGATGGTTTAAACCGTAGTCTTACTTGCTTCACTTTCGCAACAAAGCCTATCTGGCTAAGTCCAAAGGTCCGCGATTAATCCTAGACAGGGTGAAACCTATCGACTAGAGTAAAACACTTCAGGTAAGCCAAAGATTATGAAAGGCAACTTACCACGTTGTAGAATGGCTATTTCCTAATTTCGGAAAGCAACTCAGCCGTCTTTTCCTTCATCAGTTCGGCGTCGCCTCTTGTTTCTACGTTGAGTCGAATGACTGGTTCGGTGTTTGAGCCACGAAGGTTGAACCGCCAGTTGGGATATTCGATTGAAAGTCCGTCGATACGATCGATTGTTCCACCTTCGGCGTACAAAGCTTCAACACGTTTGAGCACAGTAGGTACATCGGTCACGGTCGAGTTCACTTCACCTGAGCAAGGATAGTTACTAACCATCTCTTTGACGAGATCACCGAGCGACCGCCCGGTATCGGAAACAAGTTTTGCGATCAGCAAGAACGGAATCATTCCGCTATCGCAGTACCAATGCTGCTTGAAATAGTGGTGAGCACTCATTTCCCCGCCATAGGTGGCATCTTCGGCTCGCATCTTCTCTTTGATGAAGGCGTGTCCACTCTTGCAAATGACGGCCCTTCCACCCAGCTTCTCGACGATATCGAGCGTATTCCAAGTTAAACGAGGGTCGTAAATGATCGTATGACTTGGATCGTCTTTTAGAATCGATTGGGCAAGAAGACCAACGATGTAGTAGCCCTCGATGAAATCGCCGAGTTCGTCGAAGAAGAAGCAACGATCATAATCGCCGTCCCAAGCCACACCAAAGTCAAAGCTTTCTCGGTGCATGAGCGCAACCGTATCAGCGCGAGACTCTTCGAGGATAGGGTTTGGAACTCCGTTAGGAAAGTTACCGTCTGGCTCGAATAGACGTCTTGTGACTTCTAACGGAAGATGAGGAAGAAGTTGTTCGAGGGCAACTCCTGCAGCCCCGTTACCGACGTCACACAAGACTTTCAGCGGCTTTAGTGAGCTAGGAGAGACGATCCCGAGAAGATGGTGGACAAAGTCTTCGTATACGTCTTGGTCAACTCTGGTTCCTGTGCCGGTCTTTTCCCACTTCTGTTCAAATGCTCGTCGCTCCATTTCGAGCAAGCCGGTATCTGACGAAACTGGGCGGCTCTCTTGCCGAACCATCTTGAGTCCGTTGTACTGCGGGGGATTATGGCTCGCGGTGATCATGCATCCGCCATCATAACCATAGAATGCAGTGGCGAAGTAAACCATTTCGGTGCCAACCATTCCGAGATGGACGACATCGACTCCGGCATCATTGAGACCACGAGCAAACGCATCGTAAAGATCTGGTCCAGAAAGGCGAATGTCGTATCCGATGCAGACTGTTTTTGGACTTAGCTCGTCGGCATAGGCTCGGCCAATATTGTAAGCCAGTTCTGGGTTCAATTCTGTGGGAACTACCCCACGGACGTCGTAAGCTTTGAACGCAGGAAAATACTTGCCCATCTATCCTATGGTTTTACCGCAAATTGGCATTCACTTTCCGGGTAATTCTGCTGGCGCGTGGCGTTCATAATGAGTTCATGATTGCAAAACTCGTTGGTGCTCACATGCCGATTAAGAATGGACTTGGCGGCGCTGTACGCGAAGGGAAACGAATTGGATGTACTGCAATTCAGGTTTTTACAAAAAGTCCCCAACTCTGGAAGGCAAAGCCAATTTCGGACGAAATGGTGGCTGACTACAAATTAGCTTGCTCGGAAACCGGGATTTCTGATGTTGTGTGCCACGATTCTTATCTGATCAACTTAGCCGCGGCAGGAGAGGAATTGCGAGAGAAGTCAATTGCCGGACTCACCGATGAGATGAACCGATGCGCCCAATACGGAATCAAGTATCTCAATTCTCATATCGGAGCCCATGTCGGGCAAGGCTACAATGAGGGGGTCCGACTCGCGGTTCTTGGCGCAAATAGAGCCTTAGCCGATTCTGATCCTTCAGTTATGCTCGTCATGGAAACCACGGCTGCAACTGGTACTTCTTTGGGGGGAACCTTTGAGATGCTCCGAGCCGTTTTGGACGGGTTGAATGGAGATCAGCGGGTGGCGGTTTGTATTGATACTTGCCATATTTTCGCGGCTGGTTACGACATCCGGACTGCCGAAACATTTAACGAAACCTTTACTAAATTTGAGTCAGCTATTGGCTTTGATCGACTGGTCGCGGTTCATTGCAATGATTCGATCGGCGGGCTCGGCAGCAAAAAGGACCGCCATGCTCATATTGGAGAAGGTGAGATTGGAGAAGAGGCTTTTCGATTGCTAGTTAATGATGTTCGGTTTGAGAATATTCCGATCTTGCTCGAGACCCCGATTGAGAACGAAGGACACGAGCGAGACTTGGCGAAGCTCAAGAGCTTCTAGAATTAGCGAACCGATATAGCAATCATTTTTCAAATGACTATATTTTGCCATTTGTTCTTGAGTACAAGGACGGTGTCTTCCGAGACCTTTGCATTCGTGTGGACGGCGGCATCGAGATTGCATAGTGCCCTGACCAAAGAACTAATCTTGCGTTAAGGCGGCCACGTTCGCCGTCATGTACAAGATGAATTGCATTTCTTTTCATTCTTTTGTGGCGTCGGGGCTCTGTAGGTTCGTTTCGTGACGCCATTAGCTCCGGAAATTGAAGACATCCAAGACTTTGCGCAAAGCATCGTCAACACAGTCCGGGGGCCCCTCATTATTCTAGATGGCCAATTGAAGGTTCATTTTGCCAATCGCGCCTTCTATCAAACGTTCCAAGTCTCTCCCGCAGAAACGGAAGGAGAGCTCATTTATGAACTGGGAAATCGACAATGGGATATTCCGTCTCTACGAACTTTACTTGAAGAGATAATTCCAGAGCAGACCGTCTTCAACGACTTTGAGTTGACTCACGAGTTTCAGAGGATTGGACGAAAGGTTATGCTACTCAACGCCCGCGTGCTGCGATCAGGCCAAGAGACAAAGTACTTAGTCCTCGCTATTCAGGATGTTACGGATGATCGTCGAATTCACGATTATGAAGTTGAATTCACAGCCGAACTTCAGAAGAGCTACGGGAGACTGCAAGAGCTTGAAAAGATGCGTGAGAGCCTCACACATATGATCATTCACGACCTACGCACGCCGCTCACTTCCCTCATTGCCGGAATGCAGACACTCGAATTGGTCGGTGAACTCAATTCATTGCAAACGGAGATGAAAGACATGGCGGTAGCAGGAGGCGAGACCTTGCTGCGCATGATCAATGACTTGCTTGATGTCGAGAAAATGGAGGCAGGCGCGTTGGAACTTCAATACACCGAATTGAATCCAGGGGACTTGGTAGCAAAGGCATGTGCTCAAATATCTTCACTCTGCGAAGCGAAGGAATTAGAGCTTATAAGTGTTGTTCCGGATGGGTTGGCTCCTTTGCGTGGTGATGAAAGCAAGCTGCTTCGTACATTGGTTAACTTGTTGGGCAATGCGATCAAATTCACGCCTTTAAAGGGGAATATTACGGTCGAAGTTTCTCAAGACCTTGCTCAAAATTTGACTGTCTATTCGGTGAGTGACACCGGAGAAGGTATTCCAGAAGAAGCGTTTGGTCTAATTTTCGAGAAGTTTGGTCAAGTAACGACAAGAAAGGCAGGGCGCTCTCGAAGCACTGGGTTGGGTTTAACATTTTGCAAACTCGCCGTGGAAGCTCACAGCGGTCAAATTGGTGTTCAGAGTGAGGCTGGTATAGGCAGTAGGTTCAGTTTTTCCATTCCATTCAGTGTCCCGCACCGCCCCTAAGCCCCAAACTTTTCGTTTCTAGTCAGTTGGGAGTTCCTTTGGAGGTCGTGTCGCCGAATTAACGCGACTGAACTTGTCGCCAAATTTGACGCCGTTGGCAAACGCTCCGCCATTACTCAGCATCCACCGGTCGCCTTTTGGACCAGCCGCGTAGTCGAACCGGTCCGCCTTGCCTGTAGCGTCACACGAGAATTGGGCTTCGAGGGGTTCCTTCCATTTGCCGTCGCTTCCGGCGATAAATACAGGCCCAAACTCAGCAATGCGTTGGAGATTGCCGTTGCTTCCGCCGAAATTCTCGTTGAATGAGTACAAGCCCTTCATGAAGGATCCGTCTTTTGGTGCTCTGAATTTTGCGATGAGACCCCATTGCTTCTTCTCGTTGAAGTAATAAAAGCCGGAGTAAATGGTGGCGTCTCCTTTTGGTTCTGCGTGTACCAAGAATCGGTGAACTGCGTTGGTCTTCCAGTTGTAGACCATGTGGCTATGTCCACCGGTGCCTTCGTTGCCAAAGTCTCCGGCGACAACATCTTCCCCTTTCTTCAGTAGTTTCACCCGATTATCATCGCCGACTTTGTTTCGGTCAATTGCCTCTTTTCCGGCGTCCCATACAGAGAAAATTATGCGTCGCTCAGTTGGAGAATTCACCTGGATTCCGAAATATCCTCGGTGCCAGCCGCACGCCTCATAATAAGTGTATTTAGGGTCAGTCTTTGGGCGAACCTCGTTATAAAACCACTCGGCTTTTTCGGTAGATTCTAAAGGATATTTAAGGTGGACGCTTGCACTATTGCGTCGCTCCTTGAGGTTGAACCTTGCGCCTTCAAGGGCAGAACCTGCAAGCTGAAGTCCTTGGATCGTGCCAAAGTCCGATGAACTGCTTGGAGCCGCGTGAACAGTGATTCTTCGATAGCCGGGCCAATTAATGTTGAACTGAGCAACTTGGCTGTTGGATACCCTTTCAATTTTGTTGTCTATCTGTATTGAGTAATTGACTCCAGGCTTACCGCCCTTCAACTGAAGGCTTAGGTTGCCCGCCTTGAGGTCACCAATCCAGACAAGGCTTTGTTTCGCGTCTCGCCATGGGCCAGCACCATTTTGCTCGATGGGAATTCCTTCGTCATTTGGTTCTGAGTATGCAGTGAACCCAGGGACGAAGAGGGTTGGCGCAAGGACTAGAGCTGCGAGAATCATAATCTTAGTGTATAGCCTCAATCAAAGAATTGCGAAATTATTCGGCTCCCGAACAAAAGGCGGCGCTAATGAAAAAGCGTCCTAACTCGTGTCTGGACACTACTCAGTAACTTTAAGAACACTTAAGAAAGCCTCTTGCGGGAGCTCAATCGAACCGATTTGCTTCATTCGCTTCTTACCTTCTTTTTGCTTTTCAAGCAGTTTTCGCTTTCGACTGATATCGCCACCGTAGCACTTTGCAATAACGTTCTTTCGGTACGGTTTGACCGTATCGGCGGCGATGACTTTGGAACCAATGGCGGCTTGGATTCGGACTTCAAACTGTTGTCTCGGGACTACCTTTCGAAGCTGTTCAACAACACCACGCCCACGGTTATAGGAAAACGACTTATGGACAATGAAACTCAGAGCATCAACAATATCCCCGTTGAGGAGAATGTCAAGTTTGACCAGATCTGAGACCACATACTCGTCGATGTCGTAATCGAACGAAGCATAGCCCCTCGTTCCTGACTTCAACTTGTCAAAGAAGTCCATGAGGATTTCACCAAGCGGAAGGGTGTAGTAAAGGATAACTCGCTGCGGCGTCGGATACTCCGTCTTGGTGTAGGTTCCGCGCCGGTCTTGGCAGAGGTTCATGACCGCTCCAACATATTCAACCGGAACCATGATTGTTGCCTTAACGGTTGGCTCCTGGATGCTCAAAATTTCGTTGGCATCCGGAAATTCGCTCGGGTTCGAGATGTGGAGCATTTCGCCATCTTTTTTGTTAACTATGTAGTCAACGCTTGGCGCGGTGAGGATCAGGTCAAGATTGAATTCCCGCTCTAATCTTTCCCGAGCAATTTCCATGTGGAGAAGGCCAAGGAAGCCACAACGGAATCCAAAGCCGAGAGCTGCGGACGTTTCGGGTTCAAACTGGAGCGAAGCGTCGTTGAGCTTAAGCTTTCCGATCGCATCTCGAAGATCTTCGTATTGATCGCCGTCCGTCGGATAAAGTCCGCAAAAAACCATGCTCAGGGCTTGTCGGTAGCCAGGCAATGCTTCGTTCGAGGGATTCTCTTTAAGGGTGACGGTATCGCCAACTTGTGCATCGCCGATGGACTTCATGGCGGCAGCGATGAAGCCAACTTCGCCACAATTCAAACCATCATTAACGGTTAGCCCAGGGCCGAAGTGACCAGTGGCATCAATGACATAGTCCTTGCCTGATGCCATCATTTGGATGCGATCACCCTTCTTGATCGAACCATCAATGACCCGGATGTACGCTACGGCGCCCTGGTATGCGTCAAAGTGGCTGTCATAAATGAGTGCGCGAAGTGGTTTGTTCGCATCGCCCTGGGGTGCAGGAACTTTGGCAACAATTGCTTCTAAAATTTCATCAATTCCAATTCCCGCTTTCGCCGAACAAGGAATCGCGTCTGTTGCATCAATTGCAACTGCCATTTCAATTTCGCGTCGAGCGTGTTCGACGTCGGCATGAGGAAGGTCAATTTTGTTGATGACGGGAACGATTTCTAAGTTCTGGGTCATCGCCATGCTGGCGTTCGCAATGGTTTGGGCTTCAACGCCTTGACTCGCGTCTACGACGAGCAACGCACCTTCACAAGCAGCTAGTGCACGAGATACTTCGTAAGTAAAGTCAACATGCCCTGGTGTGTCAATTAAGTTAAGCTCGTACTCAAGTCCATCTTTGGCGATGTACAAAAGGCGGACAGCCGCCATTTTGATCGTGATTCCGCGTTCCCGTTCGATATCCATCGAGTCGAGCATTTGCTCCTGGGCAACTCCGCGAATAGCTCCACACCGCTCAATGAGGCGGTCGGCAAGCGTTGACTTGCCATGATCGATATGCGCGATGATGCAAAAGTTGCGGATGCGCGATTGATCCATAAGGAAGGTCCCTTGCGGGAAGTCATAGTGTACCTTTCGTCGCGACTAGTGTAATGGCGAAAGAACTGTGCAAGCCAAAGGGCCGAGCAATTACTTGCTCGGCTTCTTTTTCTTGGATTTGGTTGGGCCGACTTTACGCTCACCCACGATTTCATCGAGTGCCTGTGAAATGGCATTTTCCAGGTTCATGATCTTCATATGCCTAGCAATAGAGGATCGTACAACCTCTTGAAGTGCAGCGAACGACAATCCTTTGGTTCGCTTGATCACCAGGGTAGCGAATTCGGAATTCAGCTTCGTCAGACAAAGTGATTCACCCAAATATGCCGATCGACACTCTGCCGACGGATTTGGAAACTCAATCTTCACATCGAATCGACTTGGACGATTGCTAATCGCAATATCCAGCTTTTCTAAGTGATTCGTGGTGACAACCGTCATCACTCCGCTCAACGCCCTAAATCCGTCTAACTCATTGAGGAAGTAGGATCTATTTCGGTCATTGATGAGTGAGTCAACGTCCTCCATAATCACAATGCTTGGGGCGGTCTCTCTTGCTCGTTTATAGATTCGATTAAGACACTTTTCTGAGTTGAAGTGGCGATCGTATAGTGATCGAACATAAATTGTTGAAACATTCAGTTCGTTCACTAACGCCCTTATGGTTTGCGTCTTTCCGTTTCCTGGAGGTCCGTGCAAAATAACTCCTCGCTTCCAAGGAATTGAACTTTGTTCATACCACTCCTTCTGGGTAAAGAAGTCGCGAACTCCACCGGAGAGTTTGAACAGGATATCGTCGCTAAGAACAAGGTCAGAGAGTTTCTTCTCTTTGATTTGCTCTCGTAGTTCTTCGTCTCGGGAAAAATATCCTTCTTCGAATACGGCGATTGCTCCCGTTCCCGATGAGTTCCAGGTGCACACTGCCTGGAAAAACTGATCGCATAAGACTATTGTCTTGCCCACGATGAACCATATTCGATCGCAGCTATGCATGGTGGCGCGAACGAGGGTTAGTCGTTCACCTCGCCACTTCATATCCATGACTGCACTTTCAGGAGACATGTCAATCTGACTGTCATTCCATTCGGCCTTCCAGTGGCCGTATGCGTCGTCCCTAAAAATGAGTTCGCACCCGCCGGAATTGGCGTAGGCAACGGGATCAAAATCCCAATCCTCAGTTTCAAGTACTGCTTGGTCGGTGGCCGCCATACGCAACGCTTTCGCTATTGAAAACGAAATTGCGTTGTTGGGCAGACACAATGATGCCGAAAAAAGTTGAGTTGGTAACTTCATATAGTGCTTGTAAAAAAGTAAAAATTCACGACGAAGCCGGGACCTGCTATGGAGGTCTTATGAGAACTGGCTTTGACGTCGGAGTACAAGCATCGCAGGAAGATTATGACACAAAAAAAGGAGGTAGGGTTCCCTACCTCCTTTCCAAGTTCGTAGCGTGATTAGTTTCTCAGGAATTTGAATCCTAAGAATGATGTAAACGTATTCAGTACAAACGCAGAGTTTGCAATTGACTGCAACTGATTCGCGTCTGGAGTATTGGTTTCAGTGATGTAGACCAAGTCGCCTGGCATCAACTTCACGTTTTGAGCAAAGTCTCCGCTCTTAATGTACTTAACAAAGTCAGCGTTGATTCTGAGGTATTCACCTGGTCGACCAGGGAGCTCTCTGAGAATGAAACACTTTGAAAGTCGTGATAGGTACCGAATTTCTCCTCCCGCAATTCCAATGGCGTCAGCAAGACGCATGGTTTCACGGTACGGATAAAGGCCAGGTGCCTTGATGGCGCCCATGACAAGAATTCGGTTCTTTTGTTCTCGCGGAATGTTGAGAATGTCGCCATCTTGAAGGTTAAAGTTCTGGGAGTTATCTCCGAGAACCGTCATCGCATATAGATCGATGGGAATGAGTTCTTTTGATCCTTCTCGTCGCAACGTAGCCTTTCTAAGATCGGTTTGGTCAGGAACTTCTCCGCCACTGGCGCTATATAGCGTCATTACAGTATCTCCAGGTCTAAAAAAGAATTCTGTGGATCGCTGAACCATTCCGGTTACGTTAGCCTTTAGCCTTCGATAGGAAATTATCGAGACTGAAATAATTGGGTCTCGCAATTTAAGTTTTGAAACATACAGGGTGTAAAGCATGCTTTCGACTTCGCTTACGGTTTTCCCTTCAACTTTCAAGTTGCCAACAAATGGGGCCCCGATATACCCATCAATTCCAACTGGAATATCGGCTCCAATCTGTTGCTGATTGAACACTTGGATTCTGAGGACGTCTTCCGGTTTAAGTTTGTATGTCTTTTCGTCAAAGGACCTTTGACCGAATGCGGCACTCGCCAAAACACCAAGCAAAGAAACACATATTGCAATCTTCCCTAATTTAATTCTTTTCACTTTGCCCTTGAAACTAGATATTAACATATTTCTGCCTTTCAAGTTTTTTCCTTCGCCCTTCAATTATGATCGTAAATTCACCTTTTGAAGGCACGTCGGCCTCACTAGGAATTGTCGGCAATTCTGAGCGGAAAACTTGCTGGTTTCTTTTTGTAATTTCTCTGCAGATAGCATACCGACGGTCACCGAGCACTTCACCAGCAACTTTCAACAGATTTTTGAACCTAAATGGAGACTCGAATAATACAATCGTATACGGAGATTCTCGGAAAATTTCAAGCTCTTTCTTCATATCTCCGGGCGTTCGACCCAAAAAACCGAGAAATGCAAATCGCTGCGCAAAAAAGCCAGAAAGCATTAACGCATTGATCACTGCGCTTGGTCCTGGAATCCCATCTACTTCAATCCCTCGATTATGAGCTAGGTCTGTTAGCCTAGCCCCTGGGTCGCTAATGCCAGGAGCGCCACCGTCGGTAAGCAGTACGGCTTGCTTTCCAGATTCGATTTCTTCTAATAATTTTTCCAGCTGAAAATCTTCTGAGTGGTCGTGAGCGACCCTCATCGTTTTCTTTACTCCTAAATGGAATGCAAGCTTTGCGCTAATCCTGGTGTCTTCGACAATCCAAAAATCCGCTTCAGATAGTGCCATCGAAGCCCTCGGGGAGATATCCCCGAGGTTACCGATTGGTGAAGCAACCAAGGTTAGCTTCGGAGCTACTTGCCTGGTGCTTTCGTCGATGACGGGGGCGACAGGGAGGTGCCTTTGGCCTTCTTGGCTTCCTCGGCCGCTTTCTTGTCCTCTTCTTCCTTTTGTTTCTTTAGCTTCGCTTCTTCCGCGTCGTACTTCGCCTTGTCTTCTTGCCATAGCTTTTGCTTCGCCCTATATTGAGCTTCTTGCTCGGTTGTGACCAGTCCAGCCTTTTGGAGTTCGAGGAACTTAGCCGATATATCTGAGAATGTTGTCTGAGCTTGGCTGTCGAATCGAACATTCTTTTCAAGTGCAATTAGCAATTGTTCGAACGCTTTCGTCTTGTCGCCCTTCTCTTTGTATGCGTCGATTACTTCTTTTCGATAGGCCCAACTGTTGGCAAAGCCCAAATAGTTCTCGATAGCGCCTATTCGATCGGCTTTTAATTTGTTCTTGTCGGCACCAGGGGCGTCGTACAAGTGCTGAATAGTTGCTAGCCGAACCATTCCAGCAATTTCTGGCTTATCATCATTCGTCTCGACTCCCTTTGCTAGTTCAAAAATAGCCTTAAACTCTTGCTCCTGGGCAGGACCGGCCGGGGTAGCCATCGCTTTTTGGTATCGATAAGCTGCTTCATAGGCTTTGGATTCAAATTTAGGTGTAATTCTCTTCTCGACTTTGTCGAGTTCTTCCTTGAATTTCTTCTGAATATCCTGAGAAACCTTTTGTTGCTTATACTGATTCTTCTTCGCATCGTAGTCTTTCGGTATGTCGACTTTCTTTCCAACATACTTCACGATGGAGTAGCCTTCAGTGACCTTTTCGACTTCACTGTATGAGCCTGGTTGCAACTTCAAAATTGATTTGAAATCTGGAATTTTTTCAATTTGGTCCAAGCCTAGCTTAATAACATTTTCGCTCTTCTTCTTTTTCGGATCAGGACCTGGATCATCGGTGTACATATCCATGACTTCATCAAAACCCTTGGTGGCTTTGAGGTCAGCATATGCTTTGTCGATTTTTGTCTTTGCAGCTGCGTCTGTCGCCGCTCCCGTGCTCTTGGCAAGGATTCGTTTGATCTCGTAATTCTCGAAGCCTTTCTTGACTTCATCGTCGGTTGGATTAACTCCAGCCGAAAGTTTGTCAATTACGAACTGTTGAGCGCCGCTTAATCTTACGCCGAGTTGTTTTTGTGGGTCTTTGAGAGCCGAGTTGAGTTCGGTTTGTTGCTCGGTAAATACGTCTTTTAGTGTTCTTCCTTGAAGCTGAGGTTTCACAAGTTCCTCGAGGTCCTTTAACGTTGCATTTTCCTTTAGCTCGCCTGACTTCTTGCCTCTATCCAAAATATTTGCCATGAAGTCTGCTTCACTTGTGAAGTGAAGGGCTTGTTTGACAGAGTCGTCGTCAGACTTGTAACCCATTCCCTTCGCGATTTCGTAAACTTCGGCTAACTGAACTGTCTGGGATATTCCCCCTGCAATTGGTTGAAGCTGGTAGTCCGGTGGCAACCCTTCTAACATTTCCGGCGGAAGCTGAGAGAGTTGAGAATTTTTCTTTTGATTCTCAATCGCCAAGTCAACCATCGAATTGGGAAGTTCGACATCACCAACCGTGGCGAAAGTTTTTAGTTTCTCACCCTTGATATCGGTTGCCGTAAGCTTTTGAGCTCCGCTACAATTCGAGAACGCCATGCCAAAGACCATGGCAGCGCCAACGAAGATAAGGACGAACTTTCCGCAGCCGCCCTTTATGATTTTTTCTTGAAATACACTAATTGACAATCAAATTCACCTTAAAAGTTATTGCTCCGTTATTATGACGGATTTTTTCAAAATTCCTCTTGACAGGTAGACAAACTAAGCGTATAATGCGTCTACTGCTACAGGTAGACGTGCAATATGGCAAAGGGATTGACTAAACGACAAGAAGAGATTTTGGATTTCATTCTTCACTACGTAGAAACCGAAGGATATCCTCCCTCGATTCGAGAAATTGGACAAAATTTTCAAATTGGATCACTCCGTGGCGTTACCGTTCACCTGGATGCATTGGAACGAAAAGGCTACATATCTCGGTCTAATACACCACGATCAATTAAGCTCACTCATCCGAAATTCACGCCTGGCAACTCTCGTGTGACCATGCTTCCATTGTTGGGGTCTATTGCCGCTGGAGCTTTAACTGTTCCTGCCGAAGCCGACATTGAAGGCACCATTCCGGTTCCAATCGAAATGGTGCGGAATGTACAGGGTGCTTTTGTTCTTCGTATCAAAGGCGACTCAATGATTGGCGATGGAATCATGCCTCGTGACCTAGTTGTCATTCGACCTCAAAAGACGTTTCATGGCAATGACGTAATGGCTGTGCGTGTTGGCGAAGAAGCCACGATTAAGAGAATCTATAAAACAAGCAAGGGCGTCCAGTTACTCTCGAGTAATCCGGATCATCCTCCAATTGATGTTGACCCTACTCAGACCGAAGTGATTGGTAAGGTCGTTGGCCTTATGCGGGACTACGAAGCTAACAGCTTCTAACGAAGTTTCGTGCAAATCGAGAGCTATTTCAGCTCTCGATTTGCCTTAATTATTTGCTCAAGCTTCTCAGTTGTGAGCTTGTCCTCGGCTTGGGAAGGAAAGCCTTGGTATCGAACGATACCGTCTTGGGAAATGATCAAGACATGGGGAATGCCCTCAACGCCTAGAATTTTCGACATGGTCTTGTCAATATCCGTCGTGACTGCGTAGTTCATTTTGGTGCCTTTCATGAATTCCTGAATTACTTCAGGCTTTTCGTTACTAACCCCAACAATGACCAGATCCTTCTCGAACTTGGTTTTCCATTCGTTCATCTCAGGAATGACTGCCCGGCAAGGACCACACCAAGTTGCCCAGAAATCGATGAGCAGAACTTTGCCCTTTAGATCCTTGGGTGCTGGAACACTTCCGGAAAGCACTTTTCCAAACTGCAAGTTCTTGAATTCTTTTCCACGAAAGTCATTTTTCGCATACAGCGTTTTGTTGGTGACATATTTGGGGAACTCGCTTGATCCTTTCCATGCCACGAGAGAAACGAGCACAGGAACGGCAAGAACAACGGAGACTACAAATTTCATGGTGAGGTTATTGTAACTCAGATTGTTGCCTTAAGCTAGTGCCCAACTTACAGTGCCATCTGAATTGTCAGTTAGCGAAATTCCTTCGGCTAATAAGTCTTTTCGAATGGTGTCAGCCAGCCCCCAGTCCTTAGCCGCTTTCGCTGCCTTGCGTGCGTCAATTCGCTCCAAAATCCGAGCTTCATCTGCAGACGATGTCTTTGTATCTTCTGGCAACTCTAAGTCTACAGGGTGCCGCACAATCCCAAGGAGATCATTGATTCTGGTCAAGAATAGCTCTCCAGATATTGCGGAGGCCGTATTGATAGGATCTCGGGTAATCACTTTTGCACCTTCAAGAGCCTTTGAAATGGCGATCGGAGTATTGAGATCGTTCAACATCGCGTCAAGGGCTTGATCATAGAGTGACTCGAGTTCGGTCCCAATCGCATCCGCCCCTTCAGTACCGGACTCTCGTGCCTCTTGTACAGCGACATCAGCTCTCCGGAACCGATCAATGTTTGTTTTGGCGTCGTCGAGTCCCTGATCAGTAAAGTTCAAATTCTTTCGATAGACACCCGAAATCAACGCAAAGCGAATGGCTAGAGGGTCTGCTCCCTTCGCCATCAAGCCTCTGACATAGTAAAAATTCCCCAGGCTTTTGGACATTTTTTGACCGTTCACCTGGAGGAAAGCCGTATGGCTCCAGTGGTCGCAGAATTGTTTCCCAGTTAGAGATTCACTCTGAGCAATTTCGCATTCATGGTGAGGGAACTTGTTGTCTTCTCCCCCGCTATGGAGGTCAATAGTGTCACCGAGATATGCCCTCGCCATGACGGAGCACTCGATATGCCACCCGGGGAAACCCCAGCCGTAGGGCGAAAACCACTGCATGAGGTGCTTGTCGTCTTTTTTCCAGATCGCAAAGTCAGATTGATCCTTCTTGTTTTCATCGAGGACAACATCCCGCACTCCCTTTCGAAGACTTTCTTGAGTGTTGCCGCTAAGCTTTCCGTAGCTCGGGAATTTCTCAACACTGAAGTACACACCGGTTGGAGTCTCATAGGCAAATCCTTTTTCAATGAGCTCTTCGGCAGCAATGATTTGTTCGCGGACATGCTGTGTCGCTTTCGGACGTACATCTGGTTCGACCAAATTCAACAGCCGCCAGTCGGCACGATAAGCACCTTCGTAGTATTCAGCCAATTCCCAAACATTATGAAACTGCTCCCCCTCCTTTGATCGGAGGGCTTTTTCCATCTTATCTTCTCCGGTGGCGTCCGCAATGTCGTCATCGGTTAGATGCCCAACATCAGTAATGTTTGAAACCCAAGTGACTTTCCAGCCAATCGCACGGGCGGTCCGGACAATTAAGTCAGCCGATAAGAAGGAACGGAAGTTTCCGATGTGCGCATATGAGTAAACAGTTGGTCCACAAGTATAAAAGCGAAGGTGTCCTGTCTCAGCAGGAGTAAGGGGCTTCACTTTCCGAGAAAGTGAGTCGTAAAGGCGGAATTGCTTTTCACTCATGTGATTTTTTAGTTTACTCGTGGCATCATATAGGTGAGGTTACGATGAAGAAATTAACATTTACCATTGCATGCCTTGCCGTTTTGGCGTCACTAGCTCATTCTGAAGTTAATTGGAAGCGAGATCTAAGTAGTGCATTGAAACAGGCAAAGGCATCAAAGCAACTTATCTTTGTTGACTTCTACGCCGATTGGTGAGGAAGTTGTATGGAAATGGATCGAACAACTTATAAGAACAAGTTGGCGATTCAGAAGCTGGGGCAGTTCGTCTCAGTCAAGCAAAATATCGACAAAGAAGGAAAAAAGACGGGCAAGAAATACAAAGTCAGTCTCCTACCGACACTCATGGTTCTAGACGGAAACGGCAAGGTTGTTCTCAAAACAGAGGGTGCCCTTGATGCTAAATCGTTAGCTATGTTCCTTAAGGACGCCGCCAAAAAAGGTGGTTCGAAATCTCCCGCAAAGATTAAGAAATAAAAACTTTGGAGGTTAGGTTTTGCCTAACCTCCAATCTTGTCCTGTTATAATGCTCCTGAAGCACAGGCTTGGCAGGATGAACGAAACAAACCCAACCTACGAAGACGCAAAGCGTCGACTCAACAGAATTTCTGGTCAGGTCAATGGCATCAAGAAGATGCTGGATGAAGAACGCTACTGCGTTGATGTACTTACCCAGGTTTCCGCTCTCCGAGCAGCGTTAGACCAACTTGGTGTCCTCTTGCTGACTCACCATGTCGAAGACTGCGTCTTTGGCGAAGAGCATGATCATTACGAGTCGAGAGAAGAAAAGGTCAAAGAGCTGAGAACAACGCTCAATCGTTTTTTGAAATAGATTTCCACTTCAAATTTAAGAATTTGGTTTTCGCGCGTGATTCATAGGTACAGAATTTTGGCGATAGGCGTCATAATGACGATATGTCCGAACAAGAGAAGCCGATTTTGGAAGAAGATGCAAAGATTGCCCGAATACTTGGAGCGGTTTTGATGGTCGTTATTCCGATATTTGGATTCTATGCCTCCTCTGCCCTTGGTAAGGAATGGTATTTCGATTACCGAGTTGCGGATATTGAGGTCGCGAAGCACGGATTTGGCTATGGCCTCATCATTGCCTTCGTAATGAACCTGTATATTTGGTTCCGATATCGAAGCAACGTTGACAAGGATCTTGTTAACGAATGGTACGATCCGCAAGCTGGTCATCACCACTAGTTGCTTTAAGGTAAAAAGGCTGGATGTCTCTCCACGAGGTCCGCTATTTCTCTCAGGCACTACAGAAGTCAACGAGTAGTTTCGTCATCTATCCTGACAAGAGTGTGCAGGGACCTTATCACTGCATGCTGTTGTTGCATGGACTGAGTGATGACCATTCCATTTGGCAACGCCGAACCTCGATTGAGCGTTACGTCGCGGATAAACCTCTCATTGTTGTCATGCCGGATGGCGGGCGGGGTTTCTACGTTGACGCGCTCCAGGGATTTCAGTATTTGCAGGCAATCGCATATGAGTTGCCTGAACTTCTTCACCATTGGTTCGACATCAAAGGCAAGTGGTGTACCGCTGGACTTTCTATGGGCGGATACGGCGCATTCCGAGTCGCTTTAGAACGACCGGAGTTGTTTCGGTCTGCAGTATCGCATTCCGGCGCCGTAACTATCGGTCGCCATTATCCAAACGAAGAGATTGAAACCGGAAGGCACAGCCAGGACGCATTCATCCGAGAATTTATTCCCGTATTTGGCAAAGTCATGCCCGGTGGAAAAGATGACTTAGTAGAGCTTGCTAAGAATGCAAATCCGTTGCCTGCGCTTCGGTTTGACTGTGGAACTGAAGACTTCCTGCTTGATTCAAATCGATCCCTTCACCAAGAATTTACTGAATTTGGAATAACTCATGAGTATCAGGAGTTTGCGGGAGACCACAATTGGGAATATTGGGATATCCATATTCAAGAAGCGATTGCCTTTAACCTCAAGAACCTTAGCGGCGAGTAGGAAGTAGTTTCCAAATTGCTGGGTCCTCTGATCCGCAATACCAAAAGGCGACGGACTTAACACCTAACTTTGTTGCCAGTAAGTACTTCATTCGGAAGGCTTCGGCACCGCCAAAGTGAGTATTCCCATCGATTATTTCTCCGCTTGTCGAATCAACTTTTGGGTTCTTTGGCTTGAAATCTGCAGAGCTGGAAATTGTGAGTTTAGGTTCAATAATGGAGAATATCCACTCTGCCAATTGTCAAATCAGAGCAATTGGCAGAAGATTTTCATTTCGCCCAGTAGAGTGGACTGTGTTGGGTGAATCCTGTACCAAATAGATTCGTCCCCTCCAAAATTTTCTGTTTTCCTGTGCCGTCAGCATTCATTGTATAAAGGGCATAGGTTCCATTTGTCCACCAACTGCTTGTCGATGAATTTATGAATGCCACCTTTGTTCCGTCTGGGGAGACGGTGGGAGCATATGATATGCCGGACAAGCCACTTGTAAGGGTTTGAAAACCAGTGCCGTCCGGATGGACTCTCACGATTTTCCAGTCGTTGACCCCTCCCGAACCAAATTGGCAGTAAAGGAAATTCGACGTTGGATCGTAGGATAGCGGCCATATGTCTGCGATAAAACCATAGTTAATTTTTGTTTCCGAACCCGTCGTCGTATCGCGAATATATAGGTTTGCACCCACTCCAGTCCCATCTAGGGTTCCGTGAGCGAAATGCGTTGAGTCTATTGCGGCTGTACCCCAATTGCTTGGGGAACCAACCTGACCTGAGCTTGTATTGTTGGCCGTATCATAGATAGTAAACCCAGGGACAGCGTTGTCGGAAGTAATCAAATGAGTTGCATCGAGCCAAGGTGACTGGCCCCGAACCGTCCCAGGAATCGCGAGCGTACCGAGACTTGTTCCACTAGCCAAGTCTGTAACAGAATAGTCATAGGGTGGACTTGTCGTTTGAGCATAAAGTGTTTTGCTGTCAAGGGAAACAGCAAAACAATTCCACTGACCTACAGCCAGGGCCAGGTGTTTGGTCTGTCCAGTTCCATCGGGCAAAATTGAGTAGATTCCTCCCCCTAAACTGGAGTCAGATTGAGCGGTAAAGAAAATGCGGCTTGGCGATGCGACAGCAATTGGAAGAACTGGACTTGTAACTGGACCCTGTCCAAGACTGGAGTCTACTTCAGTAAATGTTGCCGAAATGTTTGATGATCCTGCTGAAACACCAGTCACTAAACCATCAAGATTAGTACTCGCAGTTGAAGGTTGACTAGATAGCCAGTTCAATGTCGAATGATGGACTAGCACTAAGTTGCCTTGTGCATCCTTACAAGTAGCAGTTACCTGTACCGCTTCTCCCACTGTTAGTGACTGAGTGGTGGCAGACAAAGACACAGAAGTGACAGTTGAACCCATAGATATGGATACGGGTATGGTTTGACTCTCTAACGGAGCAAAATTCGTAACACCGGTGGCTTGAGCAACCCCAGTAGCATCCAAGTTAGGATAAGCAGTCGCAGTAAGCGTATATGATTCAACTGGCAAATCAGAACTCATCCAAAGAGTAGTAGGCTTCGCGATGAATGTTGACACCACCGTAAGCCCTTCTGAATTCTTTATGATGATCCCGATGCTACTTGCGGCAACAGGTATCACACGAGATGGTGTGGGCCAAGTTATGGAAATGGAAACTTTGCCACTCTTGGCTCCAACGACTCCGCCACCACCACATGCAAGTAGAGTCAACAAGATAATCAATACGAAAATGTATTTAGCTAATTTCATGCTGTCACTGAAAAGGATAAACCTTCTTTTCCAGCGATGCCTTGGGCTGTAGAATGTACGCCCCGGGATTGGTGGTGAGCAATAGTAGCTGATCTGCCCCACGTTACATGGGATGTCAGCATGGCGAAGTTCGAATGATCGCAAATGTTGATTTTCATCAAGCCAATCGTACATGTCCCGGCCCACTTTTGATGGTCTCAATTGGACCATCCTACGCTCAGCGAACGCAAATTTAACCAGTACAAACGCCCAACAAACGGGCAAAATTCTGGAAACCCTACCCTTGCCAATTTTTAAGACTA
>JANPAV010000210.1:0-6587 GCA_031430115.1 Armatimonadota bacterium | reverse complement strand
CGGATTCTGCGCCATTCAAACAACGGTTCGACACCTCGTGCCGTCCGCTCAAGAAGGCTATCACGGTACAGGTCTGCCCCCTCGAAAGTCCATCGGACCGCCAATTTCCGAGGTTCGCGCGATTGAAACATGTCGTATTCACCGCGCGTCCGACAAAGCCAGTGAAGCTCAGAGATTAACATCAAACCCTAAGCCAGGATGTCCGACAAAGTCCGCTCTCAAGTCTCCGCCTACTCCAAACATTATTGGGACATCAGTTACATCGCGAGCCAAGAGATAGGTTCCAAACGCACCTTCTTGGGCTATAACGTTGTCACAATAATGACTTGCCAAAGAAAGCGCAATGCGAGTCAGAATGCTCGTTTCACCAACTTGCGCTCCGATAATGAAATTCAGGTTCAGCTGCTTACACTTCTCGGCAACGGCTAGAGATCTCAACAACCCACCCATCTTGGAGATGCGAATATTTGGAATCCATATATTTTGATCATCCTGTATTTGATCAAACGTCTGAAGACCGAGAAAGCTTTCGTCGAGAATTATTTTGCAGCCAAGCGCCTTCGCAACCCTTCTTAACGACGGAAAGTCGAACGCTTTAAGGGGCTCTTCTACTCCCCACGGGCTACAACCTAACGATAATATGTAGTTCGACGCAGTATCGGCGTCATTCCATAAGTTGTTAGCATCAATTCGTATTCGAGAGGTAGGGAATAGTTTCCTTAAAGTTCGGATCGCCGAAATGTCGCTCTCCAACTCCCCGCTTACTTTAACCTTAAAATCCCTTAGTCCAAAGCGCTGATACTGTTCGCACTGAGTCTCAAAGATTTTCGGTGACGATACGCCAAGAACTGCGGTGAAGGAAAAGTCGCCATTAATCTCAGAGATACCGAGTAGTGACTCAATAGAATGCCCCTGAGTTTTTCCGAGGAGGTCAAGTAGCGCAGTTTCTATCGCGCACCAAGCTGCTGGATTGGCATCGATAACCTGACAATGGATCAAAATCCACTTCCTTAACGACTCAACATCTTGTATCTGCAGTATTTCATCTTGATACTTATCAAAGAAACGCACACAAGAGTCAGTGTTTTCTCCTGTTACGTATCCTCTCGGACACCCTTCTCCATATCCTTTTATTGAGGCATCCGACTCGGCAACGACAATCACTGCTTCTGTAACCGAGCGCTCTGCTGAAGAGTGCTTAAATGAGAACCGAAACGGAATTTCTAATTTACTAATCTCAATTTGTTTCAATTTCATCAGCATTCATATTCGTGAAATGGGAAGGATTCTTCGTCCCGGTATTGCAATTTGATAGTCTTAAACTGCCCCTCTCTTTGTCCGGAGTTAATAGCCATTATTTTCTGCGACTCGAATGTTCCTTTCGATACCCGCCGAACTTTTGCACTCTTGATTCGACCGCTTTTCAGTTTGGTCTCAAATTCGATATTAAGTTTTCCAAGTTGCGCTTTCAAATCCTCGGAAAATGTGAGAAGATCAATCTCACCGCTACACTCGATATATAAGACGTAAGAAATCTCTTGGCGATCTGCAAGCATTACAAAGTGATCGATGTCAATTCTGCGGGCCAGGCATACTTCTTGCACTGCCTGGATTACCTGCCCTTCATAAAGCTTCTCCCCAGTGAGACTCGTGACCCCCTTTCCTTTTTGGGCGAATTTGATCGTGGGTGTTCTTCTGTAAGATCCAGTGACCTCTATGATATCGTTTATGAAATACCGATATAGCCCATCTGGAGTTGTTACGATGATGTAATATTGCTTTCCTTCTTCTATTTCGGAGATTAAGTGAGTTTTTCTAGTGCCGTCATCCCATGAATGCGGTTCGATGAATTCATAAAAATTGTCCTGAATCGTAAGGCAGCCATCATTGAGACCCGGACCCATAATTATGGTCCCCCAGAACTCAGATGCCATATATCCCATCTCAGTTATGCGCACTTCACTCGACAGTTGCTTTTTAAGAGCGGGAATCAGCAAGGCGCAGTTGCCGCTCGTCCACGTAGCAACTCCCTTAAGATTAGGCCACAACTGGGAGAAAGTTAGGCGGCCGTGCCTCCTTATCAACTCCCTTAACTCAGCTGCTCGCGCTGGGCGCGGCTCATTAGCTGACAGTATTTCTGAACTCTCACTAGGCGGTAGCTTTAGTTCCAGCGCCTCGACGTCATTGGTTGCTATGAATCGAAGTAAGCTCTCCGAGTGTTGCCAGATAGCCTCGCTTAATCTGAAGAAAGTAGAAGGATTGGCACTGGCAAGAACTGAAATATTTGCATCACCTAGAGCAAGAGCGGCAATCAGTCGATAGCGATCTTCGTAATCAGGAACTTCAAATATTGCTTCTGGCAGGACACCTTGCGATAAAACAGCCTTAGAGAGGCTGTGGGCAATCGCTCCCGACATCGATCCGTAAGGCATGCCATTTTCTAGGTGCCCTTCAATCCTAGGGCTCACTATCGCAAGAACAGAACCTGAAAACACGCCCTTGATAGACCTATATTGCTCGTGTGAGCTGATTGATTGGCAGCGCCGATAGGATCGCAGCGTTTCCCTATATACGGGAATATATTTCGGCTTCCCCGTAGTTCCGCTTGTCTGGAGACACAACGACGGTTTCGGAAACCGTTCACCAGCCCCTCCCTCGATCTGCCTCTCAATATATGGCCTCAAATCTTCATAGTTGTGAATAGGGACTCGATCTCGAAACTCGCGCTCACTTGTTATGGATGAAAATTCATACTGCCTGCCAAAAGAAGAATTCTGGTTTAGGGCTAATATCCGGCTAAGCACATCTGCCTGTGTCTGCTTTGGACGATCTAAACTTTTGAGAAAAGACTTAACCTCACGTATTTTAGTCAGATTCATCGAAAGGTGGGTTAGAAGCTCTGAAGAGTATAGGCGCTTGCTTAGCATCTCATTTCTCTTTATCAATGCCCTTAATAAAAGGAGCCTTCATCTGTTCGACGAAATCCATGGGATACTCGCGATTGTATAGACCGAGATCATCCACCTCTTGATTCTTCGGAAGCAAGTAGGTCCCAAACAAAATATCCCAGACGATTACATTGTTGCCATAATTCGTGTTAGATTCCTCAACTTTCATAGAATGGTGCCACCTATGCAGCTCGGGTCCACTAATGATATAATTGAGCCAGCCCAGTTTTGTATCCACGTTACTGTGCTGAAAGAAGCCTTTTATGGAATACACAACGAAGTAAAGCGTTAGGACTTCTTTTGATACTCCGAGAACAATAAAAGGAAGCACATCGCAGATGAATTGGAGAGCTTTGTCTATTGGGTGAAATCTTCCAACATTAATCCAGTAGAGTTTTTGAACGGAATGGTGGACAGCATGGAACCTCCATAATGGTTCCCATGTATGCGCGACTCGGTGCAGCCAATATCTAAAGAAATCGGCGGTGAACATCAGGATTAGCATTTGCACCCATATTGGGTAGCTGTGGGGCCACCAGCCATGGATGTTCCATCCCATATTCTTCACATAGTCGCCGAGGAAAGCCACCGACAAAATGGTGAGAAGATAAGGCAATAAAACTTGTACCAACACCATGAAGAGGATGTCAGTTTTTATCTCTTGCCTATTTGGAAGCCATTCTTTTCGGTACGGTAAAATAAGCTCGAGGGTGGTGATAAGGCCCAGTCCGCATAAAATCGCTGCTATGTAACTACTAATAGCTGAGCTTATACCAAGTTTGATTAATCCATAGAACAAGAGAATGCTTATGAGCATTACTCCTGGATAAACTGTCCAGGTTAGAATACTCCGAATTTTAGGGTTCATTGACTTGTTGCTTCTCCACCGTTCCCTCCTGAGAATTGCCCATTGCGGACGACCCCAGATATTAGTGCTTTAAGAGCACACCGCGGACTAGTGCCGTCTCCTCGCTCATCCGCTAGAATTTGTCGTAACGCGTTTAGATCAATGTGCTCACAAACCGCTCCTGCTCGTAATCATTATATCATCGTTCTTTCAAATCTGCCGGACGCTAAATGCGTGGGAGACTCGATGGAAGCACAAAAGCCCTCTAATGAGCAATCGATCCCTTCTTCAATAACCTTGAGCAGAGCATCCTAAGAGGCAATGTCCGATTCCCTTAGCAATGTGTTTCCCAAGTTGAAGGATTGAGTACTGTACATAACTAACTTATGCTCATCCAAAAGTATGACGCCCTCCAGGCTGCGGAGGTCCTTGAGTCCAGCGCAAGCACAAATTTGCAGCTAGTCTCTCAACCGTCGAGTGCTTTCGGGCTGTAACGACGTGCATGGGTTCGCCTGAGGCGAGGTTAGGTTAATCTGGCGGTCCCGGAGGGACTCGAACCCCCGACGCCTCCTTAGGACTGAAGTGAGGCTTTGCTGTTCGTCATTTCGTCTTTAGGATATATGAATAAGGTTGCCCTCTTGGTTTGCGGAATTAGCGCAATTTGCCTCTCCGGTTTTCGGGATAGTGGGGACGTAGAAAAGGTACAAGAAGCGAAGAGCAGAATGGGGGCTCTTCCTCGCCTCGATGCTGGGCTTTGGAGGCAATTAATCCAAAAGCATGGCTGGCTCTATGGCTCTCCGAAGGCGAAAATAAAGGTTCTCGGATTTTTGACTCCCAATGCTAAATTAGCTTCAAAAAACATCCTTTTTGGCTCACCTTCCCACGAGGGAGATGTTATTTATAAGACGATCATGATGCCCGATTCCATTGCAAAGACCTGGAACCTTGCCTCGAAGCTCCGCATTGGCTATGCGATGTCAGAACCAACGAAATACAAAGCACCTCCACTTATCTTGAACGCCATGAAACAGATTGGAGAACCGAAATTCGGCGACTTTGATCGAGAATTCAAGTCTTTACCGGTTGAGATTCAACACAAAGCGGAAGAAGAGTTTGATTCTTATAAGGAACTGGGAAAGCAGATTAAGCTCGATACTTACTATTTATTACTTCCCAATGATGAAGTAGTAGAGATTGGGCATCCGTTCAATGTTGAAAAAGTTTGGAACGACTATCTTATCGCGAAAGCAAACTAAGATTCTTCTAATTCTTCGAGGGTTTTTGGCCAGTCGCTTTTTAAGAGTCTAGACAAGGCTCGATCGGCGAGGAGGCGACCTTCGTTTTGGCATTTCGCACAATAGTTGGTTTCGTTCTCAGCATAGACAATGTGCTGGATTGGCGCATTACACACTGGGCATGTTTGCTTAAATTTGCCATGAGCAGCGAAGTCTGGTCGGAAAGCGGTTATGTCGGCGGGTTTGGGAAAATTGGGATAGAGTTCGAGAAGTCGATTACGCCAATAAGTGAAGGTGACAATGGCAGCTTTATGGAGTCGCTCAACTTCTTCGGGTTTGAGGGATTGAGTGAGTTTTACGGGCGAGAGCTTTGCCGCGAAAAGGATCTCGTCGGAATAGGCATTTCCAATTCCGTCGAACGCATTTGGATTGGTTAACATTCGTTTCAGGGTTCGATTTTCACTTTGGAGACGATTGGCGAACTCTTCGGGAGTTGCGGTAAAGACGTTTAGCCCGGCGCGTCGGTGACTATCTAAGTCACCTTTGCCCTTAATGAGATGAATGGAAGCCCGCTTTTTAGTGCTCGATTCAACTAGGTTGAGTTGCCCGTCTTCAAAGCGTATCGACGCGATGAGCACTTTGCCAAGAGCTTTCCTTTCTTGCGGTGGTGGTGATATCCACTGGAAGCGCCCGGAAATCATTAGGTGGATGAGGACAAATTTATCCTCTTCGAGTTCGAGCACAATCCGCTTACCGAGCCGCGAAACGCCGGTAACCATTCGAATTTCGATGTCGCTGGGCTTTACGGCAACCGAGCGCAAGACAAACGGATTGTAGAACCTTATTCGTTCGATTCGTTGGCCAACGACTCGCTCGGCAATGCGAGTAACGTAAAGCTCAATATCCGGGAGTTCCGGCATGGGGTTAGGATACCGGGTTAGCAGGGCAATGGCGAGTGCGAGGGCGAACATTTTGAATTCGACTCATCGACCTCTCTCGCCGAACTTGCCTGAGAAATATCCTGGGGGGCGAGGATAAATTTGATAGCATGAGCAGGAGTAGGTAACCATCCCCCTCGTCATTCGAACCAAGGGATTTCATCAGCAATTGTTGGAATAGTTCGAATGACACTCCCCCATGCTTTGGGGGAGATTCAGTCTTGGGAGGGCAGGGGCATGGACGAAAGTCGGAACGAGAGTGAGGGAAGGCGTATAATGCCGAGGATGGTTGTGTTGCTTGGTATGGTTCTGGCGGAAAGTCCTGCACAAGTGGATTTGGAGTACTTGCGGACCTTAACCTTGGAAATCTTGGCTCAATCACGGGTTGCACCAGGAACTAACGGACCGCCAAGCTGGGGAATCAAAAATTCGGTTGGGTTTTCGCTGGTTACTCCTGGAAGGCGGGGATACCCAGCGTTTTGGATTCGGGATTTCTCGATGGCTTGTGACTCTGGATTGGTACCGACTGAGGAGCTATCCAATCACTTTATGCTGTTGGCAAAGTGTCAGAATGGTGCCTCGGTAAGGCGTCTTAAGAGTGGCGGGATTTTGCCGCCGT
>JANPAV010000209.1:0-2955 GCA_031430115.1 Armatimonadota bacterium | reverse complement strand
GTCGGGCTTCTTGGAAGTAGCCCGACAATACAAGCGACCGATATCAACAAAGATGTATATGAACGGCGATGTCATGTTCGACTCGCATTCTTATCCAAAAGGTAGCGCAGTCCTCCACACCTTGCGAAAGATGATTGGCGACGAAGCGTTCTTCGGTGGACTCAACTATTATCTGACCAAGTGGCGGCACACGCCAGTCGAAAGCGCGCAGCTACGACGAGCCTTTACCGAATACAGCGGTATCAACGTTGAGCCGTTCTGGGCGCAATGGTTCGATAAGCCGGGGCACCCAGTTATCGACTATTCGTGGACTCACGAAGGTGGCAAAGTAAAGCTAACCGTCAAACAAACTCAAGACACTAGCGATGGAACTCCAATCTATGATGTCAAGACGTCGGTCGACATGATCAGTCCAAGCGGAAGTTATACAATGATGCCAATCCACTTGACCAAAGCTAACGAAACATTTGAGTTTGCCGCCGCAACTAAGCCCGGTGCCGTTGTCTTCGATCCCGAACATGTCTTCCTTCGCGAAATTCCAAAGTTGAACTGGGATGCCTCCGAATTGCCGTTAATCATGAAGTACGGGAAGAACGCTCCCGACCGATCCGAGGCGATGCGAAGACTCATGGAGAAGGCATCAGACGAAGTTATTGCGATGGTCGCCGACTCAGTCACTGCTGACAATAAGCAATCCCTCGTTTTCCGCAACATCAACGGACTAGTCAATTCAGCCAGACCACAGCTACGAAGTTTCTGGATGAAGCAACTTGAGCACCCAAACTTTGAGCGCCGAGCCAACGCAGTCACTGCCCTTAGCAAACTAGAGCCAGATGCCGCTACAACCGCGAAACTTCGATCCCTCATCAACGACAAAGCACCCATTCAGGTTGTCATCAACAGCATCTCTGCGCTAGCAGCTTGGGACAAAGCAGGCAATGCTGACGTGTTCAAGGTCGCACAAAAGATTGCCGATCGTCGAGGAAGAATCAAAGCCGCAGCCGATCGAGCACTGGGAGCTACCTAGTAAACGAATTTACTTCACGCAAAATGATTGGTAACCAGGGAGCAAACTTCTCTGGTTGTCTCTCAATCTCAATCCGAAGATCGCTGAGGCTGACCCATCGGCTGGCTTGGATCTCGTCGGGATTGATGCTCGGTTCTTCGGTGAGGACTGCGACTAAAATATGGTCGTGTTCTCGCTCGGTATGCCCCGACCTCGGGTCAGTGGCTTCGTAACGGACAACGGCAAGTTCATTGACAGTTGAATATACGCCAAGCTCATGGAGCATCGCCCGTCGAGCCGCCTGCTCAATTGATTCGTTGATCGTTGGGTGACTACAACAGCTATTCGCCCATAAACCAGCGAAGTGATACTTCCCCTCCGCGCGTTGCTGGATAAGGAGGCGACCTTCTTCGTCAAAGAGGAATACGGAGAGTGCACGATGCCAAGTCCCCCCGTTTTCATGGGCAGCGATCTTTTCAATTTCTCCTATTGATTGACCGTCATCATTGACAGCTTGGATCATGATTGGATTCAAACTCGGACCCCACTATCGGCGACAAGTTTGGTCAAAATCGCTTTGTCCTTCAGCATGACCCGCATGGCACACCTAGCCTTGTGAAGCGAGTTCGTTCGAGCTCGCTGACGGAAGACATCGTAATCTTGAGCTTCAATCCGATCTAGAATCTGACTGTAAAGTAGGCGAGAAAGAAGGACCGCTTTTCGCATCTTCGGCGGAAGCTTGTAGATTCCATAATCTGAATCTAAGTAAAGTTTGCGAGCTCGCTCAATCTCGAACTTCATGAGCTCCTTAAACTGCGGAGTCACTACTTTTGACCGTAAGTCTGATTCGGTTACGCCGAATCTCATCATATCCTCGACTGGAAGGTAGATTCTTCCTCGATCCAAATCTTCACTGATATCGCGTAAGAAATTGGTCAATTGCATCGCCTCACCGAGGGCCTTTGCGCGGCCAATCGTGTCGTCGTCAGTTCTTGCGCACATCGCGTAACACATCATGACTCCAATGGCGCTGGCACTGCCCCGCATGTAAAGTTCAAGCTCTTCGTATGTTTGGTAGCGGCTTTTCGAGACATCCATCTCCATTGCATCGAGGAAGAGAAATGCTTCATCAAGCGGAATTCGGCTCTCTGCCGCAGCGTCACAAAATGCTCGCATTGCAAAGTGCTCTGGGCACTTCCCATCGATTCCTCGAACGAGCTGTTCCCTCCAGTCATTCAGCAAGCCGAGTCGTTGTTTGCAATCCATTTCGCCAGGGTTATCGACCCATTCGTCGGGAACACGTACAAAAGCATAAATTGCGTGGACTTTCCACTGGATTGACTTTGGAAAACGAAGGGTTGAGTAATAGTATGTGGTGCCGAATTTCTTGTGAATTCGTCGACACTGCTCAATATCGGTTGCGGTCGCGTATTTCGTTTTCATTGCTTCCGGAACCTCTTCATACTCATACGTTCGTTAACGCTAGGAGTTCCTTTTGCTAGTACTTCAAAGCTATCGTCGTTTCCTTCGGTTACTGCTAAAGATTCTAATTGCTGCCGCAAGGTCTGTTCACAATTGTTCAAGGAAATGAACTTGTGCGGTTCACCAAAACTGAGCCAGGCTTCTGGTCGTTCGTGCATGGAAAGTTCGTAATAGATTGCTACCGGAACCAAGCTAGCGTTCGGCACTTTGATTGCAACCACTTCCAAAGATCTCCCGAAAGGGAGGAGATTTGGGGGTCGGTGAAGAATCCCTTCAGGGAATAAGATTAAGGAGCGATCCTCCGATCTCATGAGCTTGATGGTCGCTCTGACCGTATTTGCCCGACCAATGATGTCGTCCTTTGCGAACCGCATTCCGCCGACTTTGCTAAACAATGGAAACGCATCAAACTCCTCAATCCAGTCCAAAAAATGAATATCGAGCTTGGTTAAGGCTTCAAACATCAA
>JANPAV010000208.1:0-33164 GCA_031430115.1 Armatimonadota bacterium | reverse complement strand
GCCAATCGTACATGTCCCGGCCCACTTTTGATGGTCTCAATTGGACCATCCTACGCTCAGCGAACGCAAATTTAACCAGTACAAACGCCCAACAAACGGGCAAAATTCTGGAAACCCTACCCTTGCCAATTTTTAAGACTAAAATATTGGAATGGCGGGTTCAATAAGATTGCAAATTATAGGCATCCCATGCCTCTATGTCGATGGACAGGAAACCCGCATTGAACCCAAAATTGCGTTCCAAGTTCTTGCCAAAATAATTCTCTCTGGCGAATCAGGAATCACACGATCTGAAATTGCTAAAGCATTGTGGGGGCATTTGGAGACGAGCAACGCTCGTCAGCAATTACGCCTTGCCATTCATAATATCCGTCAAGAACTTCTTCGATTGAACTTGCCAGAGTGTTTGAATCTCGACGGTGAACACCTGCGATGCGAGAAGAATGTTGCGGTTGATTTGCTTGAACTGAAAAGCCGAACCAAGTGGAATATCAAGCAGGTCGAGCAAATATTGGAGCCAATCGGCCTTGGATGGAAGACAGAACTTTGGCTCAATGAATCTGACCAATTGTGTGAATCAGTTGAGAACGCTTTCGCTTCGGTCATGAAAGGTAAGCATGATCAACCTCAATTCCATCTACTTGTGACTAAGGCATGTAAGCTCTACCCAAACAGTATCCAACTCAATCAGTTGCTCGTGAACGGGCTTCGTGATCTTGGGAGGGACGCAGAAGCAAACGAAGCAATTATTGCTTTTGAAGAAAGCTGGTTGGATCGGTTCGGTAGTGGGAATATTCCCAGTCTAGAACATTCACAAAAGGCATTTGACCACTACAAAACAGTCCGTAAACGAAGCCGCTGGGTAACAGGGTTGACAATTGTTGGAGCATTGGCATCATGCGGAGCCATTCTCTCTCTGAATCAAAACAGTGGTGCGTGGAATCCTCCGAAGCTTGAAATCAAGATTGGGAAACAACAAACTCTCGATATTCACGGTCAGAAGGTCACAGTGTCTGAATTTACTTTGAACAAAGGGGAGAAAACAGGCTTTTGGCAAATGTCGAACGGCCAGTTTGCGATGCATTGGAGTGAGGATAAAGACCTGCATATCTTGAACTCAAATCTTGAAGAAGTAGAAAAGGTCCAAGTTGGTTGGGAGGACCGTCTTGGCAATTCAACGCTTACATGTCCCGAGTCGAAAGCTTGGATTGATTTCACCTCCGATTCAGGGAAAGTCACCATCACTCCGAGCCCTGAATTCCCTAGACTTGATCCAATAAAGATATTGTCAGCCAACTCCTTTCTATTTTTGAGAGCTTGTGGACACGACCAGGCGGATCACATACAACTCTGCCTATTCAAAGATGGTCTAGAGCATCCTTTGTCAAGTGGTTTAGACTCTGGGATTCAGAATGTGGCCCTAACTCACATCTCTGAAAACACAATCTACGGCAGGTATAGCAAAGGCAAGAGCCAGGGCTGGAAGTATACGGCTTTCCAAAGTGACCCGACCTCCACACAATCTAAGGCAACAAGCTCTGATCCTGTGTGGGGCAGAGCAAGCAATGGCGATTTAGCAACCAAGCCAGAAATTACGGAAGTTTCGTTCGGTAATTTCGAGACAAAATGGGACAAGACAGTAAGGACTGTGCCTAAAGAAGGTCCCTCCTACTTACTGAACGTGGATGGTCAGGAGAAGTTCTTTGGCGACAACTTAGTCAGGTTCAAAGATTTGCTGATCGTGGCAAGAACAAGCGACAGGCTCGCAAGGTTTTTAGTTGCCGTCGATTACCGAGGAATTGTAAATCCTGAACTCACAAAAGTGATCGGGAATGCCTTAGAAATCGAGGACCTCGGTTGGGGACGATCTGTGTTGATGAGAAAGCAGGGTACGGGATTGAACTATGTCTTGATTCAGTGAGTCAGTTAGCGATCAAGATTTAGTTCGTTGAAGATTTCTTTGCAGGTATCGTCGCCAGATTGGTCACAGTTCCTTGCTATTTGGATTGCTTTCTCCTTATAGCTCTCACTCAAAGTTTCACCGTAACGATCAATTTTCCTCCTCATTCGCTTTTCGTTGGGTCCTTGGAAAAGACCATTCAACCCATCAGGCAAACTAAGTTGGCCGTGAATTCCCTGTCCAATCAATATCCAAATGACGGCACCGCAACATACCGCACAGAAGCCAAAAGTAATTTTTAAACCGATGGGATGACCTTCGTGAGGAACACTCGGCAGATTTGACCTATGCACCTTGATGGGAGTTTGAAACGCCGCTCCGCAGGCATTGCAGATTGTGTCGCCAACCAACATCTTCCTATTCCCACAAGATGAGCAACTCCATCCTTGTTCATCAAGGATTGGTTCAGCAGTCATTCCCAAGTTGCGATTCCTATCTGGAATCGACATTTATCGGGACCCCACATTAAGTACTGACTGCACCATGACCTAAGTTTTGCCATGACTGATGAGCAGTTAGATATGGCCTTGGAGGGAACAAACGCTCAACAAACGCCCAATGAACGGAGAAAACACGGGAACAGAACCTTTAGAAATTGATCTGAATTGAATATTTCTTGATTGAATGCAGTAGCTAACAACGCAATCTATACGCTTATCCAATTTTCAATGATTAACTCTAAGCAAGACAACAAATTTGATTTCGTGTGTCCAAAGTTCTCATTCTTCAAGCCGCCCACTTCATCCATATAGAGCTTTCGGTTCACTTCAATCATCATTGACGACACCCTGGAATCAGTCCCGAAGAATTTCAGAGGCACGATGGTTCCGGCATAAGGAATATCAACCGTGATGCTGTAGCCAAAATGCTCGAAAGCTCTTACGCTGGCGGCAACTAAAGATGCGGGAGTGTGAGGCTCTGCAGTTCCCAAACAAAAATCAGGCCGATTCGGCTCTTGGCTAAGGTCACAACTGATTGGCGATGAGGGATAGCTGTGACAATCAATAATTAGGCAACGTCCTGACTTATCTAGCTGAGCTTGAACCCAATCTTCGAGCTTTTCATGATGTGGAAAATAGTATTCCTTCATGATCAGGGCTCTTTGATTGTCATGTTTCAAAGGTTGTCCGTCATGTGTTTTGGTGTACACGGCCCCCATTCCTTTTGCCGACATTGGCTCGTCGGCGTCTTCAGGGAATCTCTCAGGATCAACTAATAGACGGCTTACAGGAAATTCTAATCGATCTGTTTTGGACCCAAGATTAAATAGTTCATCGGTGAATCCATCGGTCATGGTGATCAATTCCTTTTCAAGTAGCTCATCAGTGAGCAAGAAAATTGATCGCCATCGCGACGGAATCAGTTTTGATGCATGTGGGATATGGAGTAGGATGCCGGTATTACTCATCAATCTTTATCTCGTGTGCGACAAATGGCTCCCAACGCCTGTCGCTCTCAATTAGGAGCGAAGCAATTGCCTCAAATTTGAGTCTGGAATACCAAAAAATTTGAATGCGATCAGGGTAAAGCAAATATCTCAGGGGTAGCAATTGGGCGCAGTGAGTTGGTGTCTCTATCAGTTCAGGGGTAGTAATTACCCATATTTGAACCTAAGAAGATGGTGGGCAGTACAGGGATTGAACCTGTGACCCCTACAGTGTCATTGTAGTGCTCTACCACTGAGCTAACTGCCCCATAGGGAACATTCATTAAACCCAAAAACATGCTTCGAGGTCAAGGGCATGAACCTGCTACGCCCCCTTCTCGCGGCTAGTTACTTCCATGAAATCGGATGTTTGAAGGTGATTGCACCGTGCCACTTGAACTGTAAGTTCCTCCCCCAGCGTATGTCTGGCGCAAATAGGAAAATATGAGCCAAGCGTGAGTCTGACCCGGAATCTTTACCAGAGTCAGCACGCCGATGCTACGATGTTCAGGGATCCCAATATCGTTTTTTGCTATGATCCACTCGTTACTGTCCATCGCAGTCTTGATAACGGTGGCTCCCTGGAATCTCGCCTTTACTGACGAGGCCACCTTGTTTTCGATGGTAGCATTCTGAACTTTGTCAGCGGGAGTTTTCCACTTTGCCGCCCCATCATTCATGGCACTCTTGAGCGAAGCAACTCTTTCTTCGATAGGCTTTAGAGCGTCGTCCGGCATCTGCTTGCCCTCTTGTGTATACAGCAAAGCCAAATTTTTTCGTTTTTCTGAGAGAAAGTCTTTAGTGATGAACAAGTCGCGAGCTAGTACCCAGTCGACCCACCCGTTTTTCTTCGCCCCTGCAATGGCACCATCCAAATTACCACAGATGATTTCCAGCCATTCTTTTGCCCGTTTTGGAGCAGCATTCATGAAATCTGACCTCAATTTGGCGTATTCAGGCTCAGCTTCCGAGAGCTTAGCCTTGATATCCGCTAATGCTTCATTTCCCGAATGCTGTAGCTTGTTGTTGTCCTGACTCCACTCGCGAGTTCCAGTTTTCCACTCTGGGTACTTTTCAAGCGCGAACTCAACAATCAGTTTGGCCCGCCTCGACCAGAGCATAACATCTCGCCACTCTTCGTCGGGTACCGGAAGCTTAAATGTGGAAACTGGACCATACAGTGAACTCACCACGGAATCTAGGTTCTCTTCCGTCATCTCGACCATGGAGGGATCACTAAACGCGCCAGCTCGCGGGAACATTTTTGCTCCAGCAAGGATGGCGGCATCCTGCCACATGCCTAACATAGCTGAATGTAGACCATCCGCGGACCCGTCAACTGCACCTGTAGGAGCTTCTGTCAAGCTCGCATTGGAGCCAAAACCGTATCCGAAGTATCGCAGTGCCGAAAACTTACCAGGTTGAATGGTGATATTCATGCGCCCAGAGTCGGAGTCGCGTCGGTCAGCTCGTTGATAGAGCTCATGAGATGCAGACAGCGCGACCGCTGCTTCTGCATATTTTTTTTGGTTAAACAGCGTATCAGCTTCTTCGAACCTCGCGACAAACGATTTCATGTCTTCGGTTGCCCGGGTATTCGAGCCTTGCTGAGCCGACGCAAATGTTGCAATACAGAGGCCGAAAACAACCCACATTACGCCATGCCGGCAAGTCTTAAAATTCATAGGATTTTCACTTTCAAAAAAGTAGAATAATTGTACATTATCGCGGAGACGGGTGCCCAATTTTTCGGTGAGAAAAAGCACGCAACATTAAAGTGGAAGAACAGCGGCTTGCAGACCTTGCCCCCTACCATGACGCTTTAAGAGTCACAGGTTCAATCCCTGTACAGCCCACCATCGCTTTTTGGACTCACGACGTTGTTCAGCGGTGACTATCCGAGGAATTGCCGAACTTCGACCGGTACATTGCAAGCAATTACGGCCTTGCGACCCCACTCAAGGGCTTTGTCCAAATTCGGGACTTCAAGAACCCAGAATCCACCAACATGCTCTTTGGTTTCGATGTACGGACCATCCGTAATGTAGACAATTCCATCGCTTCCTGCCCGTAACGACTTTGAACTTTTGTTACAGCCTAGCCCGCCAACGAAAATTCTGATTCCTGCGGCAACCATCTCATCGTTCAAGTCATCAATTGCGCGCATCATGTCCTCACCCTCTTGGGATCCATCGTAGTTTTCAGGATGCTGAATTGCGACTAAAAATTTTGGCATTTGATTCTCCAGTTTGGTCTTCGCGCGAGACGATTGCCCGACCCTCATTTTACTTCCACACGTCAGACTTTATAATGGCTATCCTTCTGGATAGCCAAGCAATTAGGCGCGTCCTGGCTTCATCGAAACGCCATCCGGGCTTTTTTGCACTTCGATCCTACCCAGCGTTTCACCGGTATGAAGGTCCACAATTACAACAGAGTTATCGTTGCGCACGGTAACTAAGGCAAAGTCGCTACTCGCGAATGCCCAGACACCCGCCGGCGATGGGTTTGCAACCGGAATTTTCACTCCGTCAGCCCCCAACTTGATTCGACGAACGACGGTCATTTCTTTAACGTCACAAACAACCAACTCTCCAGACACTGCATGGGGAATCAGAGCCCATTTGCCGTTCGGGGTGAATTGCACTCGGTAAGGAAAGCCTTTCGAGTCGATTTTCTTAATGACTTTCCGCGTCGACATATCGATTACGGAGATCGTATCTTCGGCACGGTTTCCGGCCCAAATCGTCTTACCGTCAGGCGAAATTCCGACTCCCTCGCACTCTTTTCCGGTGGTGACTGTTTCTAGCTTTTCACCGCTTTTGAAATTGAAAATAGTCACGCTTCCACCGCCCATATTAGAGCTCACAATCCGATTGGCTCCCAGGTTAAGAGACAACATGTGCGATCCGTTTTGCCCAGTCAAAAACTCCCTATTGATTTTTCCGGAAACAACATTTACTAAGAGCAACCGCTGATTCCTCTCGTCAGTGCATACCACCGTGCGATCATCCACCCATTGAACACCGTGTGGCATCGCCTTGCGATCCAACTCAATGCGCTTGACTTCCTTTTTGGTGTCAAGATCGAGCACGCTGAGCGATGAGCCAGGTCCGACTCCCGGCTTGAAGTAATTCGTCACTACCGCCTGTTTCCCGTTCGGTGAAACCGCTGATTCATGGGGTCCGCCACCTACAGGAACATGAGTTGCGTTGCCAGTCGCGATGTCGATAATTGAAGCGGTGTCTGACTCCTGATTGACAATCACAGCGATACCGCTGGGTTTAACAACTAGGGTAAGAAGAGCGAGCGTGGCGATCATCTGTATCTATTACTGCTGGTAGGACCAGAAAGATTCCGATTGAAACAAATATGAAAATCGGCCCACTTTTCCTAATCCGTTTGAATCATCTTGTTTGGGCACGTTATTTATCCTAAACCCGATACCATTGCTAGGTCACCAACCATAAGCTTCCGAGTTCAAATTGCCATTATTAAGAAGGGCAATGATCGTTCAACAAGAGCATACGGGATTTTTTATGGCGCGGCAGCCGATCTATGATCGGACGGTGAAGCACGTCGCGTACGAATTGCTCTACCGAAAAAGCGATACTGCGTTTGGTCAAGAAATCTCTTCAGAAGATGAAGTGATCTCACTTGCCAACGTCCTCATGGAGGTTGGATTAGACCGGCTGGCTGGTAATAGAAGAGCCTTTTTCAATGTTCCAGAATGCATGCTTGGTAGCGACGCCTTGAGGCTACTTCCGCCCAAAAATGTCACCCTCGAAATTCTTGAGGACACGGTTTGGAGCCAGGAAGTTGCTGACCATATTGAAGACCTCAAAGGTCGAGGATATCAGCTCGCATTAGACGACTATATTTTTGAAGATCGCCACGAAAAGTTCCTGCCTCTGGTTGATCTTGTCAAAGTTGACATCATGGGTATGGAAGAGAGCTTACTTCGCAAGAAAATGCCCGGATGCAAACGAAAGGGGCAAATCTGGCTCGCGGAGAAAGTGGAAACTCAAACGGAGTTTGAACTTTGCAAGTCTCTGGGTTTCGAACTTTTCCAAGGATACTTTTTTGCGAAGCCTCAGACCATTCGTGGTTCCGGGGTCCGAGCAGTTCAGTCAATGTCCTTGATTTTGCTTGCCAAAATCCAAGATCCAGAAATTTCGATGAACGAGCTTGAACAGCTGATCATCGCAAATGTTGCCCTCTGTCATAAGGTGCTCAGACTGGTCAACTGTGTAGCCAATGGATTACCAAAAAGAGTCGATTCAATCAAGCAGGGTCTGATGTTTCTTGGAACAGCAAAGATTCGTACGATGGCTTCACTGGCCGTCATCACAAGCATTCCAGGAAAGACACCCGAACTTTACCGAATGGCAATGATTCGAGCTCGAATTTGTGAACAGGCTGCCAAAGAATCTGGGTTTGACTCACCAGATAAACACTTTACGTTAGGAATGTTTTCAGTTCTTGATGCCCTAACCGATATGCCGATGTCGGAAGTCATCGCCGAGCTACCCCTTGCCAGCGATGTGCTTGATGCGCTGATGGGCGAGAACCGGGCTAGCCAATGTGATAAGACATTGAATTACGTTCATAGCGTCGAACACGGAGATTGGATATTGGCAAATGAGAGCCTTCGTGATGTATCACCAGACGTCTTTGCTGAGGCAGTAGCCTGGGCAATGGAGCAGGAACGATCTCTTGCGGCATAGAATCTCTACTTCAGACTCAATAAAACGCCACCAACAATCATTGCCGCCCCTCCAATTAACTTTGCGTCGACTTTTTCGCGAAGGAAGATTATTCCAAGAACCATTGCGATGACAAAGCTGAGTTTGTCGATTGGAGCTACTCTCGAGACTTCGCCACCTTGAAGTGCCCTGAAATAACAGAGCCACGAGAGCCATGTTGCCACTGCGGAAAATCCTAAGAATATCCAATTTGACTTGGTGAGCGAAGAAAATGCCCCTTGTTTTGTCGCCAACGCGAGGCCAAGAGAAAACACAAATACGAATCCGACCCGCACTAAAAGAGCCAAATTTGGCGGAACGCCATCCACACCTTTCTTGGCGAGAACCGCAGTCGCTCCGGCGAATACTGCGGATAAAAGAGCCCAAATTCGAAAGTCCATACTCGACAAGACGATTCGATCGGGGACTACTTCTCAGGAAAGCATCAGTTCGACTCGATCAATGAGTAAGTCAAGGGCTTCAGGTTTCAAGTTGAAGAATAATGACGGTTCGATGAGTTCGAGCTCCGAAAGGCGCCAAGCTCCCTCACTGTCCATCATTAGATCAACCCGGGCGTATAAAATTTGATCCTTAACTGGCTCGATAACTTCCCTAGCCAACGTTTCAAATTCGCCGCATTCAAATGGACCGTCTACCCTTTCCTCTTGTCCTGCAAAGCGAGGATGTTTGACTATCCGATGGCTTGGATCTGGTCCGATGCAGATAATCGACTGCTCGCCCACCGTATTGACCGATTCAAAATAAGGCTGGACCATAAACATCCGGTTTGAACCCATTGATATGAGCCAAGCAATAGCATCTTGGAGTTGGTTAACTTCAAAAAACTGGGTATCCATTGAGCCGGCACCGATCGCCGGCTTGATTACTGATTTGCTCGTGAGTAAATTTGCGAGACCCTCGGCTTCAGATGTATTGATCCACTTTGTTGGCACGACCTTGACGCCGCTCTCTGCGATATTGATCAGATAGCTTTTGTCCATGTTTGCCAGCATGATGTTGTCAGGATTGAGTAGGTTCGTAACCTCGCTTACCCGTCCTATCCAGGCAGCAAATTGCTCGGGAAAATCCGGGTAATTCCATGTCGAACGTACGATTACGCCATCAAAGTCCGACCAATCAATCGTCGGTTCGTCCCATGGCACCAGGTGAGTTTCATGCCCTCGACGCTCAAATGCCTCGATCACAATAGCTTCGTCAATATCTGGCTCTGGGATGTTGTAACACGTGGCAATTCCGATCTTCATGGATGCTTATAGTGTACTGGAGAGACCTCTCGCAACATCTTTGCGGCCTGTTCGGACGTGATGTCTCGTTGTGGTTCGCCAAGCATTTCGTAGCCGACCATAAACTTCTTGACTGAAGCGGATCGAAGTAAGGGTGGATAGAAGTGCGCATGCACAGTCCATGCGTTAGGTTGAGGAGAATTGCCCGGAGCGTTGTGCCAACCCATGCTATAAGGGAAACTGGTTTCAAACAGATTATCGTAACGGATGAGTAGACGAGATAGAATGTTCGCCAGGTCCTGACCAGCATCCTGTGCTAAGTCGTTAAGAGTTGGAACTGATACTCTCGGTAAAAGCAGAATTTCGAATGGCCAGACTGCCCAAAAAGGCACAATTGCCAGCCAATGTTCGGTCAACTCAACGACTCGCTCGCCCGACTTTATCTCCTCATCAACAACACTCTGAAGCAAGGGCGTACCGGACCTTTCATAGTAGGAAGCCATTGAACTTTCTTCTTTCGTTGCAAGAGTCGGGATGGAACTGCTTGCCCAAATTTGACCATGCGGGTGAGGGTTAGAACAGCCCATCACAGAACCTTTGTTTTCAAAGATTTGCACCCAATCGTACTGAGAGGAAAGTTCTGCGTATTGATCTCTCCATAGAGATACTACTTTGGCAATTTCTTCCGGTGGCATTTCTGCAAGGGTTAGGTTATGCAGAGGGGAAAAGCAGATAACTCGACACTCGCCCTTGATGGGTTCAACTTGAAAAAGTGGATTCGTCGAAGATTGGATTGGAAACTGATCTTTGGTTAGCGCGGCAAAATCATTGACGAAAACAAAAGTATCGGTGTAGTCTGGATTGATGTCGCCACTTGCACGCTTATTGTTGGGGCACAAATAGCAGCTTGGATCGTAGGCAGGACGACTTTCGTTGTTCGACAATTCTTGCTGCCCTTGCCATGGCCGTTGGGTGCGGTGTGGCGATACCAAAACCCATTCGTCTAGTAGGGGATTGTATCTTCGATGTGGGGAGCTATTTAAGTTCGTCAAACCTAGGTTCAGGTTACCTAAGACAAATTTGCGGACGGTTTCCAGTTAAAATAGGACGTGCTTCATAGAATTCGCCTCAAACTCAACGCAGCTCTATGGCGAGTTCTCACCCCGATAACCATTACGCTCTTTCACAAACTGATCTATTTTCATCGTCGAGACACAACCTGGAAGAACACAAGATGGATGGGTACCCCCGTACAGCAGATACCTTTTGATCTTTGGATCAAGCAGGAAATCATCTATGAAACACGTCCGCAACTGATCATTGAAACGGGCACGTTCGATGGTGGAAGCGCGATGTTTTATGCGTCCCTTTTTGATCTAATGGGTGAGGGAGAAATTGTTTCAATCGATATTGAGCCCCAATCCAATCTGCCGACGCATTCCCGAGTCGAGTTCATAACTGCTTCCTCAATTGAGCCATCGGTTATTGAAAGAATCAAAGCTCGGGCTGAAGGAAAGCGAGTAATGGTGATTTTGGATTCAGACCATTCAGAGTCTCACGTTCGTAAGGAATTAGATGTTTGGGCGCATTGTGTCACCTCAGGTTGCTACTTGGTAATTGAAGACACGAATGTATATGGTCATCCGGTACTTAAAGAACACGGACCTGGTCCAATGGAAGCTCTGGATAATTGGCTCAAGACCAAACCACCGTTTGAGAATGACCCTACGAGAGAAAAATATATGGTGACCTTCCATCCACGAGGGTATTGGAAGCGGATTTAGGTTTATGATCGATTAACCAGGTTTTTGTAGCCTCCAGTTCTGGAATAAGCCAACCAGAACGGAAGACTTTGAAGATTGTTCCACCATTGACCGTAACCCAAGCTGAAAAAGCCTATGATATACTCGCCAGACGCATGGGTAAGGAACCTTTTGTTTCGGATTTAGAAATACTGGTTCGCAAGTGCAAGGCTGGCGATTCTGCTTCTTGGAGTGTCTTAGTTGACCGCTTTCAATCGCTCGTTTGGTCTTCAATCTATCGAGTCGGGCTTAGGAATGAGGACGCCGAGGACACCTTTCAAAAAGTGTTTCTCATCCTTTACAAGAATCTGGATCGGATAGATTCTGCCCTAGCTCTACCAAAGTGGTTAGCTACAACCGCAGCTAGGGAAGCGATTCGACTTCATCGCCAAAACCGTGATAAGTCGGCTGTTTCGTTTGATGCAATTGAAAATCTCGAAGAAATGCTGGCTAGTGAGGAAGCGACCATTGAAGAAGTAACTGTTGCGGCAATACAATCAGGAGCAATTAGACGTATCATGAGCCAGCTTCCAGGCAAATGTCCCGAGCTCCTTTCAATGCTCTATTCTGAAAACGAAAGCAGTTATGAAGAGATCAAAGCCAAATTGGAAATTCCTTCAGGGTCAATTGGACCGACTCGGTCGCGCTGCATCGAACGTCTTCGAAAAGCTCTTCTTTCGGCAAATTTTTTTGAAAGTGAATTAAATCCGGACAATGAGTCCTCTTGAGTATTTGAACATGCAATCGAACCCTACAGAATCACGATTGGCTGAGCTTTGGGACTTAGCCAGGAGCAACGAGGCTCCTCGCGATTTGCTCTCTGCCAACGAGTTATTGGTCATTGAGCAGTATCGAACCATCCATCGTTCCCTAGAGGTGCAGCATCTTTCCGCTCCGCAAAATCTTATTGAAAAGGTCAAGGCGATGATGCCACTCACCAATCGGAAGTTCTCAATTGCTCAGATTTTTCACCCGCAGCCACTTCTGGGTTTTGCTAGAGGCACGGTGGCCCAATTCAAATTCGTTTCCGAAGAAGTTGAGGTAAGAATTCAATTAGAAGATATTCCAAATGGTTGGCGCATCTGGGGGCGAGCATCAGAACCTGGTTGGACTGTTTGGTCGGGGCAATTGAGCTCCCCTTGTGGCGAGAATGGTGAATTTGAGATGGACGTCCAAGCGTCGAACATTGAGCCACTTTCCCTACAAAATGAAACGATGACGATCCTCCTTCCGATGTTAATTGACGAGTCTGGAGATGGAAACACTTAGCCTGCTGGAGAACTTTGAAAGAGCTGACTTAACCAGCAAAAGGGTCCTTCTTAAAACTCACAAACCATTAGCAGGGTTTTCCGAACAATACTTTCTCCGAGTCGCGAAGCTACTAGGCGAAAACCCGAGAGCGGCGAGGAATCTTGCCGAAGGTTGGGAAATCGTTGGAAAGTTCGGAGATGATCCGTCATTTGCTTGGAGAGCAAAGGGTGCCTTGGAACGAATCCTAGGAAACTGGGAATCTAGTGCTAAGGCTTTTGTCCAGTCTGGAGCCCTTGCTAAAGGATCAATCGAAAAGATCAGTTTTAAAACTGGAGCCATCGATAGTCTTGCTCGTGCGGGCAAGATGGAGTCTGCAGTTCGGCTGGGAAAATCGATAGCAGTTAAATTGGAAGCACTTGGAGAATTAGGGCTCGCAGGACGAGCCTGGTTAAATACCGGCAATGCCTACCTCTGGTCGGACCGCCATCATGACGCTCGCCAGTGTTTTGCTCGCGCATTCGAATGCCTCAAAAACTCTCCTTTCAAATTGGAGGCCGCTTCCGCACTCTTGGGGTCATCGAGTGCTGCCCTTTACACGGATTTTCCGAGTAAGACTTTTGCGTTGGCCGCTCAGGCAAGAGATACCATGGCGGACTTGGGAGCAACAGTCTATAGTCGTCACGCCCAAGTTAATGTTGGACAATGCCATCTCATGATGGGGGAAGCAGACGAGTCGATCAGAATTTTCTCTGAGCTCAGAACCTTGACCGAACCTGATTCGTTAGAATTCGCACGTTTGGGTCAATTTCTTGGCGATGCCTGGTTGGTACTACAAATATATGAATCGGCGGGGAATGCTTTTCAATCCGCGATTGATTCTAGGGGTATCCATCAGTCGCCACTCAACCTGGGTAACTGCATTGTAGGACTTGGGGACGTAAAGCTGTTTCAAGGACATGCGGCTGAAGCAAAGGGCTTGTACCTTCGCGCAAGCCGAATCTACCGAAAGTTCGGCGATCTTGCCCTAGATAATCTCGCTCTGATCGGTGTTGCACGGTCTGAAATAGCTTTAGGCAGAATGAAGCAAGCTGAAAAGGTGTTGAAGGAAGCAATTGTGGACCTGCGCAAAAGGCGCATGTCCCACTTCCTCGTTGGAGCACTATTGGATCTTGCTTCAATAACAAAGGAAAGTGAAGAAATATTGGCTGAAGCCAGTCGGATAATCCATCGATTCGGATTTGTTAACGAGGCATGGAGAATCCACGCTATTCGTGCCAATAAAGCTGAATCATTTCAAATGGCCCTTTCTGAGTATCGGAAGATGGTGAAGTCAATATTGTCTTATCGTGCGAGGCTTTCGTCGGTTACAGCTAGAACGAGCTTGATTCAACCATGTTTGGTGAGTATTCGATGTTACTTGAGCATATTGATAGAAAAGAATTCGACTTCATCGATTAAGGAGGCAATCCAAGTTATTTCAGACTTGAGATCGATCACCTTGCTCGACGAATTCTTGCTTGGGAACTCGAGCTCATTTAACGAGAAAGCTCAATCGATCCTTAACCGAATTAGACAGGAAGTCTCGGCAGAAGGCGGCGATCAACTTCCCGGCGGTCCGTTGAGGCAACTTGAAAAAGGGGCTCGTAGCAAACCGTCGCTTGTCCGGGAGTATCTCGAACAAATTGGGGTGAGCCAGTTGCGCCATGGCGTGCCAGAGAGAGCTGAAATGTCTCAAATTCCAGTCAATTCCTTTGTCTTTCTGACGAAAGGTTCGGCCTGGCTATCAAGTCAAAAAGGAAGGCAGCTTAGGATGACCAGAGACGATCTCATTAAAAGGCTTCGATGGATACACTTTGAGCTCATGGCACCTTTATCTGGATTTGAGTCAGATGGAAAACGATTGAATCAAGAATTGGAGCGGTTAAGGACTGACCTAGGTATTGAGTACTTGGAATCGCATCGCAACGTTCTCCATGTTTGCCTCGAAGATGTTGCTTACCAAATCCCCTGGGCCCTTCTAACACCTCAGGAAACCGTACTACATCTTCGATCCAGCGCGGGAACATCTCCCGATCAAAGTGTCCTAGGTTCTAACCCCAAAGTAGGAATTTGGTATTTTTCTAGAAAAGACCTCCCTCATATTGAAAGTGAAGTCGAACAAATTCGTTCTTTGTTTCCGGATGCAAAGATCTTTTCAACAGTGGAGGAAATTTTGAGGTCTTCAGAAGATCAAACATTTGATCTTATCCATGTTGCGGCTCATGGTAAATATGACCACGAAAATCCGATGTTCTCCAGTATTCAGCTTCAAGACGGACATCTTTTGGCTTGCGATATCGCGCGGTCGGCCTTTAGAACAAGATTTGCAACCCTCGCTTCGTGCGATTCCGCGTCTATGGGGCAACCGTCAGGCTGGGAGCCACAGGGCCTCGCACGAGCTTTTTTAGCAAGGCGAAGCGAAGTCGTAATTGGGTCGCTTTGGCCACTCAATGACCAGGTGGCCGAGTACGGATTTGGCTCATTCTATCGTAGACTAAAAGGTGGAAATTCAGTCAGCTCATCACTTTGCGAAGCAAGGGCGGATCTAAAATCCAAGTTCGTTGATCCAGCTTATTGGGGATCTCTAATTATGTTTGGCGGCTACTCACAATGAAAAAACTTTCCTTTCGCGTACTAATAACTCTCGTCTCATTGATGACAACCATCAATATTGCGTTAGCCAATGGCGTTATTGCACGGGTAATCGATCCGGCTCAAATACCTTCGATCGTCGCCGATTATCCACAAATTCTTGGCGTCGAGGTAGCTGGCCTATCTCCCTTTGTACGATTTGGAGTTTCTCCCGCAAACATGGAGGCTCTTGAACAGGCTTTGGAGCAAGACATCCGTATCGTATGGGTGGAGGAAGAAGAAGAGTTTGATTCTCCAGAAAATCAAAGTAGTCATGGGAGCTCCGTTGCAGCAATCTACGATAGAACCGCAACTTTTGCTTTGAACACGGGAATTTGGAGGCAGATTAATCTGACCGGATTGACTCGAAGACTCATGCCCATTAGGGTCGGAATCGTTGATACTGGCATTTCAAGGTTTCAACCATCGATTCGAAGGAATGTGGTCGCCAGCGCGAGCTTTGTACCTGGTTCGCCGACAATTGACGATGTCCCGACAAATCTTGATACCAATCTCAATGGTCAGTTTGATGAGGGTGCAGGACACGGAACCATGATTGCCGGGATCATTCTTCAGATTGTGCCAAATACCCGCCTTGTTGTAGCCAAGTCTGCAGACAGCGACGGGATTGCAACATCTTGGTCAGTCATGAAGGGAGTTGTCTTTTGTGTTGAGAACGGAGCAAAGGTCATCAATGTAAGCCTTGGGTCACCAAACCATCTCGCAGGCTTTTCAGAGTTTCTCGATTGGGTAAGCGATTCGGGAAGCGTTATTGTTTCTCCGATTGGCAATAATGGCTTAAAAATGACTCTCTTCCCGGCCGGTTACTCCAGCGTTATTTGTTGCTCTGGATTATTACCCAATAACACCAAAGCGCCATTTAGCAATTGGGAGTCAAAGGCAGTGGTTTCTGCACCGGCAACAGGAATACTGAGCGCCTGGCACGACGGTGGAACTGCCGTTTGGTCAGGGACATCGTTTACCGCCCCACTTGTTACCGGCTGTATTGCGGCCGGTCTATCAGCCAAACCATTTAAAACCCCGAGCCAAGTAAGGTCAGCAGTTAAGAACTCTGGACGGGATATTGACGGTATTAATTTGAACTATCGGGGACAGCTCGGAAGGCTTTTAGACTTCAAGAATCTACTGTTCTTATTGAGAAAATAGCGTTCTAGTATCAAGGGGATACACGAAATAAGCAGGACTGGCACGTTCTGGAGACTTTTCATATCGAAGTTTTGTTGTCCGCTCCAGTGCCTGGTTGGGCGTTCGTTGCCAAACCAGAAAATAGGCTTTTCTGTCAGGTCTTGGTTTGCTTCAAGCAAGGAATGATCCTACTTGAGAGGAGCCAATACCCCACTTTGTTGAGCTCTTCACAAAGTTTGGTTCCCCCATGAAGACTCACCATCGTCTGCTTTTTGCCGTAGCTGCTTTTCTAACTCTTTTTTGCCAATCACCAGCCAAAGGAATAATTGTCAGGTTCAAAGACCCAAAAGATATAGCGGCCTTAGTAGAGGACTATCCGTTCATTCTGGATTGTGAGCAAGCCGGTAAGTCACCGTTCGCAAGATTTGGGGTTGAAGGCGAATCCGGACAAACATATTCCCAATTTTTAAAGTCAGATGAACGAATTGTTTGGGCCGAAGACGAAGCACTAACCAGCATTAGAGGGAGTTATAGTAGTCACGGAAGTTCAGTTGCCGCTATCTTTGACCGAGAAACATCTCCTGCCAACAACAAGGGCATCTTCAAGCAAATAAATTTTGTTCCACTGGCCTCTTTTTTCTCCAGTTTGAAGGTTGGAATTGTCGATACCGGTGTCTCATTTAGCCAGCCCTCAATCCTTGACAATGTTGTCGCGGGAATGTCCTTTGTCCCAAGTTCCAGAACCATCGATGATTCCCCTCGCAACCTGGATACTAACTTTAATGGTGCATATGATGAAGGAGCCGGTCACGGAACCATGGTCGCCGGAGTCATTCTTCAGCTAGCTCCAAACACACCACTTGTCATTGCCAAATCGGCAGATAGTGATGGAGTTGGAGACTCATGGTCAGTCCTGCAGGGTGTCGTGTTTTGCGTTGAAAATGAAACCAAGATTATCAACCTAAGTCTTGGCTCTCGGAATCATCTTGCTGGATTTTCAGGTTTTCTCGATTGGGTTGAACAGTCTGGAACCGTTGTCGTTTCACCGATCGGAAACAATGCGGCAAACATGACTTTGTATCCTGGTGGATACTCAAATGTAATTTGTGTTGCTGGACTAATGCCAGACAATACAAAAGCACCATTTAGCAATTGGAATTCAGTGGCAAGAGTAGCTGCGCCAGCTTCCGGAGTCCTAAGCACTTGGTACGATGGAGGTAGTGCCGTTTGGTCCGGAACTTCCCTCTCAGCTCCTATAGTTTCAGGCTGCCTGGCCGCTGGACTTTCGATTAGTCCAGAACGAACACCTCACGAGATTAGAAATGCTTTAAATGTTTCTGGCCGAAACATCAACAGTCAAAATCCGGATTACGCCGGCCAACTTGGAAAACTGATTGATTTTGAAGCTTTAGTAAGGACCCTCAAAGATTAGCCAATATCGAATATGCTGTTAGCCAACGATGCGTCGAATATGTTTCCAGTTTGTCGCTATTGGTGCTCTGTTTACCTTTGTGGGTCTTGCTCTTTGGCCGTTCCCTCAATTTTCACGACCCCTAGTAGTCTTGTCCGGGCTATCGTTTGTTATTGCCATCGCGATTCGGATAAAGATTTGGCGTGATTCAACGGCTGACCTCTACAGCCTTGACAAGCTAAATGATATCATCAGAGAAGGTTCGTACGATGAGGCAGACGTTCCAGAAGTGGACCATGATGGTGACAAATATTGTCTTTGCTGCCACACCGTTTACGGCTCACAGTTTGGAACGTGTCCAAACTGTGCCAAAAAGTAGATATGAGATAAGATGATGCCAGCAGGCATCACATGGGTGAGTTTCCAAGTGATCTTACGGCAAAAGCCGGAAATGCTCTTTTGGGCTTATATAATTGAATGTGGGGAGTCAGCATGTCAATCAATGAAGTTTTAAGACCATATATTTCCATTGGCAGTACGACTCTTCTTCTAGTTGTTTCATTAGCGTTACCTGCAAAAGCTCAGCAAAAATCAAAGAACCCTATACCGCCGGACGGAGCAACCGTTTATAAACAAAAGTGCGCTTCTTGCCATGGCGACAAAGCCCAAGGAGGGCCTGGATACCAAAAGCCATTAGCTGGCACTCGATCAATCGCAGAACTAACAAGCTTTATCAAACAGTCAATGCCTCCAGGACCTAAGAAATGCCCGCCTGCGGAAGCGGAACCTGTGGCGAGTTTTTTGTATAACAATTTTTACTCAGCCCTTGCTCAAGAGAAAAACCGACCAGCTCGCGTAACGTTGGCTCGACTCACGGTCAAACAATTCCGAAATGCAATTGCCGACCTTATTGGTGGATATCACGCAACCATCCCTTCAGATGCCCAAAATGGACTCCGCGCCGAATACTTCAAGAGTCGGAATTATGATTTTAAGCAGAAGGTGATCGAGCGAACCGATTCGACAATCAATTTTGATTTTGGTTCTGGTGCGCCAACCGCCGGTGACTATGACCCTCGTTTCTTTTCAATTCTTTGGCAAGGCAGTATTCTTGCGCCAGATACTGGGGAGTATGAATTCGTAGTCAAGTCTAACCACGGCACCCGATTTTATCTGAACAATGCTCAGGTTCCTTTAATTGATGGAATGATTCGATCAGGCAACCAAACCGAATTTAGCGCCACTGTTTTTCTCATTGGCGGCCGGGCATACCCGATGAGACTCGATTTCATTAAGGCAAACCAGGGAGTTGACGATACCGATAAACAGAAGGGCAAACCTGCTGGTCCAGCCTCGATTTCGCTCCTTTGGCGTCGTCCAAAACTAGCGATCGAGCCAATTCCAAACAGATTTCTGTTCAACAAATCAAACCAGTCAACTTTTGTTGTTCAAACTCCGTTTCCACCTGATGACCGTAGTATTGGCTACGAGAGGGGAAATTCGGTATCAAAAGAGTGGGATGAAGCGACCACTACCGGAGCCATCGAAACTGCGAATTTCGTTACATCAAATCTCGCGCGGGTTTCTGGGGTTCCGGATAATGACGCTCAACGCACCGAAAAGCTCACCAACTATTGTCGGCAATTTTTGCAACGGGCTTTTCGAAGTCCAATCAGTCCGACTTTAGAGCAAACTTACATCAAGAAGCAGTTTGAGTCAGCAAAGAGTCCGGAAGCCGCAGTGAAAAGGGTTATTCTGCTTGCCCTGAAGTCGCCAAGATTCCTGTATCGAGAAATTGGCAGTTCGAAAAGAGACGCCTATTACGTTGCTTCGCAACTTGCATTCAGCCTTTGGGACTCTGTACCCGATCCTGAACTTTTGAGGCTGGTAGAGACAGGAGGACTTGAAACCCAGGATCAGATCCTTCGTCAGGCAGAGCGGATGGTGACTAGTCCCAGAGCATGGACAAAACTTCAGTCTTTTCTCATGGCCTGGCTAAAGGTCGATGAAGTACCAGATATCGTTAAAAGCACAAAGTCTTTTCCTGGATTTGATGGCGATACCGGCAGAGACCTCCGATCTTCCTTTGAACTTTTCCTCGAAAATACCGCTTGGAGCCAAAATTCGGACTACCGAGAGCTGATGTTGAGCCCGACCGTATTTTTGAACGGACGGCTAGCAAAAATTTATGGTGTTTCGCTTCCAGTAGATGCTCCATTTCAGTCAGTTCAGTTAAACCCGGAAAAGCGATCTGGTCTTCTGACTCAACCATACTTATTGTCCAAATTCGCTTATCTTGAGACAAGTTCACCTATTCATCGTGGAGTCATTATTGTTCGGAGTCTGCTTGGAAGGACATTGCAACCGCCGCCTTCCGCCTTTGCCCCTACCTCTCCATCTTTGCATCCCGAATGGACCACCAGAGAACGCATAGCAGCCCAGACCAAGCCCGATGCTTGCAATTCATGTCACGGAATCATCAATCCACTTGGATTTACTTTAGAGGGGTTCGACGCCATCGGCCGGTTACGAGCTACCGAAAGTGGAAAACCGATCGACACCAGCGGAAGCTATCTGGCCAGAAATGGAAAGCTCGCGAAATTTAGCAACGTTAACGATCTGGGCAAATACATTGTGGAAAGTGATGAAGGTCAGAGCGCTTTTGTGGAAAAGCTCTTCCAACACATGGTGAAGCAACCAGTTTTAGCCTATGGACCTCGAATGTTGCCGGGTTTAGTACAAACCTTTGGCGATAACCGTTATAGTATTCGTAAGCTAATGGCTCAAGTTGCGGTGCAATCAGCGATGAGCCAGCCGGTGGGCAAACAATGAACAATGGTAAAAGCAGAAGAGAATTCCTTCGCGATATGGGTCTTGGAGCGGCAATGTTGCCGTTCGTTAGCAACCTCCCGAGCGTTTTGACCCTCCAAAAGCCCTTGCGCAAACAGCGACTGGTTATTCTTTTTAGCCCGGATGGAATCGTGCCTAGTACTTTTTGGCCCGACTCTGTTGGACCTTACTTTGATTTCAAAAAAAGCCTCGCCCCGCTGGAGCCCTTTAAGAAGCAGACTCTAATTTTGAACGGTGTTTGTGATCGCATTCGGGGCGATGGCGATGGACACATGAGGGGCATCGGTTGCCTTTTGACCGGTACAGAGCTGTTTCCTGGCAATGTGCAGGGCGGTTCAGACACTCCTGCTGGTTGGTCGAGCGGAATTTCGATTGACCAAGAAATCAAGAATTTTCTTCAAAAGAATCCGGCAACGAGAACTCGGTTTGGATCGCTTGAATTCGGCGTCATGGTTCCTGATCATGCCGACACTTGGACTCGAATGTGTTACGCAGGTCCAAACAAGCCGATTGCTCCGATTGATGATCCCTATCAAATGTTTAGCAAGCTCTATGGTCAATTGAAAGATCAGGAGTCACTAAAAAGCATTCTCGATGACCTTAAGGAAGACCTCGCCAAAGTTCGCACCCAAATTAGTGCTGAAGATCGTCAATTATTGGACGAACACACTGCCCTTGTTCGCGACATGGAGAAAGAAATTCTCAACGCGAGAACAACGGATATCGGTCATGCAGTTCCGGTCATCGAACCGGGAGTCAGACGTGACAACGACAATATTCCAAAAATAAGTAAGCTCCAAATTGACTTGATGGTGAGTAGCTTTGTTGCCGATTCTGCTCGGGTCGCAACTCTTCAATATACGAATTCTGTTGGGCAAGCTCGTTTCACTTGGCTCGGTATCAAAGAAGGTCAGCATGACCTATCGCATGAACCAGATTCAAACAAGGAAGCCCAAGATAAGCTCACGAAAATTAACGAATGGTACTGCCAGCAACTTGCTTATCTTGCTCAACGATTGAAGTCAACAAAGGAACCCGATGGGTCAGGAAATCTGCTCGACAACACCACCATCGTGTGGACCAATGAACTAGGGCAAGGTAATTCTCATACGCTCGATAATATCCCGTTCGTTATTGTTGGCGGTGGAGCCGGATTTGACATGGGCAGGTCGCTCAAATACGCCAATGTGCCTCATAACCGTTTGCTGATGTCATTGGCAAATAGCTTTGGGCATCGGATTGATAAGTTTGGAAATCCAAATTTCTGTGGCAGCGGTTTGTTGAACGGTCTAAACCTGTAGGGGTGCTTCTTGAGCCAAGGCACTTCCTAGACTATCAAAGAACTCATCGACCGTTGTCGCATGCTTCACCTCATCAAAATGGTGAAAGTCGCCAAAGTTGTTCGCAATTTTCATCCATTGCTTTAATCGCATCAGCTTTCGGTGAGGATGGGTTTGATCTTGAGGATCAAGATACTTGACAAATTCTTTCAGCACGTGGATCCAATTTGTGGACAAGGCAGGACTGGCCCTAAGACCCATTTCCTTGGAAATTTGAAATGGCAACATTGGGTTTGAAAGAGCGCTTCGGCCAATCATGAAGTGGAGACAACCAGTTTCAGCTTGGCATTTCCGAAAGTCCTCTATGGACCATATATCACCATTGGCGACGATTGGTATTCCCAGTGCTTCTCGTACCTTGCCTATTGGCTGCCAATTTACTGGTGGCGTATAGCCTTGAACTCTAGTTCTAGCATGGATAGTTAGCCAAGAGGCACCTCCCTCGGCCGCCATTGCAGCGTTTTCATGAATTGCATCAATGCTGTCCCAACCAAGCCTTAACTTCGCAGAAACGGGAATATCGGCAGGAACAGAATCTCTGACAGCCCGGACAATTTCGCGGATACGACAAGGCTCCCGGAGCAAGGATGCTCCGCCGTCATGACGGTTCACCGTCGGGGCTGGGCAGCCAAAGTTAATATCGATTGCTTTTGCCCCGGCTCGGAAAGCCGTATGAGCCGACTTCGCCATTCGCCCAGGATCTCCTCCGAGAATTTGAACTTGGACTGGCATTCCGGATTCGGTTAACCCGCCGTTGCTGAGTTCCGGGACATCTCGCTTGAAAACCTTTAGAGGAATTGGTTCGATACTGACTCGAAGAAACTCAGAAACCCCGTAAGTAAAAGTGCCTCGATTACCTTGAAAATCCCGCATCGGTGCGTCGGTAATGCCATCCATCGGTGCCAGAACTAGAGCGGGTGTACTTGCTTCGATAAATTGCAGTTTTTTGGTTTTGGTTTCTGCAATCATGTCCAGTTCCGTCCCATTCAGTTTGACATGCTCTGAGAAATCTTGGGATTTCTCGAAAATCAAACCCTTTTTAAACAAGTCTCGCTCAGAATCGTTCAATAGGTTGAAGATATGGGAATTTCGCGTAATTTTATTTCGCATCCGCTAGCAGTTGCCGCGTTGTTCATGGCCGGTGGCGCTTCAATCCACAAGGTTTTCGCCGTGAATGCCGAGCCCATCGCCGGAAATGAAGTCGCAAAAGAGGTTGCCCTCACCTTCAAGCCTTTTGCAAGCAAAGTAAAAACCCGATTTGATGAGAAAAGCTTTTATGTTGAATCAGACGGAATGCCGGATCACCGAATGATGGTCGGAATCACGGCTTGGCAACAGCAAGTTCCCCTCCCACAACCTTACGTTGGACCCAATGCATGGCAATTTCCGCTCGTTCCTAAAGTCGCGGTTAATCCATTATCGGCCAAGGATCACTTCTTTCGCGGCGCAATCGCTATTGCCGCGAACGGAGTGTCGATTTTCAACCCCATCAAGAACGATGGACAGACTGACACTTTTCTCGCCGGGGAGCTCGATGAATTTGGAGGGCATTGCGGTCGAGCCGATGACTATCACTATCACATTGCGCCTCTTCATTTGCAAAAGCAAGTCGGCAATGGGCTACCCATTGCATATGCTCTTGATGGATACCCAATATATGGCTTGACTGATCTTGATGGCTCAACTCCGAAAGACCTGGATACATTCAACGGGCATGCCGGGAAGGACGGCAAGTACCACTACCATTCGACCAAAAGCTATCCGTATATCAATGGCGGGTTTCATGGTGAAGTTGTCGATAAGGGCGGACAAGTCGACCCTCAGCCTCGTGCCCAGGGCGTTCGACCAGCTGGAGAGCCGTTGCGTGGCGCGAAAATCAACGGCTTTGAAAAGCTTTCAGATGGCTCGTATATAGTGACTTTCACCTGGGAAAACAAGACCTATAACATTCAATACTCAGTTGCAAAAGATGGAATCGCTACCTTTAACTTTATTGATCCTGACGGAAAGACGAATACTCAAAAGTACTTTCCCAGACCTCGTGGTCGAGGTAATGGCTAGTTTGACTGAGCATTAAGTCCAAATGTGTTTCTTAGCACCAAGTTCAAATGTCAGAATAGGGTCGCCCTGTCGTATGGAACTGAGAAATACATGATGACCAACTTAGATATTGCCCAAAAAGCCGTACTTCGGAAAATTACTGATATTGCGGTTGAAAGTGGACTAAAACCTAATGAATATGAAGCGCTTGGTCACTTCAAAGCAAAATTGACCCACGAAGCTGTTGCGAGTTTTTCGAATCGCAAACAAGGAAAGCTCATTCTCGTTACTGCCGTGAGTCCGACTCCAACGGGAGTGGGTAAGTCCACGGTCACAGTTGGTCTCGCACAGGGTCTACAATCCATTGGAAAAAATGCTATTCCGGCAATTCGGGAGCCCGCACTTGGCCCGATTTTTGGAGTCAAAGGCGGAGCATGCGGTGGTGGCTATAGCCAAGTTCTGCCGATGGAAGATATTAACCTCTTCTTCACGGGCGATTTTCCGGCAATCACAGCCGCACACAATCTTCTCAGCGCAGTTCTGGATGCTCATTTGCAACACGGCAATGAACTTCAAATTGACACCCGCGAAAGTCTTTGGCCAAGAACCATCGATATGAACGATCGATCGTTGCGAGAGATCGTTATCGGACTAGGTGGGTCAAGTAACGGCGTCGTTCGCGAAGACGGGTTTGTCATCACTCCCGCCAGCGAGATCATGGCTATTCTTTGTTTAGCTACTTCCCTTTCCGACTTGAAATTGCGGCTTGGTTCAATAGTTGTCGGTCGGAACGTAAAGAAAGAGCCGGTTACCGCCGCTCAGCTAAAAGCCAGTGGAGCCATGTCAGCATTGTTGGCGACGGCCATTAGACCAAATTTGGTGCAAACCATGAGAGGCAATGCGGCTTTTGTCCATGGTGGACCTTTTGGCAATATTGCTCATGGCTGCTCGTCAATTCTCGGTACCAAGTGCTCGCTCGGGATGGCGGATTATACGATCACCGAGGCAGGTTTCGGGGCTGATCTAGGAGCGGAGAAATTTCTCAATATCCTTTGTCCCAAGCTCGGAAGGGGACCGGATGCCATTGTATTGGTCGCAACAATAGCTGCCCTCAAACACCAAGGAGGCGGAGATTTGAACCTGGGATTTGCCAATTTACATCGCCACATCAAGCACCTCCAATGCTATGGTCCTAAAGTTGTGGTTGCAATCAACCAACGAGCTGAAGATGACCTCGCCGACCATCAGACCTTGGCAGATTATTCTCAATCAATTGGAGTTCAGGCCGTCACCTGTAACCCGTGGGGTGGTGGAAGCAAAGGATGCGAGGACTTAGCAACTGAAATTGTCAAAACTACCGAAAGCACCGCTCCGTTCATCCCACTTTATGACCTAAAGTCCTCGATCAAAGACAAACTATCCGCGATTGTGCAACGTGCTTACGGCGGAAAAGACTTTCAATTGTCCGACAAAGCTCAAAAGAACTTGGCATGGCTCGAGAAGAATGGCTTCGGTGAACTACCCATTTGTGTCGCCAAAACTCAATATAGTTTGAGTGATGATCCAACGCTGCAGAATGCTCCTGAAGGCTTTACTTTGCATGTTCGAGAATTGAGGCTGTCGGCGGGAGCTGGATTTATCGTGGCGGTTTGCGGCGATGTAATGCTGATGCCGGGTCTCGGGAAGACGCCAACCGCCTTTTCTATTGATGTTGATGATCAAGGAAAAATAAGCGGTTTGTTTTAGCTTAAGAATAGGACCCCCAAACAAAATCTAAATAGCTAGATGCCATATTCTATAGAATCATGCAGGCTATGGCTGTCACTGACCAAACTAATACAACTTTGCTTCAGATATCGAAACGGGTGCATCGGCCGATCAATATTGCTGCGATGATTGGGGAATCTTCGCTCAACACTAGAAAGGTCGAACCATGATTTCAACATTGGTTGCTCTGACAAGTTTTGGATTCGCTTGTGTGGCAAAAGATGCTCGACCGAACATTCTGGTTATCGTCGTAGACGATTTGGGATGGGCGGGCGTAGGATTTCACTCAAAGGCCATGACGACGCCAAGTCTCGACAAACTTGCCAAGGAAGGTACAGAGCTAAGTCGGTTTTACGCTTATCCTGTCTGTAGTCCAACTCGGGCAGCGCTTCTCAGCGGGAACATGCCTCGCCGGTATGGAGTTGTGGATGCTCTCAACGGCAGAGACCCGGGAATCCCAGCCGGACTTCAAACCATACCTTCAACGTTCAAGGCCGCTGGGTATCAAACATCACTCATTGGGAAATGGCACTTAGGAGCGGCTACTACACCTCAGAAAAATGGATTTGAGCACTTCTACGGATTTCTGAGTTCAGCTGTTGACTACTACAAGCACACTGCTCCCAATGGCAAAGTTGATTGGCAACGCGACGGGCAAACGGTTAACGAAGAAGGTTATTCGACCTACCTTTTGGCAGACGAGGCCGTAAAGCAAGTGAAGGCGAGAGACAAAGACAGGCCATTCTACTTGCAGGTTGCCTTCAATGCTCCTCATGATCCAATCATTGCAACCCCTGAACTACTCGAAAAACATAAGGGTGAAGCGAACGGTCCGTACAATGCCGTGGTTGAGGCTCTAGATCAAGGTATTGGGCGAATCGTTAACGTATTGGATTCCGAGAAACTTGCTCAGGACACTCTTGTCGTTTTCTTTTCTGATAATGGAGCAGGTGGTCGAGAAGGTGGAAGTAACCTTCCGTTAAGGCGAGGAAAAGGAACTTACTACGAAGGTGGAATTCGTACTCCTGCATTGGTGAGATGGCCAGGAAAGATTGCATCAGGCAAGGCACTATCTCACCCAATTTGTGTGCAAGATCTCTTTCCAACGCTTGCCTCTGCAGCCGGAGTTCCAATGCCAAAGGGCTTAAGTATTGACGGTGTTAGTCAATGGTCTACCGTAAAGAGTGGAAAAGTGACCGAACGGTCACCGTTCTTGGTCGCGGGATACGACGTTGCTTTGGTTGACGGGGATTGGAAGATGATTGAATTTCAAAGCGGTCAACGCAGCCTGTTTAACGTCAAAGATGATATGACCGAACAAAAGGATCAGCTATCCTCGCAACCCGAACTCGCGAAGCGACTTGGAACCAAGATGGAGGAATTGAAGAAAAGTCTTCCACCTGCTCCTGCGAGGGCCGCCAGACCTGGTGGGAGACGACCTAAGGGGAACGGCGGTGGTGGTGGCAACTAAGTTTTAGGTTTAACTGTAGCCTTGTCCTCGACAATTCGACCGTCAGCTATCCGAATGATTCGGTCACATCGATCAGCGATTCGTTCGTCGTGGGTGACAATCAGAAAGGTGGTCTTCTTCTCGCTATGAATCTCTCGCATCAGCTTAAAAACTTCTTCGCTGTTGACGCTATCGAGGTTTCCGGTTGGCTCATCGGCAAGAATAAGCGGTTTGCTAGCCATAAGTGCTCTCGCAATCGCAACCCGTTGCTGCTGACCGCCTGAAATATTGGTGATGAGCTTATCGAGTTGATCTCCAACGCCGACACGATCCAACAACTTAATCGCCTCTTCTCGATCGGTCGCCGTGGGCCGAAACTTGGTTCCGGATGCGGGCATCAGCACATTTTCGAGAACGGTGAAGTCGGGAAGCAAATAGTGAAATTGAAATACAAAGCCCACTACTTCACCTCTCACATTAGTTAGCTCAGCATCAGCCAAGTCTGCAATCTTGTTTCCATCGAGAATATAGCTACCTGTGGTAGGTCGATCAAGAGTCCCAATTATGTTCAAGAGAGTGGACTTACCACTTCCAGATTGTCCAACGATTGCAACAAACTCGCCTCGATCAACCTTCAAATTAATGTCAGACAAAGCGTGAAATGGGACCGCTCCTCCGTAGACTTTATTCACACCGATCATCTCAATTAGCACAGTTCTTTATCCTAATCTAATGACATCAACAGGGTTCATGAGAGCCGCTCGACGGGCAGGAAGAATTGCGGCTACCGATCCGATTCCAGCCGCAACGACAAAAGCTTCCAAGACAAACCTGAATTGCATGACAATTGGAAGAGCATATCCGGGCTTTAACCCGCTATTGCCCGGGATTTGAGCAAGGAGAAACACAATCGAACCGCCTAATCCAATGCCAACCAGTGCTCCACTTAAGCCAACTAAGCTACCTAAGACGATGAAAATCCCTTGGAGCCTTCCGGTGCTAACACCCATACTCTTGAGGATTCCTATTTCGCGGCTACGCTGCAAAACACTAACAATAAGGACACTTGCAACGCCAGTTGCAACCAGAATCATGACAAATAATCGGATGATCCCAGTTGTTTGGCTTTGTGCCGCGAGTCCACTGAGTAGTTCACTATTGACCTGTTTCCAAGTTTCGACTTTGAGTCCGGTTTCTCCTCGTATAACAGCGGCAATTGGATCAACTCCAAATGGATCCTGAACTTTAAGCTCAATTCGACTGACCGAACCAAGTAAGTCATTTAGCCTCTGGCCGTTGCTTAGAGAAACGTAAAACGATCTTTCGTTGACGTTTTTGTTTCCGGAATCAAAGATGCCATTAATTTTATAAACTTGATCAACTTGTTTGGCACTCACGACGCGTACCTTATCGCCCACTTTGAGACCCAATAGCCTTGCTAATTCAATTCCGATTGCAGAACCCTGACCACCAAGATCTAATCGACCAGTCTTCATTACTGCTCGCAGGTCAAAGATTTGGCTGCCACGATCTTCTTCGATACCGACCAGGGATATTGGTCGGGACTGACCGCCTCGAATTGCAAATCCTGCTCCCGTGGCAACTGGGCTTACCGCCGTGACTCCACGAATCTCATCAATTTGTAAAATGATCCCTTTGTAGCCCTGAAGAGAAACTTGGCGCTCATTAAACGGCTGAACTGTACTCAGGTTTTCCTGCTTCTTGATCAAAAGGACTCGTGCGGCCTCGTCATTTGCTTCAACGGTAATGTGACTGCTGTTTCCGATGGTTGTCTTGATGAGACCGCTTTGAAGTCCAAAAATCAGAGATGTGATGAAGAGATAGACCGTAACGCCAAAGCCAACGCTAACAACCGTAAGTACGGTTTGCGAGCCTCCGCTACGGAAATAGCGATACCCAATTTTGAGCGCGAAGATCATGCCTAAGGAGCCCCAGATGTTTTCGGAACAACAGCGTTTACACGGTCACCAATTTTGGAGAAGCGAGGCGCAAGCAGGACCTGCTCTCCTGCTTCTAGCCCCTCAGTAATGACAATGTTCTCCGAGTTTCCGCGGCTCCACTTAACCAAGTGACTTTCTACCCGACCTTGTTTCACAACGTAAACTTCTGGACGGTCGTCCGGATTCATTACTGCCCGCCTAGGCACAACTACTGAGTTTTTATATGTAGCAATAATCAAGTTCACGTCGGCAGTCAGTTCCGGCTTAAGTCTTGAATCTGATTTAAGCAGTTGCAGTCGAACCTCTACCGTGCCCTTTTGAAAGTCCGCGGCTGTTCCAATGTCGGAAATCATGGCTGGCAACTGAATATCTGGAAAAGCATCAATACTTACTGTTGCCTTGTCCCCAATTTTGATGAGGGAGATATTTGCTTCATCAACATTTAGACGAATACGGAGCGGACCGTTGCCTGCCATTACGAAAAGCGGAGTTCCGATATTCACGGTTTGCCCTGGTTCAACAAGTCTCTGAGAAACTCGACCGGTAAACTGCGAACGTATCTGGGTCTTTGCTAATTGAGTTAACGCTAATTGTTTCTGTGCTTCTCCGGCTAAAACTTGGGCATTTGTGACTTGCTTCGAGGCGATCGCAACATTCTTCTGACCAAGCGCTTGAACAATTTGTTGGCGAGCCGCAATTCTAAGATTTAGGTTCTTTTTTGCCAAAACGAGGACGGACGTGGCACCATCGTAAACCTGTTTTGCCTCATTCAGTTGGGCCTCTGCCTGCCGCACATCTTCGGGTCTAGGCGATGATTGAATCTTGACATTTTCATTTGCAACATCGACATCGTATTGGGCCGATGCAAAAGCGGCTTTCGCAACATCGTAGCTCGCTTTCGAAAGTGCTCCTTCTCGCCAAAGCATCTCCGCTCTTTCAAATTCTTTTTTCTTCAGATCACGATTGGTTTCTGCCTTTAGGAGCTGTGATTTCGATTGTCGAATTTGTTCTTCTCGTCCTCCAGTTCGAATTCTCGACAAGTTGGATTCGAGCTGTTTGACCCTTTGACTCGCCGTTTGCTGATTCGTTTTTGCTTGATTGACAGCAATTCGCAAATCATTCACCTCTCGCATGTTTTCTTCGGCAAGTCGAAGACTAGAATTGGCACTTGACTCGTTTGTGTCCTGCACTTTCGCCTGGGCAACAGCTTGCGCGATCAACGCGTCAGCGGCTCGAATTTGGGCTTGAACATCGGACGAATCAAATTCCGCCAACAGCTGGTCTTTTTGTACTTGGTCACCAATATCAACAAGGACCTTCGTGATCTTTGCTCCTGTGACTTGACTTGAAATCGTGGAGCGATCAACCGCTTCCAAAACACCACTAACGGCAAGAGTTGAAGTGATGTCTTGCCGAACCGATTTGACCACTTCCACCGTTGCTGGCTGATTGCTTTTCCAGGCAACAAATGCGACAGAGCATAGCACTACACCCGCCGTAATAGTAAAGGTCGCCCTACTCATCCCTTCTAATACTCTACGCCATTCCTCAGGAGCACATGGTGTATTTATAGGTTTCTAGGACATGAGAAAAGCGTGGTTTCGACTCGAATGTTGGTTTCCTAGCGAAACTTAACGACAATGCACTTGAATCATTGTCCGGCCATTTGATTGTCTAGATCATCAATATTGGACTTTTTTTGCGTCAATCGCAGGAGATTAATGTGGAACCTGTTTAGCTAGAAGTTCGGTGCAAAGAAAGTCTTCTGATTATTGGTTCTCCAACGCATTCGAGGACCCGAAGTCGCACAGACGATGCGCGAACTGGTTCAAACTTGTCGATCTTTTTGTGACCGATTGCGCTGCCTGAAGCCATTTCAATCCATTGACCGTCCACCCGGGCTTCAATAACATATTTACGGATACGTTCCCCTTGTGAAATGTCTTCCATAGATACCACGGCATCAATGACTGACGGCGCGGAGGGTTGAACAGTGACTTCTTTTCCGTGACCGCTCACGTCGGCAATCTTTATTCCGTATCGACGCTTAACTTCGTCACCAAACTCCTTGGAGCGCTGAACATCCTTTGCAGGAATCAGACCACTAGCATCTGGCGTGTTGTTAAGTAACAAGACACTTCCATGCCCAACGCTTTGTTCATACATCTCCATCAATTTATCGACTGACTTGATGCTGCCCTCATTGCGAGTGTTCCAGAACCATGTATCTCGCATACGGCAATCTACTTCGTTTGGCAGCCATCGGTCGCCGTTCGGATCACCATCCGCCGCAGTTAACGTTCCCCAAGTATTCGGATTGAATTTTGCTCCATTCCATGCTGGATACGGAGCGTAGCCATCTTCATTTCCGACCCACCGAATGCTGGCTTGCGGACCTTGGAATACGACCGCATTGGGAGCGTACTTGTCCAGAATGTCCTTCACACTAAAGACCAAACTTCCGTCAAACCAGACTTCAAATATGGGCCCATATTTCGAAAGCAGTTCCGTTAATTGGGTTCGAAATACCTTTTCATATTTGGCTTGAGAAACCGAGTCCCTTGCCTTCCCTCCCACTTCAATTTGGTGCTTTCCATCTGCTGGAGATAGATAGACGCCTAGCCTCAACCCGTACTTCTTGCATGACTTGGAGACATCAGCCATTAAGTCTCCTTTTCCGCCACGCCAACTTGTTTCCTTGACCCCATAGTCTGTCGTGCTTGTCTGCCACCAACAAAACCCGCCAACATGCTTAGCCACGAAGACCAAGTATTTTGCACCCATAGCTTTTGCCGTTCTTGCCCACTGATCGGTGTCGAGCTTGGTGGGGTTCAGTTTAGAAGGAGGGATGGATAGATCATCGCCTTCCTTGTCTTGCCAAGTGTTTGGCGCAAAGTGGACAAACATACCCACTTCAGCATCTTGCCACTCGAGTTGAGCCGGCGACGGCCTTGGAAGATCAATGGCCAATGTGATTGCAGCAAGGAGAGTAAGCACTGATTGAAGGTTTACCTGGTAATGCAAAACTGATCTACCTTGGTTGATATTTCATGGCGATGAATTCAACATTAAAAGTTGCAAGTCGGCGAATTGACTTTTTGCCTGGTTACTTGCAAAAAAAGAAATCGTTTGAACGTTCTTGATGTGGTTTGACACTTATCCTTCAAATGGATGTTTCTAAACTCAAACGACTTCGACAAATCGAAATTCCGACTAAGTGCCCTGAAGATTGGGATGCAATGAAGGGCGGCGAAGCGAAGCGATTTTGCTCCGGTTGTAGCTGCTTTGTTCACAATTTATCGGCAATGAATGCCCTCGACGCCGAGCAAGTCCTTAACACGCCAGAGCGGATTTGCGCCAGGATTACCGTTGACGCGAACCGTGGTGTTCTCACCAAAGATGGATGGATTCCAAGAATGCTACTTGCCGGTGCCGTTGCGGCTACCGTTGCTGGTTGTGCCCCGCAGGCAATACAAGGCGAAGCAAATGTGCCATCGCAAGTTCAAGGAACAAAGCCGAAGCCCGAACCAGAGAGAACGATGGGCAAAGTTGCGGTCTCACAAGTTCAGGTTGAAATGGGCGATATCGCTCCGCCAAACCAAAGGCTTGGTCAAATCATTAAGCCATCGAAATCAGTGAAATCCAATTCATTAAAGAAGAAAGCTAAAAAACAATCACCGACCGAATAACGTCACCCGTTTCCATTTCGTGAAAGGCTTCTTCGACATCTTCAAGCGCAATTCTTCGAGTCACCATTTGGTCCAAATTGAGTTGACCTTTCATATAAAGGTCTGCCAGCATCGGAAAGTCAAGCGACGGCAAGGTATCGCCACAATGACAAACTCTGAGCCCGGCTTTGTTCCAATAGACGCCGGTTGCCATGTCACCAATATTAAGGTTCACCGAGTCGGTTTGTGCCGGAAAACCAATGGTAGTAGCGGTGCCGCCGTACGAAAGCATTTTAACGGCTTGTTCGATACAAGCGGGAATTCCGGTCGCCTCGAACGCATACTCGACGCCTCCATCCCATCCATCTTCCGTAAGTTTTCGTACCGCGTCAACCGGGTCGCCATCTTTGGCATTCACAAAATCGGTGGCACC
>JANPAV010000207.1:0-2332 GCA_031430115.1 Armatimonadota bacterium | reverse complement strand
TGCTTGTCAATATCACGAGCAGTGATGACCTGACACTTGCCGAAACAAGCGAAGCAATGGAGTACATCCAATCGCTTTGCGATCAAGAAGAGGTCAATATCATCTTTGGTACCGTAGTCGACTCCTCGCTTGAGCAAACTGTCCGAATCACCGTTCTGGCGACTGAATTCAATCCGTATTCAACAACGGAGAAGGTTTCCTCCAAGAGTGAAGAGCCAGCGATTCCTTCAAGAGTCACGGTAGCCACCGAAAGATCAAGTGGTCCGGTGACGCCTTCAGCTTCGACTGTTGAACCAGAAATTCCTGCGGTCACCAGCGCGGATGTGGTTGCTGCGGCAAAAGAACGAATGTTTGAGCGCAAGCAGCAAGAAGCGGCTGATTTGTTCGATGAAACCGATCTGGACATTCCCGCGTTTATTCGAGAACATCGAAACCGCCAAAGCTAAGCATTGTCAAAGAAATTGCCCCTGATGATCTATCAGGGGCAATTCTTTTTCTATTTCACTGGGTGATGAATAAGCTCACCGGCCGAAATACGAACATTCAAGATGTTCGACTTCGGCGGCAATGGACAGGTTGCAAAGGCAGTAAACGCACACGGAGGATTGACTGCTTTATTGAAATCCAAATCCACAAAGCCATTCACGGGCCTTGGTACATTCAAAAACCGGCCCGGCGGATAAGTTAGCGTTCCACTCGTAATGTCCTTAAAATTGAAAAAGAGCGTGTCTCCTTCGTCTTGAGCATCGAGTCGGCAAGCTTTCCCGTTGACGGAGAATTCAACGTAACCAGGCAAGGAAACGGTCTCAGTGTCACCTAGGACATTAAGAATACTGACCTTTTTGGGCGGAGTGTACGGCGTGAATTTCGCCTTGAAGCGAAAGCTTGGATTGACTGGATACCAGTGGCACCCAGAAAATTCCTTCATGCCACGGCTATTTGAATCAAACAGCCGAATCCCGGTTCGTTTGCCTCGGACAATGACCCTAAATGAAATCGTCCCAATCTGAACGGTATCAGGTTTACCGCTTGCATCAGACTTTAGTTCAACTGAACCAGTAACCGGAGACCCATTTACTTGTACTGCCACACCAGCCAAGATGTTTAACGTGGATTTTTTGCCACTTAGTGTCACAGTTCCGACTTGATTGGCTGCACCAGAACTAGCTGGCAGAGCGATGCGACTGCCAGATTTTGTTCCCATCGTATTCTCGCCTTCAGAAAGCCAAAACAATCCGGCGACAGTCAGCCAGCCTTCCGGGCGTTTCAAGTTTGCTTCAGTTTGGGTTCTCCACTTAAGAATCTGGCTTAGGTAAGTATCTTGAGGGAGACCACCGAGAGCCAACAAACTAATTGATGCTAGAACAATCATTCCTTTTTGCCTAATGGTGAAAACCGAGCAGCCTACTTACCGAAAAACCCTCGTACAAAGCCAATGCACTGAGCGACGTAGTTGACATTTGCTTCGTACCGATACTCGAACTCGACTGAAGCACTGCCCTTCATTCCCATCTTTTCGTAGTACGACAGAACGGCTGGGATGTCGGAAACTCCAGTGCCAAACGGCACATCTTGGGCTCCTTCACCAAACCGATTCAAATCCTTCAGGTGGCTACTCACTACTCGTCCCTTAAGAGACTTCAAAGCATCAATTGGCTTGATTCCGCTTCGAACCCAGTGCCCGATGTCTGCGCAAGAGCCGATTCGAGCGTCTCGGTCCTTGACCAAGTTATAAACATAATTTGGATCCCAAATAACGTACTTTGGATTATTCGGTTGCTTGGGGTGGTTGTGGAATCCAACTTTGATGTCAAATTCTTTGACCAGCTTCTCGATAGTGTCAATCGAACCAGTTGATTCGGTATTGATGACTTTGATTCCCATGCTCTTGGCCCACGTAAACAGCGGCTTGGCTTTTGCATAATCTTGGTCGATCCCGACAACACCAAACGCGACAGGAGTGACTCCGTATTTGTCGAGCTGGGTTCGTAGCTCAGACAGTTCGGTTTCCGTTAAACCTGGCCCCATTCCTGTGGACGAGCCTGGCTTAAGCTTCTGGCCCGGAAACAATTCGATGAACTTTGATCCAGCCTCTGACGTCCGCTCAATAGATTCAAATACCGAATAAGGATTGAACGACCAAGCTTGGACGCTCATGTAGAAAGGAGTAGGGCGAGGCATAGCGACCGCAGAAAGTAGCATGAGAGCACAAAGGGACATAACCCCCTAATCTTATAAGATTTAGTGAACTTTGTGCGCTGTATCAGGCCGCCATTTTTGCCAATTGGCTCGGGAAAAGGGTCATCAGGGCATTGACAATTGTCGGATCGAA
>JANPAV010000206.1:0-1559 GCA_031430115.1 Armatimonadota bacterium | reverse complement strand
TCGATACGGGCTCTTACTTGCCTTTCCACTGAAGGGCTTTCCGTGGGCGATAGCCCTGATCAATATTTCGGGGAGTTTTCTCCTTGGCATTACGGCGGCATTCATATCCCGAGACGACCCCAAACGGTTATTTATTGGAACAGGAATTCTCGGTGGGTACACGACCTATTCAACTTTCTCGCTCGACGTCGTCGAACAGGTCCAAAAGGGTGAATATCTTTCCGCGATTGGTAACGTATCATTGCAAACAATCGGGAGCGTTGCGTTGTGTGCCGTTGGATTCGCGATTGGTTCAAAGCTTTCATCGTAAGCTTTACCGTATAAATACCGATATAATTGGTAACAATGGACGCTGCGGTTATTGGTGCCGGAAGCTGGGGGACGGCACTTGCCATCCTGTTAGCTCGAAATGGACTTGAGGTCACACTCTATGGTCGAGATCATGAAGAGATCACCATCATGCGACACACGCATGAAAACATGAAGTACCTCCCTGGTTTCGTGTTTCCTAAGGAATTGAGGGTTGATGATCTTAAAAACTACAGTGGCGCGCCAGTTGCTTACGTTGCTTTACCGACCAATGCCATTCGAAGCGTTTTTGCCGAATTGAATGGGGAGACTCCCATTCTTGTCATGGCGACAAAGGGATTGGAAACGGCGACCGGAAAAGTTGTTACCGTTATCGCGGAAGAGTGTTTTCCGAACGCCAAAGTCGGAGTAGTTAGCGGTCCGAACTTGGCGATTGAAATTGCGCAAGGGATTCCGACTGCGGCGGTTGCCGCGAGCAAGGACCCAGCTATTGCCGACCGGATTATTGGCAATTTGCGGTGTCCGGCTTTTCGAGTTTATGCTAGCGATGATGTTGTCGGGGTTGAGCTTGCGGGTGCACTCAAGAACGTGTTGGCGATTGCCGGTGGTTTGTCGGATGGACTAGGATTTGGTGACAACACTAAAGGTGCTTTACTTGCACGCGGGCTCAAAGAAATGATTACCTATGGTTTGGCGCATGGCGGCAGACTGGAGACGTTTATCGGCATTGCCGGGGTCGGTGATCTTTTTGCGACCGCTAGTTCGAAGCTTTCGCGAAACTATCGGCTCGGATACGCGATTGGCTCTGGACAGCATGTCATTGATGCGCTTAAGGAAATTGGTCAGGTCGCTGAAGGAATCAATACGGCGGAGGCGGTGATGCACGTTGCTCGGCAGGAGGGAATCCAACTCCCCGTTTTTGAAACGGTTGATGCAGTAGTTCGAGAAAAGATTGCTCCTCGTGGTGCGGTTTCCTTGCTCATGGAACGAATGACTCGGGAAGAAGGATTGGATTTCGGTCACTTTGGCCATCAAACTTATGGTGGCAAGAAACTTGAAAGCAATCTTGACGACTCGGCTGGTCACTAATGCAAGAACTTTCTCCATCCTTCATTGAATCTTGACATTAATGTATACTTTCATTCGTAGAAATACAATGTGCGAACGTGTAGCTGGTGCTGCCAGGAGGACGAACGCAGAGTGAAATATGTCTGAAAAAGTGCTGGATGAATCCACTGCTCTGCTTGAGC
>JANPAV010000205.1:0-2137 GCA_031430115.1 Armatimonadota bacterium | reverse complement strand
AAATGGTTGATACTTACTTCGTCGACGGCAGGTTAAGGTTCCGGTCCAAGAAGAGACGGCGAATAACATCTTCCAAAGGTGGTTCTTCAACTGAAAGCGTTTGAACTTTATAGGTTGCTAGTAGTCCAGACAAAGCAGAAGGGACATCGGCTCGAGCTACGGTTAAACAGGCGGTGTTGCCGTCTACCGATACAACAGTGCCAAATCGAGCCAAGTCTTCCGAATTTGCGTCGGTTTCAAGCTGTAATTGAATCTGGCTCTCCCCTTGATCTTTCGACGAAAGGTCTTCCAGTGAGCCGTCGTAAAACACCGTTCCGTGGTCGATAATAACAACGCGGGGACATAGTTCTTGGACGTCCTGCATGTAGTGACTGGTTAAGACGATGGTGGATCCGTCCTCCCGGTGCAACTCTTGTAAGAACTCACGAATGCGTTTCTGAGAGACGACATCGAGTCCCAGCGTTGGTTCGTCAAGGAACATGACTTTAGGCGCATAAAGCAAAGCCGCGACTAGCTCACACTTCATTCTCTCGCCGAGGGACAATCGTCGAACTTGAGTATCGATCTTGTCCGTGATCTGTAATGCTTCGACTAGCTGATCCAACCGACGCTTATAGAGGGCGTCAGGAACCTCGTACAGCTCTTTGAACACCAAAAACGAGTCAATAGCGGGAAGATCCCACCAAAGCTGTTGCTTGTTGCCCATAACCAGCGAAATCTTTCGGAGCATCTCTGGCTTCCGGTCGGTTGGTTTATAACCCATAACCGAGCAAGTTCCCGAAGAGGGGTAAAGGATGCCAGTGAGCATCTTCAGAGTTGTGGTTTTTCCTGCGCCGTTAGGACCCAAAAAGCCGACGATCTCACCTTCCTCGATGGAGAGATTTACGTCCGTGACTGCCTTAACTTCGACCTTCTCCGGCTTGATCAGTCCCTTGATTGCACCAGCAAATCCCTTGCCTCGCTTGTTGGAGGTGTAAGTCTTGCACAGTTGGTGGGCTTCGATAATCGGCACGTTATTTAGGTGTACCCGGAACCACGAGTGATTGAAGTATAAGAAGCGAGATTGGCGCAGTTGCCATGAGGCTATCGAGGCGGTCGAGCAGTCCTCCGTGCCCCGGCAGAATGTTGCCACTGTCTTTGACGTCGGCCTTACGCTTCAACCAGCTTTCGAAGAGATCCCCGGCTTGGCCAAGGATTCCGCAATTCAGACCGAGCAGAACCATCAGGAGCATCGGATAATGGAAGATCGCGCCGAGTGCTAGGGCGGCACCAACGCAGGCAAGGAGGTTGCCAATCGATCCTTCCCAGGTCTTGTTGGGCGAGATCGATGGAGCGAGTTTGTGCTTGCCGAACGCTTTGCCCACGAAAATCGCGGCGGTATCACCGCACCAAATCGGGATCGCGGCGGTGAGAAGAAGGGGCCAAACGCCAGGGGATTTGGTCGTGCAAAGTGCATAAATGGCCATGCATGAGGAAAGAATCCAGAACGTGCCAAAAAACATTTTCGCGGTCGCACTACCTTTCTCGACACCCCTGTAAAGTCCCGCACTGCATACCATACCGACAGAGGCAATAATCGCCCATTCCATTGGCGAATATTTCGAAAACCCAAGAATGATAAATCCCATTTCAGGCATGACATAAAGACTGCCTACATTGGTTAACTTGCCGAGCTCAATACCGCAAGTCAGCGCGATCAAGAAGATCAGCACCTTCACGACCCAGCCAGTGGGGTCAAAAAAGAGAGCCCCCACGACGACAAGCAGAAGCACAATCGCAGTAAGAACTCGTTCTTTCACAAATCTAGTTTAGCCGAAGGGAAACACCTAACCCAACACAGGCTCAAGATCGGGATTCAGCAGTTTCAAAGCAACCTGAGTACGGTTCTCGCAACTCAACTTTCGCAAAACCACACTGACCAAATTCTTTACGCTTTGTTCATGCAAGTCTGCCGTCTCCGCAATTGCACGATTCGACATTCCCTTGGCAATAAATTGAGCAACTTCAAATTCTCGTTTAGTGAGGTTGTTGGCGCTACCGTACGACCGTCGTCCTTCAGAACTCCTTTCATCGACACGAATCAAGGGAGCAAGGGTAAGAAGTGACTCAATTAACTCATCAGCTGAAGAAGTCCGAG
>JANPAV010000204.1:0-1559 GCA_031430115.1 Armatimonadota bacterium | reverse complement strand
TCGATACGGGCTCTTACTTGCCTTTCCACTGAAGGGCTTTCCGTGGGCGATAGCCCTGATCAATATTTCGGGGAGTTTTCTCCTTGGCATTACGGCGGCATTCATATCCCGAGACGACCCCAAACGGTTATTTATTGGAACCGGACTTCTTGGGGGCTATACAACCTATTCGACTTTCTCGCTGGATGTGGTTGAGCAATTCCAAAGAGGTGACTATCTGGCGGCAATTGGCAATGTTTCGTTGCAGACCATTGGAAGCATCGCGTTGTGTGCCGTTGGATTCGCGATAGGTTCAATGCTTTCTTCGTAAGCTTTGCCGTATAAATACCGATATAATTGGTAACAATGGACGCTGCGGTTATTGGAGCCGGAAGTTGGGGCACGGCACTCGCGATACTTTTGGCCCGGAACGGATTAGAAGTCACCCTATATGGTCGAGATCATGAAGAAATCACTATCATGCGTGGCACACATGAAAACATGAAGTACCTGCCAGGTTTCGTGTTCCCTAAGGAATTGAGGGTTGATGATCTTAAAAACTACAGTGGTGCGCCAGTTGCGTACATTGCGTTACCGACCAATGCCATTCGAAGTGTTTTTGCAGATTTGAAAGGCGAGACTCCTATACTTGTCATGGCGACAAAGGGATTGGAAACGGCGACCGGAAAAGTTGTTACCGTCATCGCTGAAGAGTGTTTTCCAAACGCCAAAGTGGGAGTGGTCAGCGGTCCGAATTTAGCGATAGAAATTGCTCAAGGGATTCCCACTGCGGCAGTTGCCGCGAGTAAAGACCCAGCTGTTGCTGACCGGATTATTGGCAATTTGCGGTGTCCGGCATTTCGCGTCTATGCCAGTGATGATGTCATGGGTGTAGAACTTGCTGGTGCTTTGAAAAACGTTTTAGCGATTGCTGGCGGTTTGTCGGATGGACTAGGATTTGGTGACAACACTAAAGGTGCTTTACTTGCACGCGGGCTCAAAGAAATGATTACCTATGGTTTGGCGCACGGCGGCAGACTGGAAACCTTTATCGGGATTGCCGGGGTCGGTGATCTTTTTGCGACCGCTAGTTCGAAGCTATCGCGAAACTATCGGCTCGGATTTGCGATTGGCTCTGGGCAGCATGTCCTCGAGGCGCTTAAGGAAATTGGTCAGGTCGCTGAAGGGATCAATACCGCCGAAGCGGTGATGCACGTCGCCCGACAGGAAGGGATTCAACTCCCCGTTTTTGAAACGGTTGATGCGGTTGTTCGAGAAAAAATTGCTCCTCGCGGTGCCGTTGCTTTGCTAATGGAACGAATGACTCGGGAAGAAGGATTGGATTTCGGTCACTTTGGCCATCAAACTTATGGTGGCAAGAAACTTGAAAGCAATCTTGACGACTCGGCTGGTCACTAATGCAAGAACTTTCTCCATCATTCATTGAATCTTGACATTAATGTATACTTTCATTCGTAGAAATACAATGTGCGAACGTGTAGCTGGTGCTGCCAGGAGGACGAACGCAGAGTGAAATATGTCTGAAAAAGTGCTGGATGAATCCACTGCTCTGCTTGAGC
>JANPAV010000203.1:0-2629 GCA_031430115.1 Armatimonadota bacterium | reverse complement strand
TAGGGCTTGCTTACTACTGTTCAACCCGGCGGTTGCTGCATCCTTATCGCCGCTTCCACTGTCGATTTCCTTTTGAAAGGCATCTATCGCTTTTTGGTAGGCCTCTCGTGCCTGGGCGCTCTTGCCGTTTCGCTGATGAGTTTGACCTTGTCGCTGAAATGCTTTGCCTGAACTACTATTTTGGTTACTCGAAGGAGTGTCAGACCCATGCTTAGAAATAGAAATATCTATTGTTCCACCTGGGCTAACCGGGGGATCCCTATCGTCTCCACCACTTACAGGAGGGTCAACTGGCAGCTTAGCTCCTTGATCTCTAATTGGCTTGTCTTGATTACTGCCTCCATTGCCTGGATTGTTTGGGTTTGGCAGGTTTCGCTTAGAATTTGAGTTGATTGGCCCAGTGACTTCTGGCGGGTCAACGATGAGTGGAGCTGTTCCACCAAAGTTTGTTCTTGTTCCACGATCTCTATTCGGTGTATTCCGTACATCGGAATCAATTTGAGGATTGTTGTCTGAACCTAATGCGCCAACTTCGCCATTTGGGGCTGGGTTTCGTTGGTTCGGATTCACCGTAACTCCAGGAGGCGCGGTATTATCGCGGGTCGCAACCAAATTGGAGTTTTGTTGAACTGGAGAATTTGTGGAAGCCGTTTGCTTTGTTTCTTTTGAGGTTTGAATCAGTCCATAAGAAATTGCACCGATCGAAAGCACAAATGTTGCAACCCCGAGAGCGACAAGTGCAGCACTCTTTCGGTCAGCTCTTGGCTCACCAGCTTGACGCTGAGCAAACGCATTTCTCAGTTGGTTTAGCTTTATCTTGTCAATTGTTGAATCTGGATTGAGGGCTACAACCGTCTCGTAAGCATCAAGTGCTTCGGCATAGGCAGCTTTTCTCTCGTGAATAAGACCTTTAAGGGCATAGGCTTCGCCATAGCTTGGATTGGTCAATATCGAGTGGTCTGCGATTGCCATTGCTTCTTCCAGATTCCCAGTCTGGTAGCTTTCCATTCCTTTGGTGACAATCTCCCTTAGCTTTTCTTGCTCTTCCTCAATCATTGAGATTGGCAAAACGGCTCCGCACTTTTTGCAGAACGCACTATCAAGCGTGTTATTGATCACGCATTTTGGACATGCAACCATAAGTCTTCTTTTGTTCCCCTTGCAAAGGTTCCTTCACAAAGTCTCCCAGAACGGAAGAGTCGGAACTCCTGTATCTAGTTTACAGCAAGTTTCGCCAATTTATGCCCTGGCGATTATCCTAGGTAGCTGTCCTTGTCCCCGATTTGTCGTGACAAGCGCAAATTGCTGGCAAAGCAATTGCAACAAAGAGACAAACGGCTGCGGCAAATACATAAGGTCCGGGATACCAAAAATCAAACAAGAACCCGCCAAGAATTGGACCGATAATGAATCCGACGGTTCTCGCCGCCTGCATAACTCCAAACAACTCACCCTGAATATCTTCGGGCACAGTACTACTGGCCAATGAACTCAATGTGGGACCAACTATTCCAGATCCAAACGCAAAAAATGTAGACGCAATTAGGAGCCACAACATTCCGGGAGCAATATGTACTAGGACCCCGGCCAAGGGATTTAGTCCAAGACCGATGCCTTGAGCAATATAACCCAATCGCAGGATTGACGTATCACACATTCTCTTGCCCAACCAAACAAGAACAACTACAGATACGAATATTCCAAGCAATGCTTCGTAACTGAAAACAACTCCAAATTCCCTCTGACCATAACCCAACATCGCATGAATGAGCCGCCCAAAGGTCCCTTCAAGGGTAGCTAAGGCAAACGATGCCGAGACTGCAATCCAGAAAAAAGGCAGGAGGGTAGGATAGCTTCGAAAAATACTCAAATCAAAAACTGCCGTTTTCTTTGGCAATTCACCCGATTGGTCCAGATCCTCTCCAGGAGCATCCTTTGGAACCATAAACAAAACCAATGCCCCGCCAACAAATGAAATAATTGCTCCAATTACACCTATAAGTTTTGGACCAGAACTGTGTGAAAGAAAGCCACCTACCGCAGGACCAAATATCATTCCTGCCGAAAGGGTGGCACTTACCAAACCAAGGACCCGCTTTCGATCCTCGCCAGCTGCGACCGCCGCCATCGCCTGAGCAACTGAAACATTTGCACCTCCAAATCCCGCCAGGATGCGACTTACAAACAGTAGTCCAATTGAGCCAGCAAAACCGTAAACTAGCATTGCCAACGCGGAAATCCATTGGCAGATAACAAAAACTCGCTTTCGACCTGCTCGGTCGGCAAGTTTTCCCCATCGCGGGGAAGCAAACAACTGAACAATAAAGGTTGCTTGTAGTAACGCCCCGATGATTGGACCTTTGAAAGCGAAACCAGCGAGCATGGTTTCGGCTCGAAGCTGAATATCGGGAATGAGCATCGTGAACCCAACCATGTCGAGGAAAACCGCGACGAGGAGGGCTATCTCTGATGAGCGTGGACGCACCTGTACAGTGAACCCGATTTGAGTGACTTCAAAATCGACGAGAAGTCCGATTCGAAACTACTTGGAATTTGGAAACCAAGACTCTAGATCGCTGTGAAGTGAAAACTTTCTTTAATGCTCATCGCAAAAATCTGAACGAGTGCT
>JANPAV010000202.1:0-3750 GCA_031430115.1 Armatimonadota bacterium | reverse complement strand
TGACCGACTTAAGGCTTTTTGGTTCAGGCGAAATCTCGGCGAAGGCACTTGTTCATCCTAGACTTTCCCAGTAAAATTTCCAGGTTAGCCTAGCTGGATTATACGACACTTGGATAAGTCAAAAGATGGTTATTGAGTCATCAATTAGGCCCACACTTTGCGACTGTAACGTGATAGCATGCAAATAGATGTTTGAAGCACTCGCATGCTTGGTCCTACTCACAAAACCTCCTCGACTGGTTGAACAATTTCCGGTTCGATGGTTTTATGTTCAGACGAATCTTGCAGTCGTCGCCAATGTAGATAGCTTGCTTACGGTTATGGAACGGGCTAAGAAGGCTGGATACAACGGGATGGTGATTACCGACTCTAAGTTTTCGATCCTCGACAACGTTTACAAGTCATATTTTGTCAACGCCGAGAGGGTACGCCTAAAGGCGCAGGAACTTGGGCTCTCGGTTACTCCAGCCGTTGCGGACATGGGCTACTCGGGTGGATTGCTTTCTCATGATGTGAACCTCATTGAAGGGCAACCAGTTAAGAAAATGCCGTTTGTCATAAAAGGCGGAGCGTTGGTGCCCGAGCCATTCGTTCAATACTCAAACTCAGGTCTTGAAGTAGTAAACGGGGACAAGCTCGTTGGGTTTTCGTATCAAGATGGTCCGGGAGAGACCTCATTTAGCGATACAAGTGTTAAACATGGAGGATCACGATCTATCCGGTTTGAGAATCTTAAGGGCAATGCAAGGGTGATGCATCCATTGGTGGTGAAACCATGGCAACTGTATCGCGTTCACTTTTGGCTCAAGACTGAGGGCGTTGCTCCGGTCAGCGAATTTCGCTGTTTTGCCCTGGGGGAAGGTGGCAAAGTATTGAGCTTTATGGATACCGGAGCGAAGGCGAGCCAGGATTGGACCGAGCATACGGTGATATTCAACAGCCAAGAGTTCTCGAAGCTGACACTTTACACCGGACTATGGGGCGGTTCGGCGGGAAAGTTTTGGCTGGACGACATTTCGGTCGAAGAAGCGGGCTTTTTGAACGTTTTGCGTCGTCCTGGCACTCCGGTAAAGCTTGAATACGAGAATGGTCAAGTTTTAAAGGAAGGTGAATTGGTCGACAAAGTCGAAGACCCTAAGCTGGGCACGACTCCATGGATGGGCGAATATACATTCAATCACACAGCTCCGTTGATTAAGACGAAGTTGCCGGAAGGAACGCGGGTCTTTGCGTCTTTTAGTCATGCGGCGGCGACCGAGAGCGGCAAGACGGCGATTTGCCCCAGTGAGCCAAAGACAATGGAGATATTGAAGGACACCTTTTCGAGGGTGGCTACCCTTTGGAAGCCGAAGGGCTTGTTCTTAGCTCACGATGAGATTCGAGTTGCCGGGCAGTGCCCATTATGCGTCGGAAGTGGCAAAACTCCTGGCCAACTTTACGCTGAGAATCTTCGCCAATGCGTGGCGCTCAGTCATCGAACCGTTCCTGGTGGGCAGACTCTGGTTTGGAGCGATATGTTCGACCCTTATCACAACGCGGGCGACAACTATTATTTAAGCAATGGAACTTGGAAGGAGTCGTGGAAGGGTTTGACGTCGGATGTGACGATCATGAATTGGAACTCCATGAAGCCCAAAGAAAGCTTAGGATTTTTTGCCGGGCTTGGGTGTCATCAGATTTTGTCGGGCTTCTATGATTCGCCGGTTGAGAACATCAAGCCGTGGTTGGCTGCGGCTCGGGGAGTCAAGGGAGTTGACGGCGTCATGTACACGACATGGGTCGGGGACTATTCCCAACTCGAAGCTTTTGCGAAAGTGGCGTTTAATCGGAACTAGCAGAGCCACGGAACCAATCTAATAAGTAAGACCATGATTCCTTTGAGTTTTTTCCTTTCAATTACTCAGGTACCCAGCCCTGATGAGTTTGATCTTAGTCATGCAACACCTTTCTTGAGCGAAGTAGCCAAAGGGTCTGTCGCTGACCGGATGTGCTCGTTGATTCGCCAATTTGGGCCCCAACAAACTTTTGTGGCAGAAGATGGAAGCGCAGTTGCTCTGTGGTCTGGCACCGTTTCGAAGATTGATGCAAAGACAGGAGAAGCCCTCACCGATAACGATCAATATCGTTTCGAAATCAGAAATGGGATTTTGACGGCGTTTAACGTGAGCCAAGAAACGTACATTCGAAAAGGATATGGTGGGGCGAAGACCCTTTCTCTCAAGCCAGTGATCCTTCTCGATCGGTTTCGTACGTTGTGCGTGAATGGTCCCCAAGCCATTTCTGCAAATAGAAATGACGAAGATCTGAAGCACACCCTTTTCCTGGCTATCATTGATGATCGGCAACGAGGACCCCATCCAAATAAATTGAAATCGGTTAAGATGCCAATTGAAATGAATTCCAGCCAAATAAGCGTAGTTGGCACATCATCGGAGAAAGCCATCCTCAGGATTTTCAGCAACGGACAAACGTGTTACCTCACGGTTGATCTCAATACTCTTGCGACTCGGTGGACGAAACCGCCAAAGTGGACTGGATTTGGAAGCGACAGGAAAGCGATTATGAAGATAAATCCTCAGTTCTATAGCGCGGCGGAAGTAAGGTGGAAGTCGAAATCTTACTTTTTCGCACCCAGGAATAAGCCGCCTTTCGGTTCTGGATTTGTGTGGGATGGTAAGAACCTGAGAGACACCGGTCAATTTTTTCTTGCGAGTGCAAGTAAGAATGGACTTTTTGCCTGGTTAATAGACAGGCAAACCGGTCGGCAGTGGCTACTTAGAAGATAATATGTCTCTACCTCGCTAACCTGAAGGTGAGACGAAATCTTCCGGTGCCTCAGCAGGTACAGATGCTTTCAGCTTCTCAACCTTCTCCATGAACGCCTTCATCGGTCTTTCTTCGAGGCCAGCTTCGCCACCAGCCAACATTCTGGCGAGGGCGGCACATTCGGCTGTGCTGAAAGAAACGGAGCCAAGGATATGCTCTTCGAACGCTTCGTAGGCAAATGGAGCAACCGCTTTGGCGCATTGAGCGAGGGCTTCGGCATAGACGCGAATCTCATATTGTGCGTGGGCATCCATGCGGAGGCGAATGAAATGAAAGAGGTTGTGGAGGTCGATCTGCCAATACCATTCGGTGTAGAGCGAGACGGGGAGGTTGGTACGAGCAAGCTCACGGGCGACGCCCTTTTCAATCATGCCGGTGTATTCGGTGTAGGCTTCCTTTTGATCTTGCTCCATTTGCTCGATGATCGCCATGGCTTCTTCAAGCGGGAGCGAATCGGCTCGGCCCTGTTTGTTGTTTGAGCTTTGGAAAGCGACCTGCTGAGGTTCTGGTACATAGAACTCATCCTTCATGATGCTGTACCGACCCGAGATTTCGTTGAGTCGGGCAGTTCGATGTCGAATCCATTGGCGAGCAATAAAGATGGGCATCTTGCAATGGAACGTGAGCTGGACTTGCTCGAATGGGCTTGTGTGCCAATGCTTGATTAAATAGTGAATCAATGCTCGATCTTGTCGAACTGACTTGGTACCTTCGCCGTAGCTAACTCGGGCAGCCTGAACGATTCGTTGATCACCACCCATGTAGTCCACCAAACGGACAAATCCCTTATCGAGAACCTTAATTTCTTGATCAAGGAGAGCTTCGGCTTCGGGGACGGTCGTTCGCGGCATGAAGAGGAAATTTTACTTTAACTGATCGACCAGGATAACGGAATCGTAGACTTCCACCTCAGGATTTTCATCA
>JANPAV010000201.1:0-2273 GCA_031430115.1 Armatimonadota bacterium | reverse complement strand
CGAACGCGCACCGCGTGGGGAAAGATGAGCGAGGACTTTTTGGAGCCCGGTCGGCGTGCCTGGTCTCAAGAATCGTGGACTTGGGGGATGTGGAATATCCCTGAGTCTGAGTTGAATGCTCTTGGTGATTTGGCATTGTTTACGGGCATGAAGACGATCGAACTTGGGTGCGGCACCGGTTATATCTCGGCTTGGTTAGCAAAACTCGGTGCCGAGCCGACGGGAATTGACCCTACTCCGGAGCAACTTGCCAACGCAAAAATGTTTCAAAAGGAGTTCGGGATTGAGTTTCCTTTAGTTGAAGCTTATGCGGAGAATCTGCCTTTTGCGGATGGGTCCTTTGATTTTGCGATCAGTGAATATGGTGCGGCGATATGGTCGGACCCTTACCTATGGATTCCGGAAGCTGCACGGGTTCTGAAACCTGGCGGACGCTTGGTGTTTCTTCGCAACGGAATTTTGACGGCTCTTTGTACTCCGTCGGGTACTTCGCCAGCGACTCCTTTGATGGTTCGAGACTACTTTGGTTTGAATCGAATTGAATGGAACAAAGATGATCCAGAGGAGTTCTTGCTAGCCTATGGTCCTTTGATTCGTTTGCTACGGGACAGTGGTTTTGAGATTGAGAATCTTATTGAGATTCAGGCGCCGAAAGACATGAAGGTTCGATACGACTACCTTGATTCAGACTGGGCAAGTCGGTGGCCGAGCGAAGAGATTTGGTGCGTTCGGAAGCGATAATGCTTGCCACCCTTCGGCAAGAATGGAAGACGCTGGGAGACCCAGTATTTTCTGATGCCATGGTCGTTCGGTTTCAGACTGAAGGGTATTGCCAAGTGCTTGCAAACGGGAATCTTGAGGACATCGTTGATGAAGTGATTGATCGAGAAATTGCTCATCATCGGTCCATTAACCGCTCCTTTGAGTGGAAGCTCTTTAGAACTGATTTACCCGCAGATCTTTTGGACCGATTGGTAGCTCGAGGGTTCGAGGTTGGTACTAAGGAAGTTGTTTGTGCGGTCGATCTCGCGACCTATTTTCGAGAGGGAGACCCTGACATTCGGGTTGAGCGGGTTTCCAACGAGAATCAATTGAACGACTTTCGATCCGTTGCTGAAGCAGTTTTTGGCAAGGACTTTTCCTTTACGGTTGGCCTATTGGCAAGGTGTTTGGCTGGTGGCTCGGATGCCGAGGTTGGTTTTGTTGCGTACTGCGGAGACACCCCGGTCAGCATTGGTCGGCTAGACCGTGGTGAAGGCAATATTTGCGGAGGACTCTATACGGGGGGGACGCTACCAGAGTATCGAGGCCAGGGATATTATCAAGCGGTGGTTGCCGCTCGCGTAGCCAGAGCTCGCGAAGTCGGCTTGCGATACTTGTGGGTTGATGCGAGACCGACGAGTTTGCCGATCTTGCAACGGCTTGGGTTCGAGGCAGTGGTCGAGACCTGGCCGTGTGAATTCACTTACCCAAATTAAATGAATATGGCATCCAATCCTAAAATGGCGTGGACTCCGTATGCTGGATTGGCTACCTGGGTAATTCGGAAGTTGACGGCACAACTGCTCAAACACAATGCCGCCGACCGGCTTGGAAGATTGTATTCGGCGATCATAAAGTCGATCATCCGATTTCCCGCTTCCGCCATCGCAACCTTTAGGTCTCGATCAAAGCCAAAAGTGATTATTGAGTCCAAAGTTCTCGCATGGATGAATGGATATGGATGAGCTTTGTGGACGATGAATTTTAACCGGACACGTTCCGTGGGACATTCGATGGCGCAGCCGCATAGTTCCCCATCTCCTTGGACGGCATGACCATCTCCAGTTGAAAATAGAGCACCTTCGACGCCAACCGGCAGGAATAGACTCGTGCCCGCGCTTAATTCCTTACAATCTAAGTTTCCGCCAAAGGCAGTTGGCGACCAAGCTTCGTGTTGCCCATCTCCGGCCGGGCAAACGCCCATCATTCCCATAAACGGACGAATCGAAACAGAAACTCCAACCGAAGACTTTGCAATGCCTTTGTCGGGATCGATTGACCAGTTCATCAGTAGTGGTGAGTCCTGGTCAGCGCCAAATTCTAAGTCGGGCCAGAAATCCCTTCCTCCAGCCTTTGTCCAGCCCCAAGATTTTGGTTTGACTTCAAGGATTTGGACTTCGAGGACATCGCCAATGCTTGCATCCTGGACGTAGATTGGTCCGGAAAGAGGTGGTCCGTCGCCCAAAGATCCTTCTGGGCGAGGCATTCGGGCTGGTGGCGTATCCCAATCT
>JANPAV010000200.1:0-2339 GCA_031430115.1 Armatimonadota bacterium | reverse complement strand
GAGAAGCATCCGACCGATCGATTTGAGCACTCTTTTCCATCGAGGTCCGGTTGGCGGGTCCTTCTTTCTCATGACGTTTCTAACTCATTCTATCGCGAGAAAGTTTCATTGCCGACCAAATACAAATAAACTAGGTGAGTGTTGCGCCGTGCTTTTACTTTGATTGAGTTGCTTGTAGTTATTGCCATCATTGCGATTCTTGCCGCAATTCTCTTTCCAGTCTTTGCTCAGGCAAAGCTCGCGGCAAAAGCAACCTCTTGCCTATCAAATCTTCGTCAGCTCAATACATCTTTTGTCTTGTATCAATCGGACAATGATGATCAATTTCCTTTGGGAGCGTATGCCAACCCAACCGGAGTAACCATCTGGCATGATGAGATCAATCCTTACGTCAAGAACAAGCAAATCTGGCTTTGTCCCTGTAGTGCCGTGAAAGAGACTGACTCCAACGGTGACCAGACATCTCACTTTGGATACAATGTTCGATACTTGACTTCATTAGAACTTGATTTCTCAAATTTGGATACTCAGACTGCCATTTCATCGACTTCGCTGGAAGACCCCGCTAACACGGTTGCGCTTTCTACCGGACGCGCCTCCGTAAAGGACTCCTGGTGTGGTGACGATGGCAAATTCCTGTTGAGACCGTCGGACTACTACGGATTGCTGGGTGGTGCAGGTGCTGATTGCTGGGGCATCCCTGACCCCAATGCGATGGAGAACGCTATTATTGCTTGGGTCGATGGGCACGCTAGCAAAAAGAAGCTCAGTGCTTTTTACTCGGGGCAGACTCCGGCGGACAAATTCTTCGATTTGCAGTGATGTCTAGGCTGCCTCAATTGCGACGACGGAGTCACCAGTCATAGGATTCGAAGATTTAGCTCTTGAGGCTGTGAGACTTGGGCTATAGCCTCAAAAGCTCCTGTTTAACTCCCGCCTGGTTCATTCGCCGTCGCCGCAATTGAGGCAGCGCAGGCTAATATCCAAGCACTTCCTCGTAGTAGCGCAATCCAGCAGAATAGTCAACCAGACCGTCAAAGTCAAGGTGACCGTTAATGACTAAGTGAGCACTTGACCAGGGATAGTCTTCTGGAATTTCGCATAATCCCGATCGGACTGGATTCAAATGGATATATCTAAGCTTTTGTTCGAAAACTTCCTGGGTATGCATTGGATTGGCTCGGAAAGAGCGCATCCAAAACCGATGTTTATTCAGCCCACACTGCATTGACAATTGAGCGTTTTCCTCTTCTGTGAGTAGCGGTAAGAGCCTACCCTCGCTATTAGCTTTGATGGTTTGGACTAGTCGAGAGATCGATTGATTTTCCCTGGGTTTGACCACCAAGTGAATATGGTGAGTCATAACCACAAATGCCTTTAGTAAGGCGTCTGCTCGTCGGCAATCCCGCAGGAGAGAGATTGCCATTCGGGTTCTCATTTCTTCGCGCTTGAAGAGATGTGCGTAGTCAAGGCATGTTGAAGTCACAAAGCACATCTGACCTGGTTCCTTGGGATTCATGTAGTGCTTGTAACTGCTCACCGTCGGATTTTATCTTAGACTTCGCCAAGTTAGCGAGGCTACACAGGGCAATGCTGGCTCAATAGCAACGATGATCGCATCAATTCGTAATTCTTAAGGATGAAGCATTTGAGGCTACGATGACATAGGTTTTAGTAGCCTCAAGAGCTCCGGCTTTCCTCCGCTAACATTAATTGTCCGGCGTCGCAATTGAGGCAGCATCATGGGCCTCAGTTCCAACATTTGTAGCCTCAAGAGCTCCGACTTTCCTCCGCTAACATTAATTGTCCGGCGTCGCAATTGAGGCAGCGATATCCCTAACGAAAGAACCCCGCGAAGTGAGACTTCGCGGGGTTCCTTTTGGAGGGCAAGATGCCCACCTTCCCAGTTACTTAGTAACCAGTTCTTTCTTCTTGCTCTCTTTCTTGACGATCTTCTTGAAAACAATCTTTTCAGCGTCTTCAGGATCAATGTCAGCCATAATGGCATCGCCTTCGTGGAACTTGCCTTGCAACATTTCTTCAGAAAGCGGATCTTCGATGTAGCGCTGGACGGCTCTTCGCAGAGGTCGTGCACCCATGTTTGGATCGTAGCCCTTGTCGACCAGGAGACTCTTGACCGCGTCGCTGAGGTCGATGGTGATTCCCATCGAAACAGCTTGTTCGTTCACTCGCTTCAAGTAAAGATCGGCAATCTGCAGAATCTCTTCTTTCTTCAAGTGTTGGAACACGATGATCTCGTCCACACGGTTGAGGAACTCCGGTCGGAAGCTCTTCTTCATTTCGTCGAGCATTCGAGTCTTCATCATCTCGTAAGTCTT
>JANPAV010000199.1:0-11235 GCA_031430115.1 Armatimonadota bacterium | reverse complement strand
ATCGACAACGAGAGTTTCGGTTGTCAAGACCAATGCCGCGATGGATGCTGCGTTCTGGATGGTGGATCGGGTGACCTTTGCAGGATCAACAATTCCAGCCTTAACCATGTCAACGATTTCGCCAGTCAATGCGTTAAGACCGAAGCCGTCCTTTGCCGCTCGGACCTTCTCAACGATTACTGATCCTTCAAGACCAGCGTTCTTCGCGATGTGTCGTAGTGGCTCTTCGATAGCTCGCTTCACGATTGCAACTCCAGTTGCTTCGTCGGTCGTCATTCCTTTAGTTGAAAGGCTATCACTGGCTCGAAGGAGGGTTGCTCCTCCGCCGGCGACGATTCCTTCGTCAACCGCAGCTCGGGTTGCGGAGAGAGCATCTTCGTATCGGTGCTTCTTCTCTTTGAGCTCGGTTTCGGTGGACGCGCCGACCTTGATGACGGCTACGCCGCCGCTCAACTTCGCAAGTCGCTCTTGTAGCTTTTCCTTGTCGTAGTTGCTGTCGGTGTGCTCCATTTGTCGCTTGATCTGATCAATTCGACCCATGACATCAGCCTTGGTTCCGGCACCTTCGATAATCGTGGTGTCTTCTTTGGTGATGATGACCTTCTTAGCGGTGCCGAGCATTTCAACGGTTACGTTGTCGAGCTTGACGCCAAGGTCTTCGCTGATGAATGTTCCCTTGGTGAGAACAGCAATATCTTCAAGCATTGCCTTTCGTCGGTCGCCAAAGCCTGGAGCCTTGACTGCCGCGATTTGGAGAACGCCTCGGATCTTGTTCAATACGATGGTTGCAAGTGCGTCGCCTTCAATATCTTCTGAGATCAGGATGATTGGTCGTCGGGTTGCGGCTACCTTCTCGAGAAACGGAAGGAAGTCGGCTGCCGTGCTGATCTTCTTCTCGTGGATGAGGATCAACGGGTTATCGAGAACGGCTTCCATTCTTTCTGGATCAGTTACGAAGTACGGGCTGATGTAGCCTCGGTCGAACTGCATACCTTCAACAACTTCAAGAAGAGTTTCGCGCCCCTTTGATTCTTCAACCGTGATAACGCCGTCTTTTCCGACTTTATCCATGGCTTCGGCGACGTGCTTACCAACTTCAGGATCGTTTCCTGCGATGGTTGCAACGAACTCGACTTGCTCTTTGTCCTTGATAGGTCGTGACGATTCTTTGATGAACGCAACGACTTGCTCAACGGCTTTATCGATGCCTCGCTTTAGGGCAATTGGATTGCCACCAGCGGAGACGTATCGGAGACCTTCGTTAACAATTGCTTGGGCAAGAACGGTTGCCGTTGTGGTTCCATCACCAGCAACGTCGTTGGTCTTGGAGGCAACTTCTTTACAGAGTTGCGCACCCATGTTCTCGTACGGGTCTTCGAGCTCGATTTCCTTAGCGACGGTAACGCCGTCCTTGGTGATTAATGGGCTTCCCCATTTCTTATCAAGAACAACGTTGCGTCCGCGTGGACCAAGCGTTACTTTTACTGCGTCGGCGACTTTGTTGACGCCTCGTTCAAGCGCTCTTCGCGCTTGCTCATCGAATACTAGATTCTTTGCTGCCATTGTTTTCCTATTTTTTCTAAACTTGTTGTTTTGGTTTGGTCGTTCTCGCCTTTTTTACGGGCTTGATTTTAATTTCTTCGTTAGGGCTAGTCTCTTCGAGGTGGCCTATCGCCGCCTGGTCCGCGGAATGGAGGTCTTCCACCGCCGCCGCCTGGCCTAAATCCGCCACCGCCACCGCCACCGCCGCCGGGACGTCCACCGCCACCGCCGGGTCTGAATCCGCCACCGCCACCTGGGCGATCTCCACCACCACCTCGGTAAGGTGGTCGGTCTCCACCGCCACCACGATATGGGGGTCTGTCACCTTGGGGTCGGTCTCCACCTCGGTAAGGAGGTCGGTCGCCTCCGCCACCACCTTGGTACGGCGGGCGGTCACCTTGCGGGCGGTCGTTGTTTCCTCGATAGGGCGGTCTGTCTCCACCGTCGTTACCACGATAGGGCGGTCTGTCGCCGCTGGACTGATCTCTGTCTCCGTTGCCACGAAATGGTGGTCGATCCCCATATGGGCGATCGCCTCCCGGTCTATCACCCTGGGGTCGGTCGTCTCGTTGATATTCTCTTCGAGGTCGATCTTCGCGGTCTCCGCCTCGATCTCCACCACGGTCGTCGCGACCGCCGTCTCGATCTCCACCGTATTCACGGCGAGGAGGTGGTCCGTCGAATTGTTGCCGTCGAACGCCAAAGGCTTCGGATTCAATCTTTTGCGCCATTGAGCGGAGCTTGAGTCCAAGTTCTTTGGTTCGCTTCTCGATGTCGTGAGTGTGAAACTCTTCGACATATTCGAGATCAGCCGCTAACAAAACGAGAGTGTCGAGAGCTGCGATTGCACCCATTGCATCCTGCAAGAATCGGAGGAATTGAACGTCATTTGCGCGTCCAGCTCCGTCTGCGATAGATGAAGGAATGGCAATTGCTGCCCCTTTGATTTGTTGAATTAGGCCGTCTTTTTCGGCTTCTGGCAACAGTTCTGTAAATCGGTACGCGGTCGTCACCAGGGTGCGACCTTGCTGCCATACGTCGAGATTTCTATAATCGGCCATAAAGTTCGTTTGCTTACTTCTTCGCTAAAATAGCGTAGATCTGGTCCTCGTCCAGGATTGTGTATTCCTTTCCGTCGAGGGCAACTTCGTTTCCGCCGTACTTACTAAAAAGTACTTTGTCGCCGACTTTAACGGTGAGCGAATTTCGCTGACCATTGTCGAGGACGCGGCCGTTTCCGGTTGCGATGACGGTACCTTCTTGCGGTTTTTTCTTTGCGCTGTCAGGTAGGTAGATGCCACTTGCAGTTTTTTCTTCTGCGTCGAGCACCTCAACAACGACTTTATCACCGAGTGGTTTTAGGTTTGCCATTGTGGTTTTCTGTTTGTCTTCTCCAAAATATTTCCGACGCGAAAAGTTGGCACTCTCACGTTGGGATTGCTAATTGTACCCTTTTGAATACGCCAGAATTCCGGGCAAGTGCGGAGGCAAGGTTAATTAATTGCGAACGGAGCAATCGAAGCCAAGAAATGAGCTTTTGGCAACTTAAAGTAAAGCGTCATCCCGTTGTTGTGGACGGCTTTGAAGGCATCGTGAGGAAAAAAAGATTTTTGCCGCTGGCAAAATTAGGCATTTCATACTGCCTGATTAGAATTGGTGGGTTCGGTTGAATATCAAGCACCAGGTCATTAAGCCATGGCATTTGTTGGTTTCGCTGTTTGACCAGAAAACACAAAAATGCTGAGCGAATTGGTCAGCTCTTTTGCGTTCAAGAAAACTCCAACTTCAGCTGAGTTCTTCTTTCGTCGTTTGATCAAGAGTCATCCGCCAAGACCGAGGACTGCGAATGATCCATGCTCTGGAACTGGAGCTGTGGTTACGACCAATTTGACGCCATCGTTGAAGAAGTGGCAGTCTGGATCGAATGAGAAGCCCATCTTTCCGTCGGCAGCATATTGGTTCATCTTATCTAGAACGCCGAGCGCGCCGAGTTCGAATCTCAAATTGGTGTTGGTGGAGTGTCCGCCGACTGGGTCAGTCCAGGTTCCTTCTACAGTGCCTTGTCCTTGGAAGTAGTTGCCGGATGCTTCGTTGTCGTAGAACGATTTTACGCCGGAAGCAGGATTGTCGAGCATGTTGACATAAAGGATGTCTTGTTCAACTTTCTAATCCCAAATGTTGGTGATGACTAGCTCGGCGTCGGTGATAATTTGGCCAGCAGGAACGATGTTATCGATTCCCCAGGTGTAGGCATATTTATGATCTAAATCGTCAAGATCGTTGTTGCTAGGGACGAATGTCTTCGTCGTTTGAGCAGATGCAACAGATGCACCTACAGTAAGGACAAATAATGTGGCTATTCGAGAAAATGTTCTATTCATGATTGCTCCGTGCAGAGAATTTTTCAATCCGAGAACGGATGGGGCCAGTAGTGTTCCAAAGACGCACCCTAAATCAGACTTTTGGTTGATTTACTAGGTCGAATCGAATCGAACGTGATTATTGAATCGTCCTTCGATGGATGCACCCAATACTTTTTTACGCCGTATTGAACGGCGCATTTCAGATTCGTACTGGGGAATGGAGTCTGTTTTGCGGCGGAGACATCATGCTCAATGGCGTTTCGGCGTCGGTGCCAGTGTTTAAGGGAATTTCTGTTCCTGCGGATGCGATTTTCTACGCGAACTTAGAGATTCCGCTGACTAATACATCGGAAAGGACCCGTCGTAAGACAGCGGCCGATATTGCGGCTCGGAACCAATACGTTCTTAAGGCAGACCCGGGACACATAAAGAACCTTGTTTCCGCAGGGATAGATGTTGTTAGTTTGGGCAATAACCACGCAATGGATGGCGGAGTGTCGGGTTTGAAGCAGACGACTTCCCTGCTTGATTCTTATCATATTCAACGCTGCGGAGCGGGACTAAATTGGACGGACGCAACGAAGTCGACCGTAGTGGTTGCGGCAGACGGAACTCGGGTTGCCTTTATTTCCTATTTGTCATTCTTCTCGCTGGGTGGATTGCGAGCATGCACTCCAGCGGCGGCAAAGACCGCAGGGGTAGCGGCTCTGACTCTTGGTGGCAAAAGTGGTCCTAATGAACTTGAACGATTGAAAAAGATAGTCGTTCGGGCAAGATTGGATGCCGATATGGTGGTGGTTGCGTTGCACTGGGGAATTGAGAAGCAGCCCTTCCCGGCTCCGTTTCAGGTTTCATTGGGGCGATTATTTATCGATGCCGGGGCAGATGTCGTGATTGGTGCCCACCCGCACGTGTTGCAACCGGCAGAGCTTTATAAAGGCAAGCCGATCATTTACTCGTTGGGGAACTTCGTAAACCCTGGCGGTGGCCAAGCGGCAATGTATAAGGTGACCTTCGAGAAGACTGAATACCGCTCGGCCCAAGTTATTCCAACAAGCTATTCTGGAGGTCGCGTGGGGTTATCGAAGCGAGATCCGATAGAGATTTCGAAGCAAGAACAAGGATTAAAGAAACGATTTCCATCTCTTGACGCCGAATTAATGACGTATCCAGTTTCAATTCCTTGAGCTTACAAACCTCCACAGCGCTAGCCTAGATCCCTCAAACTTCATAAGAGTTCGTTGCTGCGGAGGTAGCGCGAACCAAGGTCCTCGACCCTAAAATCAATTTGAAACTCACCTGATCTATGAGTCCCGACAAAGGTACAATTACTATCCAAGAGGCATCCGCTTGGCATCTGCACGAAAACCCTACAAACGCGCACTCATTAAACTCAGCGGCGAAGCTCTCGCCGGAGACCTTAAATTTGGTCTCGACCCCCACATTCTCAACTACATTGCCAAGGAAGTCGCCGATGTACATCGTGCCGGCATCCAGTGTGCCATCGTAGTTGGTGGTGGCAACTTCATTCGTGGTGAAACATTCTCCGTCGAAGGCGGCATAGATCGTTCGGTAGCCGATCAAATGGGGATGCTGGGAACCCTGATGAATTCACTAGGGCTACAGAGTGCAATCGAGCGTCAAGGCATCGAAGCTCGCGTCCAAAGTGCGATCACCATTGCTTCGGTTGCCGAACCATTTATCCGACGCCGAACTTTAAGGCACATGGAGAAAGGACGACTTGTAGTTCTAGCCGCGGGAACCGGAAATCCGTTCTTCTCAACTGATACGGCAGCAGTTCTTCGGGCCCTTGAAATCGAAGCCGATGTTTTGGTTAAAGCGACCAAAGTTGACGGTGTATATGACAGTGACCCAAAGAAGAACCCAAATGCAAAGCGGTATGCAAAACTGACCTATACTAAAGCGATTCAAGACCGCCTTAAAGTCATGGATCAAACCGCCTTTACGATGGCGGATGAGCATAAGATGCCCATGATCATTTTAGATTTTCATAAGCCTGGTAGCCTGCTTGACGCCCTAACTGGTGGCGTCTCGGGAACCTTGGTAGGAGACGAGAACGAATGAGTGTAAACGAAATATTAACGGAAACGGAAAACAAGATGCAGCATGCGCTGGACGCAATGACTCACGACTTTGCGGGCTATCGAACTGGACGGGCAACACCGCAAGTGCTGGACCGAGTTCACGTTGAATACTACGGGACCGAAACTCCGATCACGCAGATCGCAAACGTTAGCATTCCTGAACCGAGACAGCTATTGATTCAGCCTTACGAAAAACACATGACGCCAGTTATTGAAAAGGCAATCATGAAGAGTGACCTTGGGATTAACCCGGTCAATGACGGCAGCGGAATACGCCTTACCTTTCCGGCGATGACCGAGGACCGACGAAAAGACATGGTTAAACAGGTTCATGCGCGGTCGGAGCAATGTAAAGTCGCGATCCGCAACGTACGTCGAGAAGCTAACGATTCGATTCGAGCTCTTGAAAAGAAGAAAGAGATTACGGAAGACGACGTAAAAGGAAACGAAACAAGAATTCAGAAGCTAACTGACAACTTCACGGCGAAGTGTGAAGATATTGGTAAGAAGAAGGAAGCGGAACTTCTCACTGTTTAGTCGTAGATAGCAATGGCATCGGCAACCCTGAACCGACTTCAAAAGAAGGCAGTTGAACAAGGCATTAACCTTGAACAACTGCCTAGCCATGTCGCCATCATCATGGACGGCAATGGTCGTTGGGCGAAAAAGAAAGGCTGGCAACGTCTGCTTGGGCACCGCGAAGGATACAAAGCATTGCGAGGTGCATTACTTGATGCCAGTGAACTAGGAATAAAGTACCTAACTGTTTATGCCTTCTCGGCAGAGAACTGGCGGCGTCCAGAAGAAGAAGTCAGTGGACTTATGAAGCTGATTGAGACCGCAGCACGTGAAGAACTTCGATCGATGCATCAGAACAATGTTCGGGTGAATGTCTCTGGAAGAATTGAAGAGCTTCCGGCGGGTCTTCAGCTAGCCTTGGAGAATGGTATGGAGACAACCGCCAACAATACGGGCATCGTCTTTACCTTGGCGGTGAACTACGGTGGACGGGCCGAGATCGTCGATGCCGTCCGAGATGTGGTTGCCGCCGGTTTCGAGCCGGAAGACATAACCGAGGAGATCATTTCCGCTCACCTTTACAATCCTCAACACCCAGAACCAGACCTTATGATTCGTACCGCTGGCGAGATGCGGTGGTCTAACTTCTTGATTTGGCAAGGCGCTTATTGTGAGTTGTGGGTAACCAATGATCCATGGCCGGAGTTTGGTGCCTCGCATTTGTTGGATGCAGTGAAGGAGTATCAGCGGCGGACGCGGAAGTTTGGCGCGGTGGTTGAGTAGGTAGGGGTTGAGAGTCAGGAGAAATTATTCGCTTCGCTCAATCGACTCATCCGGTTCCCTCGTTCCTCGCTCACCGGCTTCTCTCGCCCTCGCGCGCAGTTACCTTTTTGGCATCTGCTTCGCAGGGAACCTCAGAGAAGCATTCCGCTTCACGGAAGCTTAGGCATACTCTGCAAAAGTTTGGCGCGGTTGTTGAGTAGGTAGGGCTCAAAGATCAAAGATCAAAGATCAAAGATTAGAGATTAGAGATCAATCGTGCCACAAAAAATACTGGGATTTTGTTTGCCCTCAATATTGGCACTGGATGTGCAAACTAACTCATTGACATTCGAAAAAGATCCGAGGCTCCTCCCCCAGTTCTCGCTAAGGATCAGAAGCTTATAACGCGGCCGGAATCGCTTCCTGGTCGCGTTTTTGTTGGTCTTAATTAGGACTTTTTGAAATAAGCTATTAGGGGCCGCAAACTATGAAGAGCGTTTTCCTAATTGGTTCTGTTGTGGTTGCCGGATTAGAATTCCTACAGATCCCAAAGCGAAGTTACTTCCTGAATACTCCGCAAAACAGAATCGAAATCATTGGGGTTTGCAAATTTGCGGATAGCGGTGCAGTTTGCTGGGGTCCTAATGGAGACCCAAGCGACGAGGCTACGAAGGCAGGTAACCAACTACTTACCAAGAACGACAATGGGCATTCGGAAATTCGATTGGCCTTCAACCGTAAAAACAGACTTTTGCTTGTTAAGGAATCGCCCCGAACCGACGAGGAACGGCCCTATCCTTTCAATTACACTGGAGGTAAATATGAGGCCAATTCCGGTGAATCGGATCATTGGATACACTTTTGTTCGAGAGAGGCAGTGACTTGGAACAGCGATCAGTCGTTCGAAAAAATCACACATAGTTTGTATGTTGGAAAATTTTCGAAGCAAGAGACTCAAAGCTCCTTTAGATATCAAGTCACAAATTTTGATTCGAAAAAGGTAGATATACCACTTCGTCTTGGAACCTTTAGGGTCGAAGGCAATACCTACAGTATTTTGAAACTTACATCTGATTCAAGCCGTGCCACCCTTGTAACCATTGCAACAAAAAGTATCAAGAACTCTAATTTGACATTTCAAATCTCACCAGCCGACGAATCTGGAGAAGCCTATGGTGGTTTTGACATCAATGGCAGCCCGATCGTAGAAAGTGAGGCTCAAAACAGGATTTACGATACGGTCCAACAATCGATAAAAGATCAAATGGCTGGTAAGAAATCTACATGGACTCCACCTATGACAGTTACGAAAGGGTATCTGGATTCAAACATTCTGATACCAACGACTATAAGGTTCAACGTCGATCGATCCAAGATATCTCGCCTTTCGCTCCTTGTCGGGCGCAGAACCGTTACTGTCATTGAGTCGATCAAACTTGATCCCAAATAATTTCTTTTGAAACCTTTCTACTTCTCAAACAACTACTGTTTAGACTAAGATTACTTTTAGGGGAAAGTGATGAAGAAATCATTGGGAATTTTAGGTTTAACCGCAGTTATTGCGGGATGTTCAAAAGGTGTTCCAGCTGAAAGTCAGGCCCAAGGTCAACCAAGCCAGCCAGAATCACCACCGGTTAACCAGCCTAAGGATAGTTCGCCCTCTACGGGATCACAATCGGCGACAACTTCAAAGCCTTCGGCAACGGCACAAAACACTGGTGCGCCAATTAGCAAATCTTCCCAATTAACTGTCGAAACCAGATCGATGCCGGTAAATCCGACATCTGCGCCGCCGCCCGAAAGTCCAAAGGAAAACCTTGCAGCGGCTCCTCCAAGGCAAGGCGAAAAGGTCGCCGAAAATTATCGATTTGAAATTGGGCTTAAGACCGTTGAGGTTGAAGGAGTGTGCAAGCTAACCGAAGATGAAGCGTTTTGTTGGAAGCCCGATGGCGAAAAGAATGAGTCTCTGGCAACAGAATTAACGAACGCCATCAAGAGTAAGACCGACACCTATTCGAATACTTTTCAATTCAAATTTATGAAGAAGAATCGAATCTTGGTGGTGAAGACGATTACCAAGCCGACGAAACCAGGAACTAATGGTATGTCGAGCTATAGCTTGGGACTGATGAATGAAAATTTTGGTGGATCTGAAATGCAAGAAGGATGGGCAAACGGTAACAGTGCTTTTTCTAGTTCAAATGGGTCGAGCTTTGATCAAACCCAAACTGAACGCCAAGTGCTTACCGGCGCATTCAAAAAAGAGACAAAGACTTTTCCGTTGCGATACCAATTTACGACGAACTCGATGGAGCGAAAAGTCATTCCCTTTACCAAAGGACAGTTTACGGTTGATGGAAATAGCTATGAGATTGTTTCGATCAGTGACAAACCGGAGGCTGGACAATCCAACGGAATGTACATGGGCGGGATGCAACCTGGTTCAAAACCGCCGAAATATACGTACATAAAGCTTCAGGTCGTCAAGATCACGAACCCCAACACCATTCTCAACATATATCCGGCCGATGATTCTGGCGCGCCATACGCTGGACTCAACGAAAAAGGTGAGCCCATCTCTTCGGAACAAATGCGAAAGCAAAGAGAGGAGGAGAATAAGAAAATGATGGAAGCTTCTCGGGCCGGGAAACCCTATAACTACAACGGGATAAACCGATTGAATGGGATGAATTATATCCAGTCAATAACCCTGGATCCAGCATATAACTATGGTCGAAGCCCTACCACTGGTATGTCTAATTTTGGAATAAATGTCGAGGCATCGAAGATCAAGAAGCTTTCGGTTTCGATTAGTAATCGAACCGTATTTGTGTTTGACAAAATAAAACTTGACGCGAATTGAGCGCTTTCGCGAGCCAAGAACCGGTTAACAAAGGAAGCGAAAGAAACAAAGAGGCTAAAAGTTCGGGGCAAATGCAAAGAATGAAGTGGCTTAAAGTCGGTGTCTGCTTTGCAGTTACCATTTTCGGACTCTATTCCGCTATCACCTATACTCGACCAGATTTCCTCTTTGAAAAACACGTATGGAAAAGCAATTCGCTGGTTATGAAGGACAACAATGACCAAATTGTCCAAGAATATTGAATTTCAGTCGGCGCATCGAAAATGTTTTCCGATGGGAAACTGGGATTTTCGAACGAATTTTCCGGCCTATGTTATGTCAAGGTCACAAATAACGGAATCAGCGAGTACCGATGGGGACGCACCATGACCGTAAGTGGGAAGTGGGAGAAGGGTTCTTTAACCTTGGTTACTCTGAAGTAGATTCTGGCTTGATAAGCTTAACTCCGAGCAAAAGCCACCCGAGGATGAGGCACAAGCCTCCAATAGGTGTGATGGCACCGAACACCCGAACTTGGGTACCAACAAGGGCATAGAGGCTGCCACCAAAGATTGTGATTCCGATTATCCAGAGCCAACAGACTGTACGATAACTTCCCTTCTTATCGTACAGGGCGAGAGCGAGAAGTGCTACAGCGTGAACTAGGTGATAGTGCGCGCCGGTCTTCCATATTTCGAGATCTGCGAGCGACACTTTGTCTTTGATTGCGTGGGCGCCGAAGGCACCAAGCATGACGGCAAGTCCCGCCAGAAAAGCCCCAATTGCGGCAAAACGATTTGAATTCACGTCTGTAAAGAGTACCGCCAGGCATTAAAATGTTGATATGAATATCTCGGCGATGGCATTGCTTGTCGTTGGTTTTGTAACACCGGTTCAGACTGGAACACTTTCTTCGTCCGAGCAGATGGCGGTTAGGCGAGTTGAGCAAGCGGGTGGAACATTTGAATGGGTTCAAGAAGATGGAAGGTTGACCTTTTGTCTGGACGTCAACGCAAAAGAGAAGCCTTTCGACTTCGAACCTTTGGTTGAACTAAAGTCACTGCGAGTTCTCCGGGTCTTTCAGGGCAAGATCGATGAGAAG
>JANPAV010000198.1:0-2811 GCA_031430115.1 Armatimonadota bacterium | reverse complement strand
AACTAAGGCACCGATTCCTTCGGCACTGAGAGTTCCTCGTGCCGAAGGATTACTTTTCCTCACATTGTCCAAGTTGTCTGACAATGCGATTATGCGACGAACAATTTGCGGAACTTATGGCTAAATGAAGTAAGTTAGTCAAAGTAACCGCATGAAGGCAACCATCGCCCCAAGAACCTACACGATCGAAGAATACACACGCAGTGTATGCCCGCAATGCATCGCCAAAGGAGGCGTGCGCTCAGACGATCCTAACGTGTTTGTTGACGCGATGCTGGTGAGCCATTCTGGCTCGATATGGATGCGTCGTTACTGCCACGAGCATGGCGAGACCGAAAGCCTCTATGAGGAAGATGCCGAGATTTGGCGATCCCGCTCTGGATGGCAAACTCCAACGTTAACCATGACGCCAGATCGGGCGGATAACTTCGCAGGTTTTCCTGACGGATATCGCGAAGGGCTTCCTGCGAGTCATGGACAGCACTCTTGCATCTTGCTCTTGAATTTAACCGAGCATTGTAACTACAAGTGTCCGACCTGCTATGCGACTGCACTTGAGCCTGGCACTCCGGCACCGCAAAGCGAGAAGCCATCATTGCCCGAACTGTTACACACAGTGGACACGATGATCGAACGTGAAGGCGGACGAATCAGCGTGGTTATGCTGAGTGGCGGAGAGCCAACTTTGCGGCGAGACCTCGAAGAATTGATCGAGGAGTTGGTTAAGCGTCCGGTAACCAGGATTTTGCTCAACACCAACGGGCGAAGAATTCTGAAAGACAAGAAATTCCAGAAATTCTTGCATCATCATCGAAGCAAAGTTGAGGTGTACCTTCAATTTGACGGACTTAGGGACTCTACGTATGAACACCTTCGTGCTGCCCCATTAGCCCAAGAAAAGCTCGACACGCTCAAGGTTCTCAATGATAACAAGATCTTCATCACTCTTGTTGCGACCCTCAAAAAGGGAGTCAATGACGACGAGATTGAAGATTTGTTTCAGCTTGGGTTGGCGACACCTTTTTGTTCGGGGTTGGCATTGCAACCGGTGTTTGGATCGGGACGAAACAGCGGCATTGACCCGCTTGACCGGATCACTCCGACCGGAGTTATCCGACGAACCGGCAAGCCAAACGACTTTATTCCGCTTCCCTGCTCTCACAAGGACTGCTGTGATATTGCTTATTTCGTTCAAGACGATATGGGCAAGTGGAATTCGTTGGTTTCACTTATTGGTCGAGATGAGTTGAAAAAGTGGATTCACTTGGCCTCGAATTCGATCTCTTTTGAGAACGTCCACGAGTCACTGAAGACGATGATCAAGGACGGGACATTGCAACGAATTCTTAGCGAGCAACAACGAGCCTCGTCCCTTCAGGTCGCGGGAGACTTGTTTAAGATGTGCGACTGCGTTCCGGGTCTGACCGACCTCATGGGCGGAATCTGGAAGGCATTTGGAGGCGAAGAACGGCTGCTTGAAAACATGGCAATGAAGACATTCCGAGTGACCGTCAAGATGTTCATGGATTCCCATACGTTTCACGAAGCTCGAATCCGACAGTGCTGCGTTCACGTAGGTACTTTTGAAGAAGATCCTCGCCGGTATTCATTCTGCTGGCGATGGCTCTTTGAAGATGCTGAGGACTTCCCTAGCCGGAAATCCACCCTCCGAATGGTATGAATCCCGTCGTTATCGGTTCAATCTTCAATGCACTTGGTTACGCCGTTGGTGCGTTCCTGTATTGGCATGAGGCGAAGCGACGGAAATTAGCCACCGACGGAATGTCGAGAATCGTTTTGATTGGAGCCGTAGCAGGAGTTATCCTTTCGCGCCTGGCAGAACGGCTCGCGGAAGGAGGAAACTATGCTTCAATATTTGATCCATCGAATGGCGGTCGGACGATCCTTGGCGGTGTCATTGGCGGGTGGATTGCAGTTGAAATCACCAAGCGCAAGATGGGAATTCGGACCTCGACTGGACCGCTTTGGGCGGTGGCGCTGCCGGCCGGAGAGTTTTTTGGTCGTATCGGATGCTGGTTCAATAGCTGTTGCTTTGGCAAGGTTTGCACACTTCCTTGGGCGGTAAATAGTCACGATGCAATGCGTCATCCTACGCAATTCTATTTGGCGGCAAGCGCGGCATTGATCTTCGGGGTCGTTTGGTGGGGTCGAGATCGAGTTCGCGTTTTTCCGCTTTATTTGGTGCTCTGGTCGACAAGTCGATTCATCATCGAGTTCTATCGGGAGTCAGTGGGTCCCTCGAATGGAGTTAATACTGCTCAAATAGCTTGCTTAGGGCTCTTTGCCGTTGGCATCTTTTTGTTCGTCAAACCGAAAGGGGAGGCGAAAGGTGATTGAGGAAGCGAGGTGTCCAAACTGCGGAACTTCCTTGCATGGCGGAGGAACCAACTGTGCAAAGTGTGGATTTGTGCGCAAGATAGTTCATTTTGCGAATGACACCAGCGAGAAAGAATTGTTGGCATCGAGACCGCTCCCATTCCGCGCATGGTGGATATTATCATTGCTATTCATTGTGCCGCTGGGTGCTTGCGGCGGTTGTTGGGCATTTGGCTTTAGCATCGATAACTCAAATGATGGATTTATAAATCAAGCGTCCTTCGTCGAAATTGTGTCGGTAGCTATCGGCTTAGTTATGCTTCTCGTCAATATTGTTGTGTCGGTTTGGAGGCAAAAATGAGGGATGATGTTACTCAAGGCGAGCCAACCTCGCAGACGTCGGTCACATGTCCGAATTGTAAAGCGCCGATAGCCACGAAAGCGAGATACTGCAAGCTTTGCGGGCATCAAATG
>JANPAV010000197.1:0-6019 GCA_031430115.1 Armatimonadota bacterium | reverse complement strand
GGCCAATAGAAATCTCTACCGGTGAGAAACCAGATCACGTGCAGCATCAAGTTGGTGCTCAGATACGAAGTGAAGTGAGAAACGAAGCTTGAGCGCTTGGCTTTCATGAAGCGGCCAATTCTTGATTCAAGGACCTGCTCGTTTCGCTGGCGTTCCCCCTCGACCAGGTACACCTCTTCGGCCCTCGCCAGAGCTTCGGGACTGATTCCCAAATCCTCTGCCGAGCGCGTTAGCCTTTGCCGGAGTTCATCCGACGAGCCATGCTCTTGCTGAAGTGCAATACGCAAGATTGCATCGACATCTTCACCGGTCTTTAATATCTCGCGTTCCACCCCTTAATCATACGATATTCACATATTTGGGTTGCATATTGCTAAACTAGAAACAAGGCATGGAGGCCGAATATGGAAAGACGCACCAAAATAGTCGTTACGCTGGGGCCAGCGGTCGACTCACGGGAGAAAATTCAGCAGCTAATTGAAGCTGGGATGAATGTCGCTCGACTCAATTGTAGTCACGGCGAATGGAAAGATAAGCGGCAATGGATCGAATGGATTCGAGAACTAAGCCCAGTTTTTGGCCCCGTCGCCATCCTCGCCGACCTCCAAGGGCCCAAGTTTCGGGTCGGAAATTTGCCCACGTCTGGTCTCGAACTTTTTGCAGGGCAAAAAGTAACCCTCGGTCACGGCGCACAAGTCCCAATTGATCAGCAAGAAATCCTTGATGAAATGGATGCTGGCGAAAAGCTATTGCTCGGCGATGGCGAAATCGAGATTCAAATTAACTCAAAAGAGCATGAGTGGTTTACCGGAACGGTTATCACAGGTGGAACACTCAAGAGCCGAAAGGGAATTACACTTGTCGGACAAACCTTCAAAGTTCCTGCCTTAACTCCCAAAGATGTTGAAGATATTAAAGAAGCGGTCGATGCTAAAGTTGACTTCGTTGCCCTAAGCTATGTCAAGCACGCGGCAGATATCAAGCTCCTCAAATGGGAGTTAAACAAGCTGAATGCGAAGGTCAAAATTTGCGCCAAAATTGAAACTTCAGAGGCTATCCACGATTTGGATTCGATCATGGAAGAAGTCGACATCATCATGGTCGCCCGTGGTGACATGGGGCTCCAGATGGACATTGAAGATGTTCCGCGTCTCCAAAAGCGAATCATTGAACGATGTACCTCCGCTGGCGTTCCGGTAATTACCGCAACCCAAATGCTTGAAAGCATGATGTCAAACCCACGCCCAACTCGGGCAGAAGTGTCCGATGTCTTTAACGCCATCACAGATGGCACAGATGCGATCATGCTTAGCGGAGAAACCGCCGCGGGCCAATATCCGATTGAGTGCGTAAAGGTCATGTCCCGAATTGCAATTGAAGCGGAATATGAACTGGGCGACAGTATTTTCGTAAAACACTCAAAGACCGAGCCGGAAGAGCACACTCACGCAATAGCCCTTGCGGTCTCTACGCTACAACACCAGCTTTCACCAGCAGCCATTTTATGTACCTCTGCCAGCGGACAGACCCCAAGGTTGGTCAGCAAGTACCGGCCAAAATCAAGAATTCTTTGTGCAAGTTGGTCACCTCAAACCGTGGCATTTATGGCGGTAGTGTGGGGGGTGGAAGGAATGCTCATTGAGTTTTTGACCACAACCGACGAAGTTTTGACTCATGCCACGGATACATATTTCAATGCGGGTCGTCTAAAAAATGGAGACCTTGTAATTTTCACTGCTGGAGCGCCAGCCGGAAAAGTTGGAAGCACGAACCTTATCATGACGCAGGTGATTAGACATGACTAAAAGAAGAAAGATCAACTACTTCATTCCTTTGGCGATCATTGCGGGTATTGGTGTGGCAATTTACACGTCAATTAAGCCCTTCAAGGTATATCAACAGGAAAAGAAAAAAGCGGACGAAATGCGGACTGACTTGAACAGCTACCAACAAAGCAATGCCAAGCTGCGAGAAAAAGATCAAATCATGAATCCGGTGCAAAAGGAGGAAGAAGCCCGACGAATGGGATATGTCCGTCCAGATGAAATGCCGTTGCCAAGTCGCGACACTACTCCTGTGCTCCCAACAACCCAATCTCCCACACCAAGGCCAAAGAAGCCAGAAGTTGCGACTCCTCCCATTGATCTCAGAGGCTCGGACAATAACGACGAGGTTCAAGCCGCTCCCGAATGATCGCTTCACTAGCCTGTTTCTTAGCGCTCGCAGATAAGCCAACCGTAGGTCAAAAGTGGCATTACACCCTTACTTGGCATTTCTATTCCCAAGACATTGACATGACGGACGAAGAGTCCTTTGATATCGAGGTCTCAAAACTCTTGCCCGACTCCTGTACTCTAAAAATCTCACAGAAGCTGACCGCAAGTATTGTTGACAACCAGCGGTTCCCGACCGATCCAAAGGCAGCACCCGCTTCAAAGGAGTGGGTCCTTTCACCAACCGGATCAATCGCTTTCATGCCCAACGCTCGATTCCCGCTCGAATCGCGAGTTTACAGAATCCTTAAGAGCATTCTGCCCGCTCCAAAAGGTGACCCACCGAGAAATGAAAATTGGAAGCTAGACTTTGAAGACGATGGACTGGGAATGACTCAATCCAAATTGCAATCTTGGTACGTCAAGACCATGAAAGACAGCAAGGAATTTGCCATAAGTTATTTAGAAAAGAATGGCACAAACGGAGCGGGAAGGTTTGTGCGAACTGAAAAGTGCGCATTTCCAACGTTGCTTGAAGTCAAATTCACCAACACCATGATGTCGGGTGGCACCGATATCGTCAATTGCGATCTCGTGATGAAGCTGAAAGATAGCAAGTAAGTTAAGCCGATTTTCTAGTGTGAAGAACTGGTCTTTCTCCCAATCGGTTGATATCAAAATTTGGTCCTAGCCATTCCGCGGCCAATTCGCTAAGCTCGATGTTGTTTGGTTCCGCGTTTTCGGCAAGGTTCATTGTAGTATTCCAAAGTTGACTCAATGCGACAGTGGAACCAAGACCGACCGTTGGAATCACGTCAGCATTGATCCCGAACTTGGCGTCAACAGAAAGCTTCTTATCAACGACAAATAGCTGAATTGCGTCCCGAATATCCAAGGCAGTTAAAGCAGTTTGTATCAGGGCCTCTTCCGCAACTCGAAAGCCAGGGGCCGCTACCATGTAGGTGTTCAAATAGGTGCCAACTTTTTTCAAGTTTCGCTTTTCAACCACCGAGTCGATAACGACCCATAGTTCACCCAACCAAGGTTGATTCGACATCGTTGGTCCATCGGTGCTGACAATGTCGACGACGAGCGCCGAAAGAAGGAGACCATCACGGGCAATCGGCACACTTCGCTCAAGTTTAATTTGTTCAGATTGGAGTCTTGCAATTGAGCGGATCCGCCACCAAATTGACGAAGCGATCATTGCTAGTGTGATGCCTGCGCATCCTGCATATAGTTGAACTGCATGATCCATCTCCAGGAATGGTCTTCCATAATGGATTTGGATCAATGACGGGTGAATTACCAGTACTCTATACGGCCGGATATGGCAATCGTGGGCTCGATGGCTTCATTGCCTTAATGAAAGAATTTGGAGTGACTCACCTTGTCGATGTACGAGCCATCCCGAAAAGCTCCTACTGGGAAGATTTTCGGCGGGAAAATCTCATCGATTTGATTCCGGCCCGGGGCCTGAAGTACGTCTATATGGGCGATACATTGGGCGGGGTTCGAGACTCAGCCGCACTCTGCAAAGATCCTGATTCGGTCGATATTCAGCCGCCCTTCGCCGACCCTGAATTGGCTAAAGGTTTTGAAGCATTGCTAAAAGCAATGAATTCCCCGGATCGGGTCTTGTGCCTGATGTGCGGCTGTATGCGCCCTCACGGCTGCCATCGATCACGCCTACTAGGTAAAGCATTCCTTGAAAAGGGAATCGACATACAGCACATCGATTCCGACAATTCGGTTGTCCGGCAAAGTGAATTAGACCTTGCCGAACAACTTTCCCTTTTTTAGTTACCTGGCATTAAGTACATTGCGTTCAAGAGCAACTTATGCAGACCCGGCCACATTGCCCTCTCGCATGGGTCATTGGCAAACCATACAATATGTCCTCGACCACTTGGTTCATCGTGAAGCCAAACCGCGCCAGCCAACGCCTTTTCGGTCTCCTCACCCCATGACCAACCGGTCAGAATTTTCTTCGCATCGCCCTCGGCAAACTTGACCACGCCACCGCCCTCTTTGCGAGCCTTTGGAAACGACGATCCATCAATCGGAACCGCGATTTCGTCGCCTTCATATCCATACGACAGCAATGATCTTCCATCCAATTTTGCCCGAAAAACTGATCCAGGCATGGATCTCGTCTCCGGTCCGTTGGTAAACGTGTTGACACTCGACAACGAATCACCAAAAAGGATTAAGATGCCACCTTCCTTCACCCAATCCTTCACTTTTTGATTGGTTGCCGCTGCCGAACCCCGAGGTGCAATGATGACGGAGTAAGAATTTAAGATCGAATTCGTATTCATCGCGGACGTTCCCAGCGATACAAAGGGAACATTGAAGACTTTCTCCAACGAGAACCAAACTCCGCTAGACCCAGTCATTTGCGCCCCGTTACCAAAGATCAAGCCGACTTTCGGTACTTGCATCGCGCTTAAGCGATTGCCCGGACCTTCGCGTCCAGCATCAGGGTAGCTGGTTGGAAGCCCTATAAATGAAACATGGCGGGTATCCATGACATGTTGCAACTTCGATTTCAAATCGCCTTCATTTCGAATCTTAAAGATAACGAATGAACCCTTTTCAAAGGTTTCCCCGCCGAGCTTCATGTCTGTTCTCATGAACGAAACTTTTACGCCCGCTGCCGCGAGGTCTGCCGCGGCAATAACGCAGTCTTGACTTGTATATGGCAGTACGTAACCGACATCACTATCGGGCAGTGCCATCACTCGCGCAGATTGGGCAAGTGGCTCAAGCGACCTCGTATCTTCCGTCCACCATGCCCGGAGATTGTGTGTATAGGGAAGGGCCCATCCGGTCATATCATAGAACTCGATGCCGTCCTGACCAGGATAATTCTCACCTTCTGGTGCTGTAGCCTTCTTCTTAAATTGTTCGTCAACAAACTCTTTCTCAAAATCAGATGGCTTTTCAATCAGTGTTTTAGCGATCGGACCGTATTCTTGCGCCATATCAACAATGAGAGTCGGACCGTCACATTTAACGTCCTCAACCTTATCCGTCCAGAATGAGGTTGCCTTTAGCACCGCACCGGAATTCACCAACGTACTGACCACCCCGGTTCGACGTAGTTGCTCCTGCAACCGGGCCAGTTCCATCGAGTTTCGTGACTTAAAGATTGCTCGCTTAAAGCTGCCGGCGAACTCACCTGTGACTGCTTTTCGCTTAAACGCCGCCCAGTCAGCCATCAATTCTTGCTTTTGCGCACTTGCTGCTTGAATGCATGCCAAAGCCGTCGTCATATGCTTTGCCGCACCTTCGCGCAAAGACGAAATCGAACCATCCTCTCGGGCATTGAGCAGCTCTTTTCCGCCATCAGTTTCATGGGTAATCCCAATCGCGCCCGAAAGGCCGGTGTGGGAGTCGAGATACCCCGGGTAGTAATAGTCGAACTGATCCTTGATGTAATAGCTCCAGCCCGTTTTGTCAAACGCCTTTGCCGAAGCCTTTCCAAGAATCTCGGTCCACTTGTTCAGTCGATTTCGGTCAACGTTGGCATTGATTGACATTGGATTTGGTGGGAAGAAGTAGTTTGAAACTTGACCATGCTGATCCAGATAGATCTGTGGTCTCCAGCTTTGCATCAAAGCAACTTCTTCTTGCGTTTCCTTTTGGCTAAAGGAAACCCTGTCCCGATTCATATCGAACCGATAGTGATTGAATCTGCCCCAGAGAAGGTTAATCTCAAAGGATTCAAAGTTTCCGGGAGCCGAGTCGCCGCGGGCATACGAGTTATAAGAAACGGCATATCGCTCGTGCCCATCTGGGTT
>JANPAV010000196.1:0-15209 GCA_031430115.1 Armatimonadota bacterium | reverse complement strand
GGTGCATCGTAATCGTAGCTCGTGATGTCGGGTTCGTAGCCCTTTCCACCGCTGTTTGCTCCCGCAGTAAAGCCAAAATTCGTACCACCATGAATCACATAGAAGTTAAACGACTTCTTGTTTTTCATAAGGAAGTCCAACTCGCCAACAACGTTCGCAGTTGAATTGGTTGCCCACTTCTCACCCCAGTGAGTGAGCCAGCCAGGATATGTTTCGCCACTCATGACGGGAACTCCTGGGTTCATCTTCCGGGCAATATCCCAGTCTGCTTCGCTTGAGCCAGAATCCAGACCGACGGCGCATCCGGGATAAGAGCCCGCTTCAAGCATGTAGGAAGTTGGTCCATCGGAAGTATAAAATGGTCCTTCGATTCCCAAGGAAATCCAAGTGTCGTGAAGCCACTTTATATAGTTACGGTCGTTGCTATAGCTACCGTATTCATTTTCAAGTTGAACGAGCAGTACCGGTCCACCATTCTTAACCATAGTTGGCTTAACCACTTTGGCAAGTTCTTTGAAGTAGTTCTTGACCGCCTTAATATAGGTGGGGTCCATTGAACGAATCTTGATATCTGGCTTTTTCAGCAAATACGGCGGGATTCCACCTAAATCCCATTCTCCGCAACAATAAGGACCGGGTCGAAGAATGACCCACATCCCTTCTTCTTGACACGTGCGAATGAATTTAGCGAGATCAAGGTTCCCGGTCTTAAAGTCATACTTGCCAGGCGTTTGCTCATGGGCGTTCCAAAACACATAGAGTGCAATTGTATTGAGCCCAAGGGCTTTGGTCATCTGAATTCGGTGGCGCCAATATTGAGCTGGAATTCGTTCGGGGTGCATTTCACCACTACGAACTTGGAAAGGCTTGCCATCGAGCAAAAAGTCATTGGTGCCCGGGACAAATGTATGGGATGCTTGCTTTGCGATTCCAATCGCAGCAAGGCACAAGATGCCAAACAAAATAAGAAATCGCCGTAGCATGGACCAAGGTTACCGTTTATCGCCAGAAACTTCAGTAGGGAGGGTTCCCAAGTCCCAAGCCAAAGTGCTAACCTCTGACTCATATGCACTTGATAAGTTTGGCGAGTTTCTTTTTGATGGCTTTCCCAAATTCCAATCCGCTTTCGAACGGATTAAGTGCTCAAAAGCCCGCTATGAATATGGATTTTAATCCGTCCACTTTCCTTTGGTTTTCTACCCCGGCAACCAAATGGGATGAAGCACTGCCCGTCGGTAACGGACGCCTCGGAGCCATGGTCTTTGGAACCGTTGAAGAAGAACGAATTCAGTTGAACGAAAATACCAATTGGTCGGGTGGACCCTATTCGACTGTTGTCAAAGGTGGACACAAGGTCTTGCCCGAAATTCAGAAGATGGTTTTTGATGGCAGATATCTCGAGGCACACAATCTTTTTGGTCGCAACTTAATGGGCTATCCCGTTGAACAACAAAAGTATCAAAGCCTAGCGAATCTTCATTTGTTTCAATCCCACGGTGAGAAGGCCACCGACTATCAACGGTCTCTCGATCTCGATACGGGCATTACCCGCGTGAGCTATTCGGTCAACGGCGTTAGATATCTTCGCGAAGTCTTTTCCTCGGCACCTGACCAAGCTATCGTTGTCCGACTAACAGCCAGCAAGCCTGGTGCGCTGAGCTTAACTGCTAACCTTCGTGGAGTTCGAAATCAGGCGCATTCGAACTACGGAACTGACTACTTCCGGATGGATCCAGTAGGATCTGACGGGTTGGCGGTTACGGGCAAATCGGCTGATTATCTTGGAGTCGTCGGAAAATTAAGATACGAGGGGCGGGTCAAAGCATTTACCGACGGTGGTTCAGTCAAAACTAGCGGTGTTGATTTGGTCATCAAAGATGCTGACTCGGTAACCCTTGTTTTTGTTGCTGCGACAAACTTTGTCAACTACAAGAACGTAAGCGCAGACCAGCACCAAAGAGTCGAAAATTACCTCAATGGGCTCAATGGAAAATCCTATGAAGCTCTCAAGCAGGCTTCGGTCCGGGACTATAAGTCGCTTTTCGATCGAGCAACATTAAAACTGCCCACCACCAACAACTCATACTTGGCTACCAACCAACGAAAAGAGAAAATTCAGTCTGAATCTGATCCGAGCCTCGCTGCTCTGGTTTACAACTTCGGTCGGTACATTCTCATTTCTTCTTCTCGGCCCGGTTCCCAGCCCGCGAACCTGCAGGGCATTTGGAATGACGACATGAACCCCTCATGGGATTCTAAGTACACCACCAACATCAATACCGAGATGAACTATTGGCCCGCAGACTCGGCGAACCTTGGCGAGCTGACTGAGCCTCTGTTTAAGATGATCAAGGAGCTTTCGGACCAAGGTTCTCAAGTGGCGAAAGAGCACTATGGCGCGAAAGGCTGGGTGTTCCACCAAAATACTGATCTTTGGAGAGTTGCGGCTCCGATGGATGGTCCAAGTTGGGGGACTTTCACAGTTGGCGGTGCTTGGCTCAGTACGCATATTTGGGAGCACTACGAATACACCAAAGACAAGAAGTTCTTGAAGTCAAGTCTCCCCGTGATTGAAGGTTGCGTTCAGTTCTTTCTCGACTTTCTAGTGAAGCAACCGAACGGCAAATGGCTGGTGACCAACCCGTCGACTTCGCCTGAGAATTTTCCTGACGGAGGAGGCAACAAGCCATATTTCGACGAAGTTACCGGAAGTCGAATTCCGGGGACGACGATCTGCGCTGGATCATCGATTGATATGCAGATCCTTCATGACTTGTTTGGTTACTACCTGAAAGGTGCCGAGGAACTTGGATATCAGTCGCCGCTAGTCGCAAAAGTCAAAGATGCGCGCGCCAAATTGGTGCCACCCCAAATTGGCTCGGATGGATCGCTTCAAGAGTGGGCGGACGATTGGAAGTCACTCGAAAAGAACCATCGGCACTTTTCCCATCTGTATGGCTTGTATCCTGGTCGAGTGCTGTGGGACAAGCGAACGCCAGCCCTCATCAATGCATACAAAAAGGTGTTGGACGAACGAGGCGACGGAGGAATGGGCTTCTCAATGGCGTGGAAAATGGCACTTTGGGCCCGCCTAGGCGACGGAAATCGGTCGTATAAGATATTCAAGCAGTATTTGCAAGATCAGAATTGCACTCAGCTTTTCGCAAAGTGCGGAAAGGCAATGCAAGTCGACGGAACTCTTGGCGCAACTGCGGCGATCACTGAGATGTTGATGCAGTCGCACGATGGCCATATTAAACTGCTTCCCGCACTTCCCGAAAGTTGGAAGGATGGAGAGTTCAACGGCGTCTGTGCTCGTGGAGCTTTTGAACTCGACTTTCAGTGGAAAGACCGAGAAGTTACCAAAGCAACGATTCATTCAAGGGCCGGCGAGACTTGCTTTATCTATAGTGGGCGCCCAGCCAAAATTTCTTGCCAAGGCAAAGAGGTCATTCCGGTTGGCGTAGCCAACGGAGTGATCGAATTCCCAACAATCAAAGGTAAATCCTATGACCTTCAACCAATTTAAACCACTACTTTTTGTAACAACCTGTCTGATCACCGCAATTTCATCCGCCATGCCACGAAAGCAATCATCTTCTTCAGAATTGACTCTTGAGAACATCTACTCAAAGTCATCCTTTGGGCAACGAGGGTTTGGTCCTGTCCGATGGATGAAAGATAATTCCGGTTATTCGACGCTCGAAGGGACGAAGAAGTCTGGAGGCAAAGAGATTGTTCGCTATGACGCGGCAACTGGGGCCCGAACCGTTCTGGTTACAGCAAAGCAATTGACTCCCGCCAAGGCGACTGAGCCATTAGGAATTGATGACTACGAGTGGTCTGAAGACAACTCGAAAATGTTGATCTTCACTAATACAAGGAAGGTCTGGCGCTACAACACGCGAGGCGATTATTGGGTTCTGAATCTCAAGTCGGGTGAGTTAAAGCAACTGGGGAAATCGCTCGAAACAAGTTCGCTCATGTTTGCAAAGTTCTCGCCGGATGGATCGCGAGTCGGTTATGTCAGCCAACAAAACATCTTCATAGAGAACCTTGCAAAGAACAAGGTGACCCAAATCACCGCTGATGGCGGGGGCCACATCATCAATGGCACCTTCGACTGGGTTTATGAAGAAGAGCTTGATTGTCGTGATGGATTTCGATGGAGTCCAGACGGAGAAACCATCGCCTTTTGGCGATCCGACACCAAGGACATTGGCACGTTCTACATGATCGATAATATTTCGGGCATTTACTCAAAGCCGATTCCGTTGCCATATCCGAAAGTAGGTACCAAGCTGTCAGCCGTAAAGGTTGGGGTTGTGTCGGCTAAGGGCGGAAAAGCCAAATGGTTCGACTTACCGGGCGATTCGGCGAATAACTATATTGCTCGAATGGACTTCATTCCGAATTCGAGCGAAGTGATGATCCAGCAGTTAAACCGTAAGCAAAGCACCAATAAGGTCTGGACTGCTGACGTCAAGACGATGGCTCTGAAAAACATCCTTACGGAATCGGACAAGGCGTTTTTAGACATCCACGACAACATTCGGTGGCTAGAAAATGAGACGTGGTTTACATGGACCAGCGAGCGAAGCGGGTGGCGGCATCTATATCGGGTCTCACGCGATGGCAAGAAAATGAAGCCGATTACAGCCGGCGAGTTTGATGTCGTGAACATCAACTGTATTGATCCGAAAAGCGGATTCGTCTATTACATTGCCTCCCCCGACAGCTTTATTGATCGTTACCTCTATCGAAGCCGATTGGATGGAACTGGATCACCTGAGCGCGTAACGCCAAACGGAATGCCGGGGCATCACTCCTACCAAATGTCAGGAGACGGCACTTGGGCGATTCACACCCACAATAGCTCGGTTAGTCCAAACCGAATTTCATTGGTTCATTTACCCGACCACAAAATGACGAAAAGCCTGGAAGACAACAAGGCTGCCAGGGAGAAAATCGCTCAACTTGGGCTCAGGCCAAAGGAATTTTTCAAGGTTGATATCGGGGAAGATAAGCTGGACGCCTACATGATCAAGCCGAAAGACTTTGATCCTAAGAATAAGTATCCCGTATTGTTCTATATCTATGGCGAGCCAGCGGGAACGACGGTCCAAAACAATTGGGATGGCGGAGAAGGGTTGTGGCACCAGTATTTGGCGCAACAAGGCACGATCGTCATTAGCATTGATAACCGTGGGACGGCAACTCCTCGAGGTCGAGAATGGCGCAAGTCCATTTATCGACAAATTGGAATTCTTGCCTCCGAAGATCAAGCTAAGGCGGCGAAGAAGATCTTCCAAATGTTCTCTTTCATAGACTCATCGCGAGTGGGAATGTGGGGCTGGAGTGGTGGCGGTCAGATGACGCTGAATTGTATGTTCCGTCATCCCGAAATATACAAGACCGGAATTGCGGTTTCCTTTGTATCCGACCAAAAGCTCTATGACGCGACCTACCAAGAGCGATATATGGGACTGCTTGACGATAATGCCAAAGGCTACCGGGATGGTTCGCCAATCAACTTTGCCAAGAATCTAGAAGGCAAGCTGATGATCATCCATGGAACCGGGGATGACAACGTTCATTACCAGAGCTTTGAGATGCTGTCGAACGAGCTGATCCGACACAACAAGCTGTTCTCGATGATGTCGTATCCGATGCGAGCTCATGGAATCAATGAAGGCGAGAATACGACCCTTCACCTACGTCGAACGATGGAAAAATTCTGGCGAGAGAACTTATGAGCCAAACCTATTGCGTGGAATTGGAATTGAACTTATAATGATCTCGCTCGGTTCAGCTATTGTCTTCCAATAATTGGAAACTTAGTGAGGACCGCCAAAGGGATTGCATGTTAGGGTTCATAAATTTTGCCATTTTGGTTACCAGCCTGTCGCCTGCGCCAGGTCAAGATGCTCAGGTTCAGAAAATTCAGGAGCGATATGAAGCGGCGAGGCCCAACGAGAAGAGCCTAGGTTTCTACTCTTTAGATTGGGCTATGAATCTTGAGGAAGCAAAAGCACGGGCAAAAAAAGAATCGCGCCCTATTCTGTTAATCCTCAATACGAACATAACCGCTGGAACCAACTTCTTTTCTGGACACACATGAGCAAATATGGATCATGTGCGAGGGAGTTCCCTTGCTTGGCCCGCTTCGTTAGAAACCATTCGTCCATTTATAGTTACTTGGTGGAGTGGGCGTACTCTCGATGAAATGCCTCCAGACATTAGGGCGGTATATACATCTGCCGGATTTCGAGAATCTGTACTGAACCTTGGACTCGTTGCGCTGAATAGCAAAGGGGAAGTTCTCCGTGCCTCCGTACCATGGGTCCGGCCGCCTTCGTTTAACTTCGATCCAGAAGCTCAGGGCATCAACTTCAAAACTCAACTGGACGAGTTACTAGCTGGTTTAAAATTGCCGGTCGTCGAACGACCAGTTAAGCCCAAATTGACCTTACCAACAGTTTCCGGGCCTGGCCAGCCTTCCGGAGTTCGGATCTTTCTCACATTCGCTGAGAACCGACTCAATCACTATCGCACTCCAATTGTTGAAGCGGTTCCGATGACCAATGACTTGAGAAAATTTCTAAAGATTCCTCTTGGCTCAGGAAAAATATCGGCAACAAAACTAAGGCCGTGGCTCGAGCAGTTCTACCCTGCGGCAATCATGGATGGAAAGGGCGGTTTCCGAAAGATCGAAGGTGACCTTAGCTTTACTCTTGCTGGATCAGACAGCAATTATCGATATGCAGTGATAGAAGGCGAGGTTGACTTTATGCTTGACAATGTCAGTGAGTCTGAATATCGTGGAAATCTATCTTTGGTGCTGAAGTATCGACGATCTGACAACGATTTGTACTCGATCCGAGGAGTTTGCGTAGGTGACATCCCAAAGGGCCCAGAAACGATTCGAATGACCGCCGCAATTGAATCACTTCCTAAGTAAGACGCCAAGAGTAAGACAGTCGAAAAATTCTGGCGAGAGCATCTGTAACAAATAATTTCCCTGCTATTCTATTTCCACGATGTCATCTCGAAAGTTCTGGATTTGGACCGGTCCATCTCGGTTTTCTGATTTCGACATTAGCTACGCCAGTGCGTTTTTACGAATTGGAGCAGGTCCTGACTTCAACTCTTGGCGAAGTTTTCGAGTAATCCTGTGAATTCGTGAACGAAGTGTCCCAATCCGAATTCCATATTCTTCGCTAAGCTCATTTTGATCTCGTCGCTCCACATAGAACTGCTTCATCAGCCTCAATGAATCAGCATCAAGGGTTGCAAGAGCCGACAATAACTGGGGAGATGCAATTCCTGCAAGCACAATCGCCTCTGGTGTCGGGTTTGAGTCCGCAAAGTCGTCAATGGTTGATTCTGGAATGTCCAAGTTGTTTCCACATTCCTTAACCCGTCGACTCTTCATTCGCTTTCGATCCAGGTAGGTGTTATAAACGATTCTCATTAGCCAATTATCAATCTGGCGACCATGGTCACAAGATTCAAACGACTTGTAGGCTTTGACGAAGGCGTCTTGCGCGATGTCTTCAGCTTCTTCCTTATTACGACAAAGACGACCCGCGAAGTTTCTCATCTTTGGATGGAATTTCCTATACACTTGCTCAAACTCGAGATTTTCAATTTCTGACATCACTGCTCTCCTATAGCCACACCAATTTGTACGTGGATACCCCTTCGACGCCAAAATCATGCATCTAGTTTTAGCGAGCAGTCCATATTCATGTTCTGTTCATCTTAGGCGATTAATGCCAAGGTATCGGGCGACTTTGAGATTAGATATCGGGGGATTTCGTGCCGAAATAGGTTCAAACTGCAACAATCATTTCCATTTGCCTTCATCTATGGTTGTTTGTTTTAAAAGTAGTTCAATTGGGGTGACGAGCAAATGTTCCACAGACCATTGAGGAAATTTGATGAAATCGTTACATGCGTAATGAAATGGCAATCATTTTGATTTCATTAGAAAAGTGTAAGAACAATACATGAACTTCAATTCGTCGGCCCCATAGACCACAAGATCGACGAATTATTGATGGTTTTGACAAAATGTTATTTCAGTCGGCGCCTTCCTGTCAGAAACGAGATAGCAAACGCTATCAGAAACACGATGAATAATATCTGGGCAATGTATGCCGAAGTTCCGGCAATTCCTGAAAACCCGAGCACAGCGGCGATTATCGCGATGACGAGGAAGACGACTGCGTAATGTAACATTTTCTACTTTCTCCAAAGCTGGTGAATTGAGCTCACCACTATTTGGTTCATACTCCAATTTCGTCAAGTGATTACTACACAACTTGATTCAACCACCTGCTATTCAAATTGCACCATATCAGTCCGTAAGTTCTGGATTTGGACCGGCCCATCTCGGTCTGTAACTGCCCAGGAATTGACGGAGAAATACTCTAGGCGACGCCGCAAAGTGGTCATAAAGATGTCTGATTGGATAAATTTGAGCTAGCCCGCCAGCTTCTTCAGCGTTGCTTTGGTAATATTTCTTGCAGAAGAAAACAGGTCCTCCCACGGATCTTCAGATTCTGGTTTCAACCACTCCGCAACGTTCGAAACGCGAAATTCCTTCGGTGACTCCACTTTTCGAAGGTCCTCCCAAGACAGAGGAACTGAGACCGACGCGACATCATTGGAGCGGACAGAATAGGGGACAATCGCCGTCGCTCCGCGTCCGTTACGAAGGTAGTCGATGTAAATCTTTTCGTCTCGCTTTGCCTTCGAGGCAACGGTTACAAACTGACCAGGAACCAAATTATCTAGCGTCTTGGCGACTGATTGGGCAAACTCCTTGAACTCTTTCCAATCCAAACTTCCTGGTTTGACTGGCACGACGACATGAACACCCTTGCCACCTGAAACCTTAGCGAACGGCACTAAGTCGAGCGATCGCAAGAACTCTGCGACCACCTCCGAAGCCTCTAGCACCTTCTTCCACGGGACCCCATCACCAGGATCGAGGTCAAAGATCATCACGTCTGGCTTTTCGATTGCCTTAAATGTGCTGCCCCAGGCGTGAAACTCGATTGCCCCGAATTGTACGAAGGACAAAAGATCAGAGGGTGAAGTGATCGCCAGTAACGGCTGATCCTCCCCTACCACCGATATTTCTAAGGAGTCTGGCATGCCCGGCCCAATGTGTTTCTGAAAGAAACACCCCTTCTCGGGTCCTTCTGGACAACGGACGACGGAAATGGGTCTATTATCCATGTACGGCATCATTCGGTCGGCTACGAGCTCGTAATACTGAGCCAAGCCGGCTTTAGTAATTCCGACGCTAGGAAACAATATTCGCTCGGGGTGGGTGATATTTACGAAGAGCTTTTTCATGGGAAATTCAGCGGTCACTTCTGCGACTCCTTTATCCTCGCGTAGGCCAAGAAATACGGGATGCCTTAGCATCCCAGTCTCAGTTCGCTCGGTGAAGCGTATTTGGCAAACCATGGTTGGCTTGACCCAAGCGGCAATGTCTTTAGGTGGTGCCTCGACAAATTGGGTGAATGGAGGAGCTTTGACCTCATGCTTCTTCATCTCTGCCAAGAGGCTTGACAAGTCTTTGTCATCGAATCCAGTTCCTACTTTGCCGCAATACTGCAACTTGCCTAGTTCATTCTTTTGCCCTACGAGTAATGCGCCAAACCCGTTCCTTTCTCCACCCGGCTTGGTGTATCCGCCGATGACGAACTCTTCTTCCTGAATACACTTCGTTTTGATCCAGGTGCTTGTTCTCGATTGACTATATGGACTGCGACCGTCTTTTGAAATGATTCCTTCTGGGCCCGATTTACATGCGATATCGAACAGTGCTTCTCCTTTCTCTTCGAAGTGGTCTGAGTAGCGAATCCACTGTTGTGCTTCCTTACCAAGTCCTTGAAACAGAACCCTAAGTGCTTCCTTCCGTTGTTTTAGTGGCTGGTTTGAGATGTCCTTCCCTTGGATATGAAGAATGTCGAACATGACATATACGGGCTTACTTCCTTTACGGTCACGGAGCCACCTTTGCAAGCCGCCAAAGTCGCTGATCCCTTTCGAGTTAAATACGACAATCTCACCATCGAGCAAGAAACCCTCGGGGATGGAATCCTTTATGACTTCGGCAAGGGGCTTAAATCGGTGGGTCCAATCTTGGTTACCCCTCGTTACTAATCTAACTGAATCGGAACTTGTCCATGCTGTTACTCGATATCCATCGTATTTGACTTCATGAATCCATTCCTTGCCAGATGGAACCGTGTCTCGCAAGGTCGCCAACTGGGGATGGAAGGATTCCCACTCATTTCCAATCGAGTGAAATGGTTCTGGCTGCCCTGGCTCGCTTTCGTCTTTTTCCTTGATCAGTAGCCAATTCTTTTCTTGGTCGTGAAGGCGAATGAGTGCCCACCTTCCTTTCAAACGGCTACCAAAGAGTTTGAATTTGATGACGCCTTCCTTCAACATGGAATCGACGTCTTCGAGCGGCTCCCATGTACCCGTATCCCAAATTTCGACAGTTCCAGCGCCATAATTTCCCTTCGGAATCATGCCCGAAAAGCTTCCGTAACTGACGGGGTGGTCCTCGACATGTACGGCGAGCCGTTTTACCTTTCGGTCGTAACTTGGCTCCTTTGGTACTGCCCAACTGAGCAATACTCCGTCATGCTCCAAACGGAAATCATAGTGCAAATGGCTTGCATCATGCTTTTGGATGACGTAGAGGCGACTAGATTCCGAAGGTGGGCTTTCCCGCGGCTCGGGGGTCTCGGCGAATCTCCGTTTTGTTTGATAGGTTGCCAATTTTGACTTCAAATCAATGCCCTAGGCCTTCTTGCGTTTCGCTGGCTTTGCCTTTGCCTGATCACGTTCTTCCATGCTTTTCTTCAGCAAGGCCATCATGTCGATCACTTCAGTCTTTGGCTCTTCGGCTTCTTCTTCACCTTCGTGAACCGGAGTTGTACCGTGATTCTTCACTGCATTCTCGATCCATTTCATTAAGGCAGCTCGGAAGTCGTCCTTATACTCCTCAGGCTTCCAGGTCGCTTCCATCGATCCAACCAATTGTTTGGCAAGCTCTAGCTCTTTTTCTGAAATCTTCAATTCTTTGAGATTCATGGAAGGTAGTTTGTCTTCCGGAGCTTTTCGTAGCTCTTGATGGAACCGAAGGAGGTCTAAGACGAGGGCCTTCTCTTTGGCAGAGATCGCAGCAACATACTGCCTGGTCCGTATGACTACTTTTGCGATCGCCACTCGGTTTGAATCTTTTAGCGCTTCGCGAAGAAGGGCATATGCCTTGGACGATTGCTTGGTTGGAACCAAATAGTAGGGCTTTTCGAAATACTGCGGGGCGATTTCACCGGCAAGGACAAAATTCTCGATATCAATCGACTTGGTGACTTCTGGCGCAATTGATTTCAAGGTCGCGTCGTCCAGTAGGATGAATTGCCCATCCTTGTATTCATAACCTTTGACAATTTGATCCCAAGGCACTTCCTTTCCGGTTACTTCATTAACCCGCTCATAGCGAATCCCCGAATTGTTTCGGCTGTCAACCATCTTTAAGCTGAGGTCATTTCGTTCTTCGGCTGCGAAGAGGCTCACTGGAATATTCACAAGGCCGAATGAGATGTATCCTGTCCAAATAGGTCTTGCCATAATTTATCCAATAATTTAGGGGTGCGGCGCCTAATTAAGTCGTTGGCTTCGCATCGTAACTACTGATTTCAGACTCCAGATGTGGTTCTGACATCACACAGGGGTGGTCCAATCGTTCTGATGATTAACCGTCAGTGAAAGATCTGACATGACTTTGTTCCAACGCGGGAATGAGTTGTGAGAATCGGCGTCAAGTAATTTTACTGGGCGGAAAGCGCCTGCTAGGAAAACCATGAAACCAACCATTTACGCTTCTTTCAACACTATCGACGACGCTGAGAAAGCTACCGGAGCCCTGCTGGACTTCGGCCTAAAGAGTGAAGACATCACTCTTATTGGACACGAGCAATACAAAGATCGTGCAGTTCACTACACTGGACACGGTATGGGCAGACTCAACGATAATGCGGTTGCTTATACAGCCGATGTACCAATCAACGCGGCAGTTTCTGGTGCTGACATGACCACTCAACTTGATTCCACAATGGAACGGGACACGAACTGGAATGACAATACGAGAACTGATCATATCGTTGACGATGTAAACGACAAAGGCGATTTGTCCGCTAAGACGGGACTTTCCACGACTACCGCCGGAGACGCAATGGCTGGAGCAGGGAAAGGCGCAGGAATCGGACTAGGTGTTGGCGTTGCTGCCGCTTTAGCCGCAATGTTCATTCCAGGAATTGGACTCGTCGTGGGTGGTGGTACCTTGGCAATGGCACTTACTGGTGCTGCTGCGGCAACTGCTGGAGGCGCAATGGCCGGTGGAGCATTTGGCTACTTGAAGGATCAGGGAGTGCCTGATCAAGCAATCCATTCTTACAACGAAACGTTTGAGAAAGGCGGTGCTTTGTTGGCCATCAACCTTCCTGACGACGTTGATCGAGCTTCGGTTGAGGTCATCCTTAAGAAGTACAATGCTCAAAATGTGAACGAATACAGCTACGCTGTCTCCTCATAAAGCTATTCAAGAGCGGTCAGTATTCATTGAATGCTGGTCGCTCTTTTGCGTGTCGAGATTCGATATTGCGCAACACCGAAGTATTCTCTCACTATGTCAGCCCGCAAATTCTGGATTTGGACCGGTCCATCTCGGTCTGCAACTGCCCAAGAGTTGAAGGAGAAATACTCGAAGCTCGCAAGCCGAGGCATTACGGGCGTTTTCTTGGAGCACGGCATCCATGAACCCGAGTGCGAGGCTATCAAAGCAGCCGGATTAGAGATGCACTCTTGGATGTGGACGACCAATCGCGGTGAGCAATGGATTCGAGATAATCATCCTGAGTGGTTCCAAGTTAGTCGGTCGGGCAAAAGCTGTTTCGACCATCCACCGTACGTTGATTACTACCGTTGGGTGTCGCCTGTCAACCCGGATGTGGTCGAGTACTTAGCCGAACGAGTGCACGAATTGGCGACAAATCCGCTGGTTGATGGAGTTCACCTCGACTATGTTCGATATCCCGATGTCATCTTGCCCAAGGCGCTTTGGCGAAAGTACGGACTGGATCAGACCGAGGAAATGGCCGACTATGACTTCGACTATTCCGAGGCAACGCGCAAAGCCTACAAGGACATATATGGCGAGGATCTATTGGAAATGACGGACCCCGCCCACAACCAGCAATGGCTTCACTTCCGCTATGACTCCGTCACGAAGCTAGTAAATCGATTGGTAGAGACGGCTCATAACGCCAAGAAACCGGTGACGGCCGCGGTCTTCCCAACTCCCTCGCAGGCCCGGAAGATTTGCCGCCAGGATTGGGACAAGTGGCCGCTTGACGCGGTTTGCCCGATGACCTACAACACCTTTTATGACCAAGGAATCGAATGGATCGGCGACTGCATACGAGAGAATATTGGAGCCGTCAAGATTCCGATATATGCCGGGCTCTACATCCCTGATTTTAAGGCTGGTGAACTGGAAGCCGCGGTAAAGGTTGCGTTAAAGCGCGGGGCGAGTGGTGTTTCGCTCTTCGGAGGTCTCTCCGAAGAGCAGTGGGCGGAGTTCGAGCGAGCTATTTAACCGATTTTCGAAAATCGTTCGGAGTTACGCCGGCAATCTGCCGGAATCGCTTGCTGAAATGGAATTCGTCGCTGAAGCCGAGAGCGTCCGCGACCTCACGATTGCTGACCTGCGAGGAATAGCGAATCATTTGCTTGGCAGATTCGATGCGTCGCTCATTGCGGTATCGCATTGGCGCCATTCCGGCATGAGCTTGGAACCGTTTACGGAAAGCTTCATAGCTAGAATCGAGTTCTTTTGCTACGCGCTCCAAATCGATGTCACCCTTGAGGTCATAGCTCAACAGGCTCTTTGCCCGCGCCAGCCAGTCGTCAGATTGCTTGTGATGATTGCCGTCGCCAAGGGCTATTTCACTCAGAAATTGAACCAAAGACGTCATTGCCTGAATTTGTTTGGATTGGGATTTCAGATCGGCGAATTGTTCGATCCAAAGCATGAGCCACGATCCCCTGGAATCCATCTGATCGCCCAAATGTCGAATTGGAAAATCGGGATCAAGCAGACCGCTCGTGAACCAAGGCGCAAACAATGGACCATCGAATGCCACGTAAATTTCGTCCCAAACTTGTTCCTTTTGGGGACCATACCAGTGAGCCATTCCGGGGAAGACGAGGATCGCGTCCCCTGCTTTGACCGGAGTCCTCTTGCCTCGGGAATCTTTGTAGATTCCCTCGCCACGGGTGACCAGAACGAGGGCGGCACCGTCGAACACGCGAGCCTTACCGGTTGAGTTCACGCCCTGTCCAAAAAGGTGGAGCCCCGCCAACAAAATCGACCCAACCTCGGTTTGAACCGGAGAGGTGATAAGGCGGTGGTGCCGATGCATACTTCCCATTTTAGACATTAAATTCACCAAACTGACTATTCAATTATGGTCGAAAGATAGCACAAACTAGACCAAATGACACCCACATCACATTTTCCCGACCTTTCTCAACCCTACGAGCTGACGGATGATCAAATCCATGCTTACCAAACCAATGGACATATACTCCTTCGTGGCGTTGCTAAAGACCAAGAAGTACAGGCTTACCGACAGTTGATTACCAGTTCAACCGAAGAAATGGCCAAGACATACAAGCCATTGAGTGAAAGAGACACCTATGGCAAGGCGTTTATTCAGAACATGAACCTGTGGGTTGGCGACGAAGGAGTTCGGCAATACACATTGGCAAAGCGGTTTGCCAAGATCGCGGCGGACCTAATGGGAGTTGATGGCGTCCGGCTTTATCACGATCAGGCTTTGTACAAAGAGGCAGGCGGCGGTCCAACTCCGTGGCACCAAGATCAACAATACTGGCCGCTTGACGGCGTCAAGTGTGTGACGATGTGGATGCCTCTGGTTGATGCAAAGGCGGACATGGGGACAATGCGATTTGCGGACAGGTCCCAAGAGTTGGGATACCTTGGTGCGCTCAATATTTCCGACGATTCAGATGCTCAGCTTGAAGGTCTGATCAAAGAACGTGGCTACAACGTAGCATTTGCGGGAGACATGAGTGCGGGAGATGCGACC
>JANPAV010000195.1:0-1918 GCA_031430115.1 Armatimonadota bacterium | reverse complement strand
ATTGTATTCATCAAATCTCTCACTGAATTCAACCTTGCGCATTCTTTAACAATACTTGAATACAATTCCTGTGTGGACCGGTGGGACTTTGCAATCATTGGGGCAGGAATTGCCGGATTGTCCCTTGCTTGGCACTTGAACAAGGCTGGCAAACGAGTCCTCATCCTTGAAAAATCAGCTCAAGCCCAAGGCGCCAGTGTTCGAAATTTTGGAATGGTTTGGGTGGTGGGTCAACCTACACCGGAATTACAGGAAGTAGCCTTCCGTAGCCGGGAACTTTGGGAACAAGCCGCCGATGAATGCAACTTTTGGATCCGGAAATGTGGCTCGTTGACCCTGGCGTATGAGAACGCCGAACAGCAGGTCTTACAAGAGTTTCTGGAATCTACGGGTCATTCCAATGATCGCGTGCTGTTACCAAAGGAGGCAATTTTGTCCCAATTTCCGTTCGTCCGCGGTGAAAACTTAAAGAGCGGCATGCTAAGCCCAACCGAATCGGCGGTTGATCCTCGAGAAGTTGTTCACGCTGTCGCCAACAGTCTTATGAAGGCGGGGGTTGAATTTCGCTTTGACACGACGGTCACCAATATTGAAACTGGACAATTGATCTCTTCAAACGGTGAAGTGTTTCATGCCGATAAAATCGTCGTTTGCCCGGGACCGGACATCTACAGTGTCCTTCCTCAAGAATGTGATCAAGCGGGGTTGATTCAAACCAGACTCCAAATGCTCCGACTTCGCCCCGTTGATGATTCTGTAAAGCCACTTGGGATTCACTTATGTGCGGGACTGACGCTAGGGCATTACGCAAATTTTCGAGATTGCCCATCACTTCAGCATGTTCAGGATTTTCACAGGACCAAGTGGGAAAGGCAAATTGAGCTTGGCATTCACGTTTTGGTTGCAGAGCATTCCGATGGGACAATCACCGTTGGCGACAGTCACCACTATGGCAGGAGTCTCACACCTTACCGAGATGACGAGACTGATGAAGCGATTCTGGAAGCGATGGATGAATTTCTTCCTCGCGAAAATTATCAAGTAATTCAGCGGTGGGAAGGCACTTACAATACGCACCCCAATATGCCTTATTGGTGGAAATCCATTGGTGAATCAGTTTGGGCACTCAATCTTTTTGGTACTGGAATGACACTCTCGTTCGGACTTACTGAACGGCTCGCACAGGAAATAATTTAACCATGGCACGATTTAAACTTGCAATTTTCGACCTCGCTGGAACGACCGTTAAAGATACAAACACCGTCGGCAAATGCCTGCAAGATGCCCTTGAAGCAGTTGGAGTAACTGTGACGGTTACCGATGTGAACGCTGTGATGGGAATCCGGAAGCCGGTTGCAATTCAGCGGCTGCTTGATCAATATAGTGCAACGGGAAACGTTGACTTGATTGATCGTGACTTCCGTGAGCGAATGATCGAAACCTATAAGACCTCCGAAGAGGTTGGCGAAATTCCCGGTGTATCCAGCACTTTTCGCGTGCTCAAAGAAATGGGAATTCGAATTGCCGTTGATACCGGTTTTGACCGGGAGACAGTCGATATCCTCCTAGATCGGATGAACTGGGGCGATTTGCTCAATGACTCGATTACCAGTGATGAAGTGGTCAACGGACGCCCAAGCGCAGACATGATCAATGAACTTTGCCGTCGCGCAGGTGTCTTGCCATCCGAGACGATCAAAGTTGGCGATACTCCGGCAGATTTGCAAGAAGGTTCTGCTGCGAAGGTGGGATTTAACTTGGCGGTATCTTACGGAACTCACACAGCTGATGAACTGGAACGGTTTGGTCCGGACGCAATTCTTTCAGAGATTGGCGACCTTCTTCGATTGGACATTTAGGGCAAAAGCTAATGCCAATGAAGCAAAAATGGATAGACCCGCAAGGCTTCCCATTGCCG